>CAYVJG010000001.1:0-187602 GCA_964451785.1 uncultured Flavobacteriaceae bacterium
TAGGAGTGGCTAATTGGGGTTTCCATAAATACAATCCATTTTTAGGAAGCCTCTTTAGTATCTTGTTATCATATTTGGTTTTTAGCATCAGCTTATTCGGCTTTCGTTATGAAGTCCATTTTTTAAAATTTTTACTACACGATGTGCTTTTGGGAAGAGATATGCCTATTTCAGATTTTGTTTTTTTGATAACTACTTTTGTTATAGCTCCAGTATTGATGTATGTTTTCTATAGGTTGTTGTTCAAAATACCAAAGCGTAAACTTACCTTGTTGATAATTATCTTTTCTGTCGCTATTTTACTTTTTGTTGGCATTATACCTTTTGATAATGAGGAGTTTAATATAATGAGTAATTTTAGTGTTTGGCACATAACTATCTGGCAATTAATAGTCGTAATAAGTTTGCAGTTTATGATCCATCAGAAGGTGGTTTACAAAATTAATAATTCTAAGAAAGGAGGGAGGTAAAAATTATTCACCCCGCTACCACACGAATCCTTTCGTGTGGTTTTTGAATCCTTTCGTATGGTAAAAGATTTAGGGCAATCAGTAAGCAGGATAAAAGACAACTGTTTTGTTTAGCCACGCGATGTAATCGCGCGGTAGTGGAGATGCCACATGATACAATCGCGCGGCAGCGGAAGTAGTTTATTCAGTTTTACCTGTCCAGGCTTCAATGCCGCCCTCAAGGTCATAAACGTTTTCAAAACCATTGTGATCTAAAACTAGGCAAGCTTTATTGCTGCGTTTACCGGAACGGCAATACACATAAAAGTTTTTTGATTTGTCTAATTTTTCAAGACTTTTCATAAATGATTGTGGGTCTTGAACGTTCATTAATTGTGCGCCAGGAATATGTGCTTCGTTGTATTCTTCAGGAGTACGCACATCTAATATGACAGCGTTGTCATCGCTAGCGCTACTTTTTTGCCAATTTTGTTGACTGTATAGTTTCATAAAAAATTTATTTTATACCAGTTAGAATTATTTTTTAGTCCGATTTAGAATATTTTTTTATAGGTATAATACCGTGGTTTATAAATTACTAGTACAATGAGACAAAGTCGAAATTGGACTATTTAATTTATCCATACGGTATTAAAGCTCTTATGACAAAAATACTATTTTAAACCGGTTTAGAATTAGGTTTGTTGAGGAACTCTCAATTTATTTCTCTTAATGTTCAGTATAACACCTGTGTCAAATCTAAAAACACTTGTTTTTTTACAATTTAATGCGGTTAAACTAATGTGCTAATGATAGTAAAAAGGCGGGGTTTCAAAGCTTATGTTATATTTTTTTGTAAATAAATTGTCATTTAAATAAAAAATGTACCTTTGTCCCCTAATTCAAAGGCAGTTAGATAGATAGAAATAACGTATTAAAGTCCTTTGTAAATTTTATTTTGTGCGAAAGAAATTTGTAAAATTTTCAACCTTGCCGGCAGCTCTGGCATTGATTTTTTTTAGTTTTTCGACCAAAGAAAAGGTTGAGCACACTGCTCAAAAAGAAGTGACTCTAACGTCACTAACAAATTCAACAGGAATGTTATACACTGTTGATTCAATTCGGATAAATTACCCACTTTTACAAAAAGATTTTACCGGTTTTAAAGCGGCCATGGGATTTAAAGAATCTCAAAGTGATTACAGTCGTGTAAACGTGTTTGGTTATATGGGTAAATATCAATTCAGCAAACACACATTAGCTTTAATAGGGGTGTATGATACCAATGAATTTATGCATTCTCCGGCTATTCAGGAAGCGGCTTTTAAGGCTTATGTAGCGCGAAACAAATGGGTGTTACGTCGTTACATTCATCAATATGTAGGCACAACTATTAAAGGAGTTGAGGTGACAGAATCCGGAATTTTAGCGGCAGCACATTTGGCGGGACCTGGCGGTGTGAAACGCTTTCTTAGAAGCGCGGGAAATAGTGGTGCTTCTGATGCGTTTGGAACCAGTATTAAGCATTATATGAAACGCTTTGGCGGTTATGATTTAACTCATATTAAAGCTGATAGACAGGCTAAAGTAAATTTGGATACACTAGAAGGACAAGCTTAAGTTAGTCTTTCTTTTTGGATAATGAAGATGCTCGGCTTTTTATGAAGGTCGAGCTTTTCTTTTTTCCATAACCGTATGGGTTTGGTGACAATATACTCTGTAGGTAAAGTAATTTCACAGGCAATACACAGTTTAGTTTGCGGGTGAAGGTATTTTATCAAATCGTCAAGAAGCTTGTGATTGCGGTAAGGTGTTTCTATGAAAATCTGCGCTTGATTATATTCAAAAGATAGTTTTTCAAGTTGTTTAATAGCATTTTTACGTTCAGATTTATCAATGGGTAAATACCCATTAAAGGCAAAATTCTGCCCGTTTAAACCGCTGGCCATCATCGATAAGGTGATAGATGATGGACCGACAACCGGTACAACACGGATACCTTTTTGGTGGGCTAAGGCTACAATTTGAGCGCCAGGATCCGCAATGCCCGGGCATCCGGCTTCACTCATCAGCCCCATGTCAATACCGTTGAGACAAGGTTCTAAATAATGTTGAAATTCTTCGCGTGTAGTACGTTTGTTGAGTATGCTGAATTTTAAGTTGGGTTGAGACTTTTCGGGGACTACCTTTTTTATGTCGTGACGCGCTGTTTTTTCATTTTCAACAATGTAATGATCAATAGTTGATATAAGCTGAGGAACTTGTGCCGGTAAAACATTTGAGAGTTCGCTAGCTCCTAAAGTGGTAGGAATAAGGTGTAATTTTCCAAAAGCAGTAGCCATATAAAATTGATTTATAGGTGATAAGTTAAGAAACTTGTTGAAGTTTTTTGGCTATTAAGTCAGTCGCCTCGTTTAAAAGTTGATAGACGAGTTTAAAACCTTTTCCACCGCCAAAATAAGGGTCGGGAACACTTTGATAAGGCGTGTCGGGAAGAACATTTAAAATAAGCTCTACTTTGGCCTTGTCTGTGGTATTTCGAGCCAGCTTGATGATGTTGTCATAATTTGACTGATCCATAGCATAGATGAAATCAAATGCATCAAAATCAGCTACGGTAAATTGTCGTGATTGTAGATGGCTGATACCGATATGATGGGCTGTAGCTGTGTCAATCATCCGTGGGTCAGGGTATTCTCCTTGGTGATAATTAGACGTGCCGGCTGAATCTACACTAACAGATTGCTCATCAACTTTTGAACGTAAAAGGCCTTCTGCTAACGGAGATCGGCAGATATTGCCTAAACATACCATAAGGACCTTTGTTGTCTTCATCAGAGTGTGAGTTTTTTGCTGAGGTCTTCAACGTATTTGTTGAACTGTTTGTCTGTTGCTGATAAGTTATTAACGGTTTTGCAAGCGTGTAAAACTGTAGCGTGATCGCGCTTTCCGATTTGAGAACCAATACTCGCTAATGAAGCTTTGGTGAGCTTTTTAGAGAAAAACATGGCTAACTGACGCGCTTGAACAATGTGACGTTTACGCGTTTTAGATTGTAAGGTTTCGACATCCATTTGAAAGTAATCGCTCACCACGTGTTGGATGTAATCAATTGACACTTCTTTCTTAGTGTTTTTGACGTAGTTTTGTACTACTTTTTGGGCCAGTTCGATACTGACTTCTTCACGACTGAAAGAAGAGTGCGCAATAAGTGAAATAATCGCGCCTTCTAACTCACGGATATTGGTTTTAATATTGTTGGCCAAATACTCAATGATAGGTTCAGGCATCTCTACACCATCGCGGAATAGCTTGTCGCGAATAATCTTGACACGTGTATTGTAATCCGGTTTTTGTAATTCAGCTGAAAGTCCCCATTTAAAACGTGACAACAAGCGTTGTTCGATATCTTGAATATCTACAGGAGCTTTATCACTGGTGAGGATAACCTGTTTTCGGTTTTGATGAAGGTGATTGAAAATGTGGAAAAACACTTCTTGTGTACCTGCTTTTCCTGATAATAGTTGAATGTCATCAACAATCAAAACGTCGATAATCTGATAGAAATGAATAAAATCATTGCGATTATTTTTTCGTACAGATTCAATGTATTGTTGCGTAAAGCGTTCTGCAGAGATGTATAAAACCGTTTTCTCCGGGTGTTTTTCTTTAATTTCTACGCCAATAGCGTGAGCCAAGTGAGTTTTACCTAATCCTACACCACCAAAAACGAGTAGGGGATTAAATGAAGTGCCACCAGGTTTGTTTGAAACTGCTAATCCGGCAGAGCGAGCCAAGCGGTTAGAATCGCCTTCTAAAAAGTTTTCAAAAGAATAGGAGTGATTGAGTTGCGAATCAATTTTGATATTGCGAATGCCGGGAATCACAAACGGATTTTTGAGTTCCGGACTTTTATTTTTTACCGGAACATCTACTTCTTGAGAAGATATTTTTTCGCGCTGTGCACTCGGAATTTTTTCAGTAAAAGGACGCTTGTTGCCATGGGTGTTTTCCATCCTTATGGCGTAAACTAATTTGGCCTGATTTCCTAGTTCACGGGTTAAGGCAACTTTTAATAACTTGACGTAGTGTTGTTCTAACCATTCGTAGAAGAATTTGGAAGGAACTTGAATACTCAGCGCATGCGCTTCAAGTTTAACTGCTTTTATCGGTGCAAACCATGTGGTGTATGCTTGATCAGAGATATTATCTTTGATAAAATTGAGGCAACTTCCCCAAACCGATTCTGCAGTTTTTTCCATAATAGTATTCTCCTTAATCATTTTTGGTTAGTCGAAATAGTTAGTAATGAACCACTTAAAAAAAGTGAGCGTTTTTCATTTTGGTTCTGACAAAGATGTGAACAAAAAGACTAACAAAAAAATTATTTTGCCCTTGATATTTCCCTTTTTTATTTGCATCTTTATAAACCTTGTCATACAAAAAATAAACTACACTTCAGGTAAATTTTATGAAAAAACACAATACAAAAATTCGTGTACGCTATGGTGAAACTGATCAAATGGGGGTGGTGCATCACGGTAGTTATGCCCAGTATTTTGAGCTTGCACGTATTGAGTGGTTTGATAAATTTGGATTGTCATATCGCGCTCTAGAAGAGAGTGGGGTTATGCTTCCTGTATATGAATTGAATATTAAATATCGCAAGCCGGCAGTCTTTGATGAGGTACTCGATGTAGAAACTGTTTTGCACGAGAAACCGACGGCTAAAATTCATTTTGATTATACCATCCGAAATGCTAAAGGAGAAATTTTGACCCAAGCCGAAACAATTTTAGTTTTTTCAGATATGAAAACTAAAAAACCTATGCGCTGTCCAAAATATATTCTTGAGCGATTTGGGTTTTGAGCTAATCGCTAGTTGATTTTTGAGTTATGGAAAGTGATGCTATAAATTTATTTGTTAAGTCTGAATTGATCAAACACATCAAAGGAGGAATGGCCTTTGTGCCCTTGTCCGATTTTATAAATGATGTGCCTTTTGAGTTAGTAGGTCAACGCGTTTGTGGATTGCCCTATTCGTATTATGAAGTGTTTTATCACATTTGGTTTGCACAACGCGATATTATAAATTTTGTCAGTGCTGATAAGTATCGAGAAACAAATTGGCCTGTAGATTATTGGCCTGATCAGAGCGCACCTCAAAATGAATCTGATTGGGAAGAATTAAAAGCAGCCTATGCACATGATTTCTCTGAGTTAGAAAAATGGATTTCTGATGCTTCACTAGTCGTTACACATCCTGTAAAGCACGCCACACATGATGAGCAAAGCCTTTTGCGGGAGCTGTTGTTGATTGTTGCGCATACCGCTTATCACACCGGGCAATTGCAAATCATTAAGCGCTTATTACAGTAGTAGCAGAGCAGAAAAAAGAGTAACTACTTATAAAGTTCAATTCCGACAGCAGTCTCATTGTGCTATTATCTGTTACTCACGGTATAATACCGATACAAATAATACAAATTAGATTAAAAATTTAATCACTTTGGTATTACAGGAATGTATAATTCAGTAATCCATTTAGCTGGATTTTTGGTTGTTGTAGCATCGCGTTTATAAATTTCATAAGGCAATCGCGATTGGTCTTGTGTCAATCCATTAGCATACATATACACTTTTGCTTTTTCCCATAATTTAGGAATGTTGCTGTAATTGCCGGTTAGGGTGGCTTTTAAAGTTAAACCGCCAGTAGTTGTACTTAGAAGAAGTTTAGAGTCTTCGGGAGGAATAATGGAATCTCCACTACTAAATTTTGCAAATGAAATTATAGCATTGTGATGTTTAGAATCAATTTTATTGTAAAAGAGTACTAGGGGAGAGGCACTAGAGATACCGCTCAACGGGGTATTGTTAAATACAGTATACGCCTTTTCTCGTTTAGCTTGAATTTGAGCAGGATTAGTCTTGCTGGATAGGCTGTAGAAAAAATAAGATTTAGAAGCCGCTTCAAATGTACCATTTATAGTTAAATTATAAACAGCCATTTCCTTTGCAATATATTTTTTGAATTTTGCTAAACTTTCTTCGATGTGTTTTTCTAAGACCTGTTGTGGTTGGGTTTGTGTAAATAAATTTACAGCTTTTGCCCAATAATCTTGGTCTGCTTTAAGCTCTAATGTTACATAGCTCTGGTCTCCTTGCATTGTTATTTGCCAATTGAGGTCAAAAGATACAGTGCCGTATTGTTTTTTCCATACCGCTTTTTGCGTAATAGCGCTGTAGTGTGTTTTTGAAAGCGTTGATAAAATAAAACTTATCCCAGAAATAGGCTGTTTATATGAAAGCTGTGTGTCATCAAAACTAAGTTTATAAGTTGAGTCTACTTGAGGTAACCAATTTTTCCAGTCTTTAAAATCAGTTAATTTTTCAAAAACTAATTCCTTTGGCGCTTGAATCTTCACCGTTTTTTCTATCTGATATTGTCCTTTAGATAACCCAATATATGCAGCAACTCCTAAAACAAGGATGAGTATCAGTAAAAAGAAGTATTTAAAAAGTTTCATAAGTGCTAAGTCAGTAAATTTCCTACAAAATTAAGCTTTTCGCGATAATTTTATAGTACAGCAAGTTAACTTTAAGGTATAAAAAAAGAGCCACTCAAAAAGAATGGCTCTAAATATGTAGGGTTGATGAGATTATTCTCCTAATTTTTTATTTAAAATATCATCTCCTTTTTTCTTTAAGGTATCATACATAATTGGGCTAGCAACAAATACTGAAGAGTAAGTACCAACAACTACACCAATCATAATACAGAAAACAAAGGCGCGAATACTTTCACTACCAAATAAGAAAATAACTAAGAGTACCAAGAATACTGTCATACCAGTGTTGAATGTACGACTTAATGTACTACTGATAGATTCATTGACATTCTCTTTTAAAGTCCACTTTGGATGCCAATTGAGATATTCTCTAATACGGTCAAATACTACCACGGTATCGTTAATTGAATAACCAATAACAGTTAAGATGGCCGCGATAAAATCTTGATTGATTTCCATGCTGAATGGTAACATGCCACGGAAGATTGAGAAAATTCCAAGCAAAATAATGGTATCGTGAACCAAAGCGAGGGTTGCTCCCAAACTGAATTGCCATTTTTTAAAGCGAATCATGATATAAAGGAAAATACCGATGATTGAAGCTAAAACGGCATAGAATGAGTCAACTTTAGTATCTTCAGCAATCGATGGCCCTACTTTAATAGATGACATCACACCAATTCCATCTTTTGTGTCGGCAGTTTTAAACTTAGCTAAAGTTAAGTTGGCCGGAAATTCGGGTTTTAATGTAGTGTAGAGTTTATCTAAAATTTCATTTTCAACAGCTTGGCCTTGTTCGTCAACTTTGTACTTAGTTGTAATTTTAAGTTGATTGTTAGATCCATAAATAATCGCTTCAGCACTACCAAAAGTAGCTAATAATTCATCTTGAATTTCTGGAGCATTGACATCGTGATCAAAGCGAACAGTATATGAACGTCCCCCAACAAAATCAACCCCTTGGTTAAATCCTCTTGTAAAGATAGAGATCAAACTAATAAGAATTAATGAACCAGAGATAACATAAACTATTTTGCGTTTAGCCGTAATGTTAATGTGGATATTTGAGAACCAATTTTTGGTAATGTTTGTCGAAAATTTTAATGGTTTACCGTTTCTAGTGTGTTTGTCTACAAAAAGACGTGTAACGTAAATGGCGGTAAACAATGAGGTACAAATACCAATCAACAAAGTTACAGCAAAACCTTTTACAGGACCTGTACCAAAGACTAATAAGATAACCCCAGTTAAGGCTGTAGTTAAGTTAGAGTCAATAATAGAAGATAACGCCTCTTTAAAACCATCATTGATGGCTGCAACGTTTGATTTTCCATTGTGGATTTCTTCACGACTGCGTTCAAAAATCAGTACGTTAGCATCCACTGACATACCTATGGTTAAGATAATACCAGCAATACCAGGTAAGGTTAATACAGCGCCAAGACCCGCCAGAATACCAAAAATGAATAGCAAGTTAACTAACAAGGCGATATCAGCATATAAACCAGCTCTACCGTAGTAGAAAATCATGTAAATCAATACGATACCTAAAGCTAAAGCGAATGAAATAATACCAGTATTAATGGCTTCTTGACCTAATGATGGTCCAACAATTTCAATTTGAACAATACTTGCTTTAGCTGGAAGTTTACCAGCCTCAAGGACAGTTGCTAAATCTTTTGCTTCGTTGATATCAAAGTTACCTGTGATTTGACTACGTCCACCAGCGATAGCACCTGTAGTGACACCTGGTGCTGAATAAACGGTGTTGTCAAGAACAATAGCAATTTGAGTACCTTGTTTGTAAGCCTCGCCGGTCATGTTTTCCCAAATCTTAGCTCCGGTAGCATCCATTTCTAGAGATACTGCAGGTTGACTAAATTGGTCGTAAACTTGAGTGGCGTTGGTTACAACACTACCCGTAAGTGGTGCTTCATTACGCTTATTGCTTTTGATGGCATATAAGCCTACAAGTCCTGTTTTTTTATCAGGCATTCCCCAGGCAAAACGCGCATAACGCTTGTCAGCAGACAATAGTGCGCGCACTTTAGGATTGTGCAGCATCTCATTTACTTTAGCTGTATCGCTAACAGCAAATTGAGCTAGAATAGGCCCCGTAGGATAACCTGTTCCTTTAACAAGACTCAATAATGGATTTTGAGCATTTAATATATTTTCTTCAGCTGATGATTGATCGTCATCACTTAATAAAGCTTCAATGTCAGCTTCTTGAGTTTTGCTTGAATCAGCAACTTGTTGAGTAGTGTCAACAGCTGCTTTTTTAGTGTTGTTTTGTAATGAAGCTAATTCTGCATCGGCACGCTGTAAGAACGTGCTGAAATCTTTAGCTTGATAAACGTGCCAAAACTCTAACTGAGCAGTGCTTTGTAAAAGGTTTTTGGCACGAGATACATCTTCAGCTCCAGGTAATTCAATAAGGATTTGTCCAGATTCTCCTAAACGTTGAATGTTAGGTTGAGCAACTCCAAATTTGTCAACACGTTGACGCAACACTTGGAAAGCAGAGGTGATACTTTCATCAACACGTTTAGCAATAACTTGCTTCACTTGTTCATTAGTCATGTTGAAAGTTACCGCACCACTGAGGTTTTTGTTGCCAAAAATATCAGGTGACGCTAGCTTAGCATCAGGAATTTTGTCAAAAGCTTTGAAAAATAAGTTGATGTAAGTGTCTTGACTTTTTTCTTGAGCTTCATCAGCCTCGGCTAAAGCTTTTTGGAAAGCCGGATTTTTTGAGTGATTAGATAATTCATTCAACAAATCGTGAACTGAGATTTGTAAAATTACACTTAATCCACCTTTGAGGTCAAGCCCTTTGTTGAGCTGTTTACCTTTAGCCTTTTCATAAGTGATTCCAGCAAAAACGGGTTTGTTAGCAACAGAGTCTAAGTAGTTTGTTCTAGCTTGTTGGCGTAAATCGCCAAAGTCAGGAACTTCTTCACTGATTTTTTGAGTAGCGTATGTCTCGGCCTCGTCTTCAACCTTATTCGTAATGAATGTAAATGAAAGCTGGTAAATACTGACAATACCAAATAGTATGGCAAAGAGTCTGATTAATCCTTTATTGTGCATTCTGCAAGAAGATTATTTATTTGATGTGTTTTAAAAGCGGACAAATATAGGTTTTCAATTATGAAAAGACAAAAAAATTATTAACTTAAAATTCACAAAGCGCATTATTGTTTTGTTAGTATTTGCGTTTATGTGTCAGTTTTTTTGTTTAGCTGATTTTTTTGACTATTACTCGATTTGCAGTTCTTTTAAAAAAACAAGGGTTATTTTTATAATTTAATGATTTGTTGGGATTGTGTTTTGTGATGAGCTAATAATTTACATAAAGAAAATCTCCGAATTTATGGGCTCGGAGATTTTTTCTAACTCATTTTTAAGCATCAATATTTGCGTAAACGGCATTTTTTTCGATGAATGCACGACGAGGAGGAACTTCATCTCCCATGAGCATCGAGAAGATGCGATCTGCTTCACTGCCATTTTCAATAGTTACTTGACGCAAGATGCGGTGTTCTGGGTTCATGGTAGTATCCCATAATTGTTCTGCATTCATTTCACCAAGACCTTTGTAGCGTTGTACAGAGACTTTTGAATTGTATTCAGAAGTAATTTGTTTGCGCTCTTCTTCACTCCACGCGTAGCGCTTAGTTTTACCGCGTTTAATTAAATAGAGTGGTGGAGTGGCTATATAAACGTGTCCATTTTCAATTAATTCGCGCATATAGCGATAAAAGAAAGTCAGAATAAGTGTAGCAATGTGGCTTCCATCCACATCGGCATCCGTCATGATGACCACTTTGTGATAACGCAATTTGGATAGGTTAAGCGCTTTGCTGTCTTCTTCAGTTCCTACTGTAACGCCGAGTGCTGTGTAGATATTTCTGATTTCTTCGTTTTCGTAAACTTTGTGTTGAATAGCTTTTTCTACATTCAAAATCTTACCGCGAAGGGGAAGAATGGCTTGAAAATTTCGGTCACGTCCTTGTTTTGCTGTTCCTCCCGCTGAGTCTCCCTCAACTAAAAATACTTCACATTTTTCAGGGTCTTGCTCTGAACAGTCTGATAGCTTTCCTGGTAATCCCGCGCCGCCCATTACTGTTTTGCGTTGCACCATTTCACGCGCTTTTTTTGCAGCGTGACGGGCTTGCGCCGCTAAAATTACTTTTTTGACTATAATTTCAGCTTCGTTAGGGTTTTCTTCTAAGTAGATGTCAAGCATCTCAGAAACAGCTTGTGATACGGCAGAAGAAACTTCGCGGTTTCCTAACTTAGTTTTGGTTTGTCCTTCAAACTGTGGTTCACCTACTTTTACAGATACAATGGCGGTGAGTCCTTCGCGGAAGTCATCTCCGGCAATACTGAACTTTAATTTTGAAAGTAAACCTGAATTATCAGCGTATTTCTTTAAGGTAGTGGTTAATCCTCTTCGAAATCCTGAAAGGTGCGTTCCGCCTTCGTGGGTGTTGATGTTGTTGACGTAAGAATGGAGGTTTTCGTTGTATGAGGTGTTGTAGATCATGGCAACTTCAACAGGAATTCCATTTTTCTCACCTTCCATTGAGATGACTTTAGAGATTAAAGGCTCTCTAGTTTCATCTAGATAGCGAATAAATTCTTTTAGTCCTTCTTTAGAGAGAAATGTGGATGAGAGGAAATTACCTTCTTCGTCTTTTTCGCGCTCATCGGTTAAGATGATTTCAAGACCTTTATTTAAAAAAGCTAATTCGCGTAAACGATTTGAAAGCGTGTTAAAGTTAAAGTCGATAGTGTCTTTAAAAATTTGGTTGTCCGGTTTAAAGCTGACAACAGTACCGTGCAAGTCAGTTTCTCCAACACTTTTTACAGGATATAATGGTTTTCCACGTTCGTACTCTTGTTCCCAAATTTTGCCGTTTTTATAAACGGTAGCACGAAGGTTTTCGGCAAGTGCGTTAACACAACTTACCCCTACACCGTGCAATCCACCAGAAACTTTATATGAATCTTTGTCAAATTTACCACCGGCACCAATTTTAGTCATGACCACTTGAAGAGCTGAAACGCCTTCTTTTTTGTGTAAGCCTACAGGTATACCACGACCGTTATCTTCAACAGTTAAAAAACCATTTTCGTGAATGGTGACTTTGATTTTATCACAATGGCCGGCCATTGCTTCGTCAATAGAGTTATCAACAACTTCTTCAACCAAATGGTGTAGCCCGCGCACGCCGACATCGCCAATATACATTGACGGACGCATACGCACGTGTTCCATCCCTTCAAGGGACTGAATATTATCGGCTGAATAATTTTTTTCAATCTCTTCGCTCATATTCTTTACTATTATCTTGACAAAGTCACAAATATAGAAAATCTACAACTCTTTAGCATAGTTTTATTCGGGATAACTATAAAATATTCCTATTGTAACTTATTTGTTTTGTGTTTTTATATTGAAACTCACTCGTGATGGCGTTTCACATTGGCTTTGCAACTATCTATATGCAGATAGCTATAGGTATAACTCTAAATTTTTGCGATTCGTATTTAAGGAATGTTTAAATACTTGTGTGATTGTAGAGAAACTTTCCACTGCGGATGTTTTAAAACATAATCTACTATCAGAGGCATAATCTTTTCGCGCACGCTCCACTCTGGCTGCATATATAAAATACAATTGCCATTGACTTTTTGCGCCTGCTCTTCGGCAAATTGAAAATCGTGTTTGTTGTAGATAACAACTTTGAGTTCATGGGCGATTTCATAAGATTTAGTTGTAGGTAACTTTAGCTTTTTAGGCGAAAGACAAAACCAATCCCAAGTGCCCGATACCGGGTGTGCTCCAGAAGTTTCAATGTGAGTTTGAAGTCCGGCTTCTTGCAACTTTTGTGTAAGTAAATCTAAGTTGTACATCAAAGGTTCGCCTCCTGTGATAACTACAAGTTTGCAGTGTGCTTTTGCGGCACTGACAAGTTTTTCTATAGCTTCAGCGCGATAAATTTCAGCATCCCAACTCTCTTTTACATCACACCAGTGGCAACCTACATCACAGCCGGCTAAGCGTATAAAATAAGCCGCCGTACCTTTGTGAAAACCTTCGCCTTGAATGGTGTAAAATTGTTCCATTAAAGGGAGCTTCTCACCCGCATTAATCGCTTGTTCTAATTCCTTCGTTTTCATTTCACAAAGATACAACTAACCCTGTACAGGTAAAAATACATTGTGTACTTTTGTGCAAAATTATGAGCTTATGCAAAGAAGTGTAGTCGGAGGATTGGTGCTGTTGTTCATTTTAGTATCTTGTGGTAAAGAAGTGGTAAAACCTGAGTTTTTGATTTCAAAAGCTCAAATTGGCTTGCTTACTCCAAAGACAACTCTCAAACAAATACAGTCTGTATTTAAAACGGATTCAGTGGTTAATGAAAATACCTCTCCCTATTTTTCAAATGGAAACGAGGTGGTGGTTTATGGCAATGAGGGGCAAGTGCTACTGCGATTAACACCTAAAATAAAATTCGATTCGACTAGCACCATTACACGAGTCGATGTCGTGGATACCTTGTTTAAAACCGAAGCAGGATTAGGGATAGGTAGCCCTTTTGAACTGTTGAAAACAAATTATAAAATTAGTCGTATAGAGAATATTTTGGGCGCGGTTTTGGTGTTTGTTGATGAGATGAATTTCTATGTCAGTATTGATAAAAACGATGTTTTAAAACCTAATAAACTGGGAGAACGGATTAAAGTGTCACAAATCAAAGATGAGGCTAAAATTGAACATATGTGGCTCACTTGGTAAAACTGAAAACCGGTTAATAAAAATATTTTTAAATTGAATAAAAAAATACAAATTTATATTGCGCATTGGGTAGGGCGGCGGCTAAATATGCTATTTACCTATGCTCCTGAACGTGCCATAAATAAAGCTTTAAAACTATTTGTAACGCCAAGAAAAGGAAAACTGTCAGAATGGCATAAGCAATTTTTAAAAACGGCTAAGCGAACTGAGTTAGCTCTTGACGGCTATAAATTACAAACCTATTACTGGGCCGGAAAAGGGGCTTGCGTTTTGCTGGTACACGGTTGGGAAAGCAATGCGGCGCGATGGCGCTCATTGATTCCGCAGTTGCAAGCTGAAGGATTTGCTGTTTTAGCAATCGATGCGCCTGCTCATGGCGGATCAGAAGGTAAACGTTTTACAGTGCCGCTTTATGGGAAAGCTATTGCTCAATTAGCTGATAAATATACTCCTAAATATGCTGTAGGACATAGTTTAGGCGGTATGACCTTATTGTTTCAACAGGCTCAAACTCCTCTAAAAGGCGTTGAGAAAATGGTGTTGCTGGCTCCTGCACTCGAAATGCAAAATATAGCTCATACCTTTCAATACAAACTCGCCTTGAAACCTAAAGTTATGGAGGCGCTTAATCAACGTTTTATAAAGGAATTTGGCTATAGTTTCAAGTCGTTTTCTATGCTTAAATTTGCTGAAGATTTCCAATTCCCCGCCTTGTTTATTCACGATAGAAAAGATAAAATAATCAGTTGTGAAGAATCGCGAAAAATGGTAGGGTTGTGGTCTAAATCACGATTGTTTATTACAGAAAACCTAGGGCATAGATTACGCGATGACTTAGTAGATTATGAAACGGTACAGTTTTTAAAAAAGTAAAAAATTATGGAAGAAGATAAGGCTATTCGCATTAATAAATATTTGAGTCAAGCTGGCTATTGCTCGCGCCGTAAAGCCGATCAATTACTAGCCGAAGGTCGCATTACCATTAATGGAAAACTCCCTGAAATGGGCACAAAAGTAACCGCTAATGATTTGGTACGCGTCGACGGTAAGCTTGTTGAAAATACAGAAGAAAAACCAACCTATATCGCCTTTAATAAACCTATTGGCGTAGTGTGTACTACCAACAGAAAAGTAGAAAAGAACAATATTGTTGATTATATCAATTATCACAAGCGCATTTATCCTATAGGGCGATTAGATAAAGCTAGTGAGGGCTTAATCTTATTGACAGACGACGGCGAAATTGTCAATAAAATTCTGCGCTCACGCAATGACCAAGGAAAAGAATATATTGTTAAAGTCAATCATCCGGTGACACCTGAATTCATCAAAGGAATGAGTAATGGCGTCCCTATTTTAGATACGGTAACCAAAAAATGTCGCGTACGTCAAACAGGTGATCACGAATTTCATATTGTATTGACACAGGGGCTGAATCGTCAAATCCGTCGCATGTGTGAATATTTTGGATTTAGTGTGGTTAAGTTAAAGCGTATTCGGGTCATCAATATTGATTTAGGAGACTTGCCCGTAGGTAAATATCGCGAATTAACTGAAAACGAGTTAGCTGAACTTAAAAAATTAGTGCGAACTAATCCAACAGAAAATCGCCCTAGACGCAAGCGCTTGTGATAAATTAAAAATAATACGCTCTGTAACCGTTTTAATACGATAAATAATTACCTTTAAGCATTGACAACGCAAAACCACTATTAAATTATACTAGATGAAAGAACAACCTGAAATAGATGAGGATTTTCTATATCAAGGCGCAGTACACATATCAGATGCCGATGTGGATAAAACGCTAAATAAAAAGGAAAAAATAGAAGAAAAAGTCACTCATTCTGGCGCTTTTTCTAAATACATTGATATGATTAAGCAGATGTTTGCTATGATTAGTGATTATCGCAAAGGAAATTACACTGATGTACCTTGGTTTACTATCAGTTCATTGGTGTTTGTGTTGCTTTACATTTTAAATCCTTTTGATGTTATACCTGATTTTATTCCCGGACTGGGTTATATTGACGATATCAGTGTGTTGACTTTAGGCTTAAAATTTGTCGAAACAGATTTGCATAAGTACGGGGAGTGGAAAGCTGATAATGATGATGATGAATCAGAACTTTAAATCCTTGAAATATTGAATTTTAATGCATGTAGACTTTAGTTTTTATTGCGTTTGAGATACATTATATTTGCAAATTCAGACAGACAATTATGGATTACGCAAAAAATATTCTCGAAACCATCGGGCATACCCCTTTGGTGAAACTCAACAAAATTACGGCCGAAATTGACGCCTTAGTTTTAGCTAAATACGAAACCTTTAATCCGGGTAATTCGGTTAAAGATCGGATGGCATTAAAAATGATTGAAATAGCCGAAGAAGAAGGCAAACTCAAACCCGGCGGAACAATTATTGAAGGCACTTCGGGTAATACCGGAATGGGGTTAGCTTTAGCGGCAATCATTAAAGGCTACAAGATGATTTGTGTCATCTCCGATAAACAGAGCAAAGAAAAAATTGACATCTTAAGAGCGGTGGGTAGCGAAGTAATCGTATGCCCTACTGATGTTGAGCCAGATGATCCTCGTTCGTATTACTCTACTTCAAAACGCCTCGCCGAAGAAACGACTAATGCGTGGTATGTCAATCAATATGACAACCCAGCCAATAGCTTGGCGCATTACGAATCTACAGGTCCCGAAATTTGGGAACAAACCGATGGGAAAATTACGCATTTTGTGGTCGGGGTAGGAACCGGAGGCACCATTTCAGGTGTTGGGCGCTATTTAAAAGAAAAGAACCCAAATATTAAAATCTGGGGAATTGATACCTACGGATCGGTATTTAAAAAATATCATGAAACCGGTATTTTTGACGAAAATGAAATTTACCCTTACATCACCGAAGGTATAGGTGAAGATATCTTGCCTAAAAATGTAGATTTTAAACTCATTGACGGGTTTACAAAAGTAACCGATAAGGATGCAGCTATTTATCAACGCCGCTTAGCTAAAGAAGAGGCTATGTTTTTAGGAAATTCAGCCGGCGCAGCCGTTAAAGGATTGCTGCAATTGAAAGATCAATTCTCTAAAGACGATGTGGTTGTGGTGCTTTTTCACGATCACGGCAGCCGCTATGTCAACAAGATGTTTAATGACGATTGGATGCGTGAAAAAGGATTTCTAGAAGAATAAATAAACAGTATTTGAAATTGATAAAATAGGGAAGGAGCACGTGTTTCTTCCCTATTTCATTTTAAATGATTAACTTACAGAGTGTTTTGAAGTAGCTTGTTATGAAAGAAGATTTTTTACATTACCTCTGGAAGTTTAAAAAGTTTGATTTTCTTCATCTAAAATCAACCGCAAATCAATCTATTCAGCTCATTGCCGTAGGGCAACACAATCAAAATCAAGCTGGACCTGATTTCTTTAATTCCCAGATCAAAATTGACGGTCAACTCTGGGCCGGAAATGTAGAAATTCACCTTAAATCGAGTGACTGGTATGCGCATCATCACGAAACCGACTCCGCTTATGACAATGTGATTTTACATGTTGTTTGGCATGAAGATGTTGAAGTGTATCGGGCTAATAATTCAGTAATTCCCACCTTAGAGCTCAAAAATTATGTGTCTCATAAAACCTTGACTAATTATCATGAATTACTTGATTTAAAGCCCCTGAAGTGGATTAACTGTGAGCGCGATTTTCCTGATTTTTCAGATTTTGAACTCACTAATTGGTTAGAACGTTTATATGTTGAACGCTTACAAGTTAAATCAAAAACAATTACAGATTTATTGCAACAAAATCACAACGATTGGGAGGCAACCCTGTTCTGTTTGTTAGCTAAAAACTTTGGACTCAATGTCAATGGATCTGCCTTTTTTAACTTAGCTAAACATATTCCTTATGCTGTAATTCGAAAAATACAAGAAGTAATGCCTATGGAAGCTCTGTTTTTTGGTCAAGTAGGACTATTAGATCGACCGGGAGAAGCCAATTATTACCGAGAGTTGCAACAAGAGTACGCCTATTTAAAACAAAAATTTCAATTAAAACGGCAACTTTCTGAACCTGTACATTTCTTTAGATTACGTCCACAAAATTTTCCCACTATACGCTTAGCTCAGTTAGCAAATTTGATCGTTTCAAAACGCCAGCTATTTTCTCAATTGATAGCTGAAAATAATCTTAGGAAGATCAGAGAAAACTTGCAGATAACGACTTCTGAATTTTGGAAAACGCATTACACTTTTGAAAAAAACGTAAAACCATGCCTTAAAAAACTATCGCCAAACTTTATAAATCTTCTGATAATTAATACCGTAGTTCCCTTAAAATTTGCTTACACTTCTACTAGTGTTAAAAAAATAGACGAAGAACTATTTGCTTTGATGCGTCAATTGCCGCTTGAAAAGAATAGAATTACTAAGGGGTTTAATCGTTTGCGCTCAAATACAGCAAAAGATGCGTTGTCATCACAAGCTTTGTTGCAGCTCAAACATAATTATTGCGACAAAAATCGGTGTTTGCACTGCAACCTCGGAATTAAGTTGTTGCAAAAAGGCTAGAGAACACTTATCTTTGAGCAATGCTAAGGTTAATTTATAAAATACGTTACTTTTTTGAACGCCATGGCTTTTATGTCAGTTCGCGTTTAGCTGATCGTTTGGGGATTCGGGTTAAGCGCATCCGCCTATTTTTTATTTACCTCTCTTTTGCCACCTTGGGCATAGGGTTTGCACTCTATTTGACCTTAGCTTTCTGTTTGCGCTTTAAAGATATGGTCTATACCAAACGCACTTCTGTTTTTGATTTATAAGCACCTAAATACTGTTAAACACGAGTTAAAACACGTATAAAACTTCTTATAAACTTAAAATTTAAGGCTTTTTATGGCTAGGTGATTTATTTTTCTTTTCTTTAAGAATTCAAATTTAAAATCCCCTACACTTTTATGAGGAAATTATTCGTATTGGTCACATTTTTGATGTTGCCCTTGATGACATTCGCACAAGAAAATAAATCTATTACAGAACGCATCGGAGCTGCTTTTAAAGAAATTTCTGACCCTATTGTGGGAGTAGTTTTTTATCATTGGAAATTTAATATGCCCGGGGTTGAAAAAACAATAGAATTACCCATAGTGGTCTTAATATTAATCTTAGGAGCCACTTTTTTTACGCTATATTTTAAGGGACTTAATTTTAGAAGCTTTAAAAAGTGCTACCATACTAATCGCGGTAAATACGAGCATCTAGAATATTATGTGCCTGCCGATGAAGAAATCAAGGTAGAAGGAGGTAAAATTATAAATGCAGTTAAGTTAACGGGTAGAAAATTAGGAGAAATCACCCATTTTCAAGCGCTATCAGCATCACTGTCTGCCACTTGTGGTATGGGTAATATCGCAGGGGTGGCCGTAGCAATGGCTATTGGAGGTCCCGGAGCCATTGTTTGGATGGTTTTAGCCGGATTTTTAGGTATGTCTTCAAAATTTGTGGAGTGTACACTAGGAGTGCGCTATCGTGAAGTAGATGAAAATGGCAATACTTATGGTGGTCCTATGTATTACCTTAAAAAAGGCTTAGCCACAAAAGGCTTTGCTAAATTAGGTAAAGTTTTGTCTGTGTTTTTTGCTATTTTTTGCGTTTGTGGTTCCTTGGGAGGCGGTAATATGTTGCAATCCAATCAAGCTGCAGCTCAATTTGTAACACAATTCAATATTGATATTCCCAATGCGCGATTGTATTTCGGAATTTTAATTACGGTTATAGTTGGTTTAGTGATTATTGGCGGTATAAAACGTATAGGCTCAGTGACTGAAAAGCTAGTTCCTTTTATGGCTATAACCTATGTTGGTGCTGGTTTAATTATTGTAGGGATGAATTTTGACATGGTTCCTTTTGCGGCTGGGCAAATTTGGGATGGCGCTTTTAATGCAGATTCTCTGTTAGGCGGTGTTCTAGGTGTACTTATTGTCGGGATGACACGTTCTGCTTTTTCAAATGAAGCAGGAATTGGATCTGCTCCAATTGCTCACTCTGCAGTGAAAACTCATTTTCCGGCAAGCGAAGGTATTGCGGCAATTATTGGCCCTTTTGTCGATACGGTAGTGGTGGGTTCTACAACTGCTATCGTCATCATTATTACCAATGCAAAATACAACCTGTTCTCTTATGGGAGTATGGCTGGTGATAAGGTAATTTTGAATGCCACTGGTGAAAAAATTGGAGGTGTACCCTTAACCTCTGTGGCCTTTGATGCTGCTATTCCTCATTTTTCAATTGTATTGACAATCGCCGTAATTTTATTTGCTATTTCAACTATGATCTCTTGGTCTTATTATGGATTACAGTCATGGAAATATCTTTTTGGAAAGAGCAAAGCTTCTGATATCAGCTTTAAAGCCATGTTTCTACTGTTTGCCATTATTGGTTCAACAGTTACCTTAAATACAGTAGTGGCATTTTCTGATGCGATGATCTTTTCAATGTTATTCCCTAATATTGTTGGCCTTATTATTTTGGCACCTGAGGTGAAAAAAGAATTGAAAAAATATTTTAATGCCATAAAAATACACCATATGCCTGAAGAAATAGATGAAGCTAAACTTCGATTTGACGATAGAGAAGTATAGCTTACAAATAGATTTTAACAGTATATTAACTCGCTTTATGTTTGTATGAAGCGAGTTTTTTGTTCTATTGCATAGTTTTTACAAATAGAGCACAAAATCTATATTATGAGAGCTATTTTCTCATTGACAGACAAATTTCACGTACTAGCGGTATTTTCTATGCCGAAGGATTCTAGCACCCCTTAGCCTGTTGTTTTTATACTTAAAGTATGTTCACTTTTTCTTTTTATGGAAAGGGCTGCTTTACTGTTATTCATTTTGTGTTTCATAAAAACGTATCTATTTTTAATCAAAAATAAATTTTATGAGTTTTGAATCAGCCGATAAAGGCTTGAAGAAAGAAGTTTCATTTGTTCAATTATTATTATTAGGCGTTAGTGCGCAGATAGGCTCTGGTTGGCTTTTTGGAGTCCTGGCAGCAGCTGATATGGCTGGCCCAGGAGCTATTTTGTCCTGGATTATCGCTTCAGCCTTAATCTTTTTAATCTCCTTAACTTATCTCGAAATAGGCTCGATGTTACCACGTTCTGGAGGAATTGTACGCTACACCTATTTGACACATGGTTCGCTTTCAGGTTGGATTATTGGCTGGGGCTATTGGATTTCGGTAGTCGCTATTCCAGCGCTTGAAGCCGTAGCCACCTTAACCTATATCGGAGGACAATATCCGAGTTTACACTTGTTAACTACTGTTGACGGCGTAGATATGTTGAGTTGGCCTAACGGAATATTAGCCGGAATTGGCCTGATGATTTTCTTTTTCTGTTTAAATTATTACGGTAGTAAACTGTTAGCTGAAGCCAATAAATGGGTGACTATTTGGAAAATTGGCTTGCCTGTTTTAACCTTTATAGCCTTGTTTTTTATCATGGATAGTAGCAATTTTACACTCTACGGTGGTTTTATGCCCGAAGGTATACCTGGAGTGTTGCACGCTATTCCGATGACAGGTATTGTCTTTTCGCTTTTAGGGTTTAGACAAGCTTTAGATTATGGAGGTGAATCTAAAAATCCACAACGCGACGTGCCTTGGGCTACGTTTGGATCAATTGCTATTCCAACTCTGATTTATACCTTATTGCAAATCGCATTTATCGGCGCCTTAAATTGGAGTGATATGGGCTTAGCTCCTGGTAGCTGGAGTCAACTTGTTGAAGGAGGGTGGGGAGACGGCCCGCTTTTTCACGCTCTTGAGTCTGCTAATATTGCCGCCATGGCCGCTTTAGGAACTTTTTTATTAATTGATGCTGCGGTGTCTCCACTGGCTACAGGATGGGTATACTTAGGCACTGGATCACGTACAGGTTATGGCTTATCCGTACACCGCTCTTTGCCGAAGATTTTTTCTGCTAACAATAAACACGGTGTGCCGTGGTTGCCATTAATTATTTCAGCTTTAGTGGGTTGCCTCTTTTTTGTGCCGGCACCAAGTTGGTATAAACTGGTTGGGTTTATTAGTTCTGCAGCTGTACTTTCTTATATTATGGGCGGTGTTGGCTTGCCGGTCATGCGTAAAACAGCGCCGCAATTAAAACGTCCATTTAAGCTTAAGGGTTATCATTTTTGGGCGCCTGTTTCATTTATAGGAGCTGTGATTATCTTGTATTGGAGTGGTTTTCAAGTCTTATTAAATATGTTTACTATTGTGCTTATAGGTCTACCAGTATACAGCGCTTATGACGCGAGATGCCGTGGCTGGATTGGTAAAACTGCTAGTTATACAACGAGTATTGCATTTTTAGTGTTGTGGCTATACTTAGCTGTTGAAGGTGGTTGGGTGCTTAATACTAATCCACTTGATACACCTGAAACCTGGTCGTTTACCACTTATTATACTGCTTTTGTTGTGCTATTATTGGGGTATTTGTTTGCACTATGGGGATTTAGTAATAAAATTGGCCGTAAGCATATTAATGCCAGTTGGTGGTTGATATTTTTAATGATTGGCACACTTTGGGTGAGCTTTTATGGCTATTATGGACCGTTTGGTCCACATGGCTCACAGCCTAATTCTGACGGCTTGATCTTTGGCTTCCCTTGGGGAATGGTTGCTGAAATAGTAATCGGGCTGATTGCTTATGTATGGGGAATTAATTCTGGTTTTGAAACTGAACAAATCAAAGAAGTGGTTAAAGCAGAAGTAGCAAGCTACGAAAAAGAATAAGCTTCAATTAATGTTGATATAATAAACGAGGAGATATTTAATTGTTTCCTCGTTTTTTTGTTAAATAAGCTTTGGGTAATTACACTTTGTGATGTTTTAATTGAGATACTGAAATGAAATTTAAATTCTAATTGAATTTATAACAGCTACTGCAGTTTTATAGGATTTGTGTATGAATTGTTTATTTGTTAGATTTGTTATACCAATTATAATTATTTTTTAGTCTGATTTAGAATATTTTTTATAGGTATAATACCGTGGTTCATAAATTACTAGTACAATGAGACAAAGTCGAAATTGGACTATTTAATTTATACATACGGTATTAGCCTCAGAAGTCTTCATTCAATTAAGATTTTTCTTTTTTTTAATCAAATAGAAGACTTATTATTCAACTTATACCTTGTCAATAAAATGTTCAAACTGTATTTTAACAGCTCATGAATAGACAAAGGTATTTTTTGAAGTTGACATAGCAACCAATTTAATTATTATATGAAGCGGTTTTACTGCCTATTACTCACAGGATTGTTTCCTGTTTTTACTTTTGCCCAAGAGGCGTCTTTATCCGATAAAATCAATGCTGTATTTCAAAACAATACCCAGTGGTTTATTGATCTTATTTTTTATGAAATCCCTTTTAGCGATGACTTTAAAGTGCCTTGGGTAGTGCTATTATTAATAGGAGGAGCTGTTTACTTTACCGTTTATTTCAAAATTATTAATTTTACTGGATTTCGCACAGCAATCAGGGTTGTACGGGGAGATTATGAAGACATTGAAGCGGTTGGCGCTGAGGTTCTTTATGATAATGTCGATGTAAAAGAACAAAAAAAAGTTATAGAAGAAATTAAGGAAAACGATCATTCTGATGGTGAATTATCCCACTTTCAAGCTTTAGCAACTGCCTTGTCAGCCACGGTAGGTTTAGGAAATATTGCCGGTGTGGCAGTCGCTATTTCTATTGGAGGACCTGGCGCTACATTCTGGATGATTATTGGCGGTTTGCTAGGAATGGCTACCAAGTTTGCCGAGTGTACTTTGGGCGTAAAATACCGTGAGATAGGTCCTGATGGAACTGTTTATGGAGGTCCAATGTATTACCTCAAAAAAGGACTAGCTAAAAAAGGCTATGTCAAATTTGGGAAAGCACTCGGGTTGATTTTTGCAATTTTGATAACAGGTGGCGCCTTCGGCATAGGAAATATGTTTCAGGCCAATCAAGCTGCGGCTCAATTTTCTGAACTCTTTGGATGGGGTGATACCGGTATGCTATGGGTAGGAGCAGCCTTAGCGGTTTTAGTAGGTTTAGTTGTTGTTGGCGGTGTTAAACGTATCGCTAAGGTTACTGAAAAGATTGTGCCTTTTATGGCTGTACTTTATGTGTTGAGTGCTTTAATTATTTTAGGCGTCAATTATCACTATATTGATGATGCATTTGCTTTGATTTTTGAAGGTGCTTTTAGTGGCTTAGGTATAGCCGGTGGTCTAGCTGGGGTGATGATACAAGGTATTCGTCGTAGTGCATTTTCAAATGAAGCTGGTTTAGGTTCTGCACCAACAGCTCACGCAGCCGTAAAAACAAAATATCCGGCTTCAGAGGGTATTGTTGCTTTGCTTGAGCCTTTTATTGATACGGTGGCGATTTGTACAATGACGGCCTTAATTATCATCATAGCTAATTTTGATGCGCATATTGTTGAGTATGGATCGGCGGTTACCCAAGGTGTACAGGTTACGGCTGCGGCTTTTGATGCAGCAATTCCACATTTTTCTATCGTGTTGACTATTGCCGTGATTCTTTTTGCTGTGTCAACTATGATTTCTTGGTCCTATTACGGGGTGCAAGGTTGGATGTATCTCTTTGGAAAAGGAAAGAAAACACGTCTAGCTTATAATATTATTTTCTGTATTTTTATTTGGATTGGCTCAGCTATTGACCTCGGAGCAGTAATTGACTTTTCCGATGCGATGAACTTTGCAATGGCAGTTCCTAATATTATTGGAGTGGTTATACTAGCTTCTGTAGTGCGCTATGAATTAAAACGCTATAGAGAAGCCATAAAAACTAAACACAAAGCTCTGGATGAGGGGTTAAAAGATGCCAATGAACATCTGTAATTTGTGATTATATTCAACTTACTTTAAAAAATCTCTCACTTTTGTGAGAGATTTTTTATTATTACTGTTAACTTGTAGTTGTTATAAAAGCAAAATAACATGTCTTTTTTGAATTTAAAAATACTGCAGCGTTTAGGGATTATTCTATTAATCGTTCTGCTTTTTTTGATTTTAGGAGGCATACTTTTTTATAGGAATAACATCACTAAAAAGGAGAAATTGGTTAAAACTTCTCAGCCTATTCAAGTTTGGATTGATTCGCTAAAAGAAACTCATAAACAGAATCAAGAAAAAGGCTATACCTATAAGATTTATCCATTCAATCCAAATTTTATATCAGCTTATAAAGGCTACAGACTAGGATTGTCTTCTGATGAAATAAAACGGTTACATAACTTTAGAGCAAAAGACAAATGGATTAATTCAGTAGCCGATTTTCAAAGGGTTACCGGCGTTTCAGATTCGTTATTAAAGGTGATATCTTCCTATTTTAAGTTCCCTGAATGGGTGGTTAAACAACAAAAACGACTAGCTCAAAAAAAACAGTCAAAGTCGCCTTATGTTGAAAAGAAAGATCTGAATACGGTTTCTTATCAACAGTTGGTCGCTTTAAAAGGAATTGGTAATACTCTAGCCAAACGAATTCTGAATTACCGCAATAAACTGGGCTATTTTGTTGATGATATTCAACTGAAAGATATTTACGGATTGACCTATGAACGTCGAAAAATGATTTTGAAATACTTTACCGTTAAATCACATAAAAACGTTCATAAAGTAAATCTGAATACCGCTTTTCTAGAAGATTTAATGACTGTTCCTTATTTTGATTATGAACTTGCCAGAGCGATTAGAAACTACCGATTGACACATGAAGGCTTTAAAACGATACAAGAATTGACTAAAATAGAGAACTTTCCTAGTGCTAAGTTGGAGCAAGTCAAACTCTATATTACCTTAGAAGAAGATTAATACCGTATGGATAAATTAACTAGTCCAATTTCGACTTTGTCTCATTGTACTAGTAATTTATGGCCCACGGTATTATACCTACAAAAGATATTATAAATCAGACTAAAAAATAATTCTAATTGGTATAAAATAAACTCTGAGTAAATTTAGGTATAGTTTTAACTTTTCGTTACCTTGTGGCAAATTTTGATAGCCTGATTTTAAGAGAATTTATAATTGAAATTAGACTGTCTTTAAAAATTTAAACCAGACTTAATGAAATACGAATATTTTACTGAAGAGCACGAATTATTTAGAAAAAGTTTACAGGATTTTTTGCAGAAAGAAGTCGTGCCTCACATCGAAAAATGGGAAAAAACCGGAACCATTGACCGCTTTATTTGGAAGAAATTTGGCGATATGGGATTCTTTGGACTTAATTCTCCAGAGGAGTATGGCGGCCTTGGTGTAGATTTGTTTTATACCGTGATTTTCCTAGAAGAATTACAAAAAATTAACTCAGGTGGATTTGCTGCTGCTATGTGGGCTCATGAATACTTAGCCATGACTCACCTCAATAAAGAAGGCAATCATGCCATTAAAGAAAAATACCTCACTCCAAGTATTGCAGGTGATAAAATAGGTTGCCTCTGTATTACGGAGCCTTTTGGCGGTTCAGATGTAGCCGGGATGCGCTCTACAGCAGTTAAAAAAGAGGATCATTATGTGTTGAATGGCTCAAAAACATTCATTACAAATGGCGTATATTCTGACTACTTGGTTGTAGCAGCTAAAACAAACCCTGACGATCGCCATAACGGCATGAGTATTTTTGTGGTTGATCGCGATACCCCCGGCATCGAAGCTACAAAACTCGATAAATTGGGATGGCGTGCCTCAGATACTGGAGAAATTTCATTTACAGACGTTAGAGTTCCACTCGAAAATTTGATGGGCGAAGAAGGGAAAGGGTTTCGCTATATCATGCAACATTTTGCGCTTGAGCGCTTAATTATGGGTATTAATGCTCATGCACGCACTGAATATGCCTTAGAATATGCTGTAAACTATATGGCTGAACGCGAAGCTTTTGGGAAATCAATTAATAAATTTCAGGTTTTACGCCATAAAGTAGCTGATATCGCTAGCGAGTTAGAAATGGTAAAAACATTCAATTACACTATTGCTGATCGTTTAAATAAAGGTGAATACGTGGTGAAAGAGGCAAGCATGTCTAAATTGCTCTCTACTAAAATGGCGGATAAGGCCATTTACGATTGCTTGCAAATTTTAGGTGGATACGGCTATATGGAAGATTATCCTATGGCTCGCTTGTTTAGAGATAGCCGTTTAGGACCAATTGGAGGAGGAACTTCTGAAATCTTAAAAGAAATTATTGCTAAGGCAGTAGTGGACGGTAAAGAATATAAACCTTCATTGTAATACAATTAACTTAGAACTGATTTAGGCTTTAAGCCAATAAATAGGAGGGATTTTATAAACCTCTATAATTAAAAAATGCACATGAGTAAAGAAATTAGAAACTTGCAACCTCAAGAAGTTTGGAATTGTTTTGCTGATTTAAATGCGGTGCCACGCCCTTCAAAAAAAGAAGAACGCGTGATTCAATTTGCTAAAGAATTTGGAGAAAATCTGGGTCTTGATACTACGGTTGATGCCACTGGTAATGTGATTATCAAAAAGCCGGCTACGGCAGGAATGGAATCTAAAAAAACAGTGGTTCTACAAGGTCATCTCGATATGGTGCACCAAAAAAATAACGACACTGATTTTGACTTTTCTACAGAAGGTATCAAGATGTATGTCGATGGCGATTGGGTGCGTGCACAAGGAACAACCTTAGGCGCAGATAATGGCTTAGGTGTAGCGGCTATTATGGCTATTTTAAAAAGCGATGACATTGCTCATCCAGCTCTTGAAGCTTTATTTACCATCGATGAAGAAACCGGAATGACTGGTGCTAAACATCTTGATGAAACGGTATTAAGTGGAGAAATTCTTTTGAATCTCGATACGGAAGAAGATGATGAAATTGGTATTGGTTGTGCAGGTGGGGTCGATGTTACGGCTACGCGCTCTTATGATTTAGAAACTGCTCCGGCTGATGCAAAAGCTTATGCAATTACCGTTAAAGGCTTAAATGGTGGACACTCCGGAATGGATATCATCAAAGGGCTTGGCAATGCTAATAAATTGATGAATCGCCTGTTGTATACCGCTCAAAAAGAAGCGTCATTACAAATTATCTCAGTAAGCGGCGGTGGTTTGCGCAATGCAATTCCTCGCGAAAGTTCAGCTGAGGTTGTGACTACTAATCCTAAAGCTTTTGAACAAGCTATTCAAGTGACCGCAGAAGCTATCAAAAAAGAATACGCCACACTCGAAGCTAATCTCGAAATCTCTTGCACAGCAACAACATCTGATAAAAAAGTTGCTTCAGTAGCTGATACACGTCAACTGCTCAATACTGTTTACACGGCACATAACGGCGTGTATCGCATGAGTCCTGATATTGAAGATTTAGTAGAAACTTCAAATAACATTGCGCGTGTTGATGTTGGCGAAGGTAGAATGGAAGTACAATGCCTAACGCGCTCTTCAGTAGAGTCAGGAAAATGGGATTTAGCAAATGCGCTTACTGCTGCATTTGAACTCGGTGGGTTTTCAGTAAAAACATCAGGAGAATATCCGGGATGGAAACCCAATCCAGATTCAGAAATTCTAAAACTCGTCGATGAACTCTATCAAAAACAAAATGGAGAACGTGCTAACGTGGCCGCTTGTCACGCAGGATTAGAATGTGGTATTTTGTTGAGTCACTATCCAAAAATGGATATGGTTTCTTTTGGACCGACCATTAGAGGAGCGCACTCACCAGATGAACGCGCTAGCATTTCATCCACACAAAAATTCTGGAAATTCTTATTAGAAGTACTCAAAGAAATTCCTGAACGCGCTTAAAATTGCTTAATTAAATATTCTAATAAACCTCATGGCTTTTGGCGGTGAGGTTTATTACTTTTATAGCCTACTTTGAATACCTTTAGTCGCTTCATAAATTATTATCTATGCTTGTTTACGATCAATTAAATCGCCCTATAAAACTTGAAAACACACCTCAACGCATTGTGTCATTAGTGCCTAGTCAAACAGAATTACTCGTCGATTTAGGATTAGAAGATAAGCTGGTTGGGGTGACTAAATTTTGTGTTCATCCTGTTGATATCAAGCAAAAAGTGCAGGTAGTAGGCGGCACCAAACAGATTCATATAGAACGCTTAAAGGCCGTTAATCCAGATATTGTGTTATGTAATAAAGAAGAAAATACAAAGGCTATGGTTGATGAAATAGCTCAGTTTTTTCCGGTGCATGTGGCTGATGTAGAAACCATAGAAGATACTTACCAACTCATTACTCAATATGGAGATCTATTTGATGTAGCTGATAAAGCTGCCAAAATTAATACAGATATAGAAAAAGCTTACCTTGAATTTAAAGACTATGTGGCTGATAAGCCAAAGCTGAAAGTGGCTTATTTCATTTGGCGAAAACCGTGGATGGTTGTCGGGAATTCTACTTTTGTCAATTACCTTTTAGAGCAATGTAAGTTTGAAAATGTATATGCTGATTTAGCCCGTTATCCGGAAGTGGATATTACAAAACTAAAAGACATGGACTATCTATTGCTGTCTTCCGAGCCATTTCCTTTTGCAGAAAAACACCGTCAAGAGTTGTTGCCTTTTATAGGTAAAAAGACAGAAATTAAATTTGTTGATGGCGAATTTTTTAGTTGGTATGGGTCGCGCTTGCGCTTAGCATTTACTTATTTTAAGCAATTGCACGAATTGCTCTAAGCTTGTTTTGATGTTGAAGTTCCTAAATCGAGTAAGCGCTTTTTAATTTTGTGAGCTTCTTGGTGTAATAGGTCACTTTTTGATTTGTCTTTGGGCGCAATTTTATAAGCTTTACGCATTAATTTACAATAGTGACGTTCTAATTTTGAAGCTTCACTTTTGTGCTTTTTGAAAAAATGAAACATGTCTATTGCTTTTTTAGCCAAAATTAGCACTTTAAACTACCTGCGTTATAACTTATTGGTTAATATATTTGTAAAATATTTTAAAAAACATTAAATAAGTAAACGCTTTTTGTGAGTTTTAATGTATTGTAAACTGCTAGTTAAGTTTGCGGCTAAGTGTGAGAACTTAATGTTATTAGCGTATTAAGCTAAAATGGCTGGTAAACAAATTTCCGTTCTTAAAGATAATTTTAAACCAATAATCATTGCTCGGCATAGGCTTGCCGTGAAAAGTACCATCCCATTCTCCTTTGGCCGGCAAGATGGTTAAGAGTTTTCCGTAGCGGTCATAAATTTGAATTTCTCGTACATTAGAGTTTGTACGGTCAACCTCTAGTAAGCGCCAATAATCGTTATGCCCATCAGCGTTTGGCGTAAAAAACTTCATAAATCCTATAACTTCTATTTGAGCACTGGCCGCTCCGCAGCCGTAACGGTCGCGTGCATAGATGTAATGTGTGCCTGGGCTAACCGAAAAAATGCTGTCTTTTTGATAAGCGCCTTGATCTAAAGCGTACTCGTAATTTCCTATGCCTTGTGCTATAATTTGAACACTGTAATTGCCAGGTTCGCCTAGAAGTTTATAGCTGATTGCGGGCTTTTCGGAGATTTTGACATCTATAGATTTTGTGACAGAACAGAATACGGTGTTTTGGTTGACAAGGTTAGCTTTGCTTATTTCTACTTGGTAAGTGCCGGGTTCAGTGACCGTAATACTAGCTGTAGTGGCGCCGGTGTTCCAGTGGTAGTTGTACTGAGCCGTATCGCCAATAATACCCGGATAAACCTTGACGCTTGAATTGACGTTTAAGCAAAGTCGCGGCGGACTGTAAGTCGGATCGAGCTGAGGTGAATCTAAGAGACCTAGTTTGATCTCAATAAGATCTTTGCAGCCATCGTAGTTGTCAATACGCGCATAGATACTTTTGGGGAGTTCAGATTTATTAATTACATAGTCGGCAGAGATGATATTTTCTCCCAAAACGGCATCTTCTTTATTGGCATAAAAATCAAGGTGATCTATATAATGCCCAACGATAGCTTCGATTTCAGCGTTTTTATCGGCTAAATTAAAATGCATTGTCGCACTGGATTCGGGACATTGTTTAAAATTGATTGCAGGATAATCAGTGGTTCCGGTTTTAAGCGTGACTTCAACAATATGATAACATCCAGAGTTAGTTTCTACACGTACATATATTTTTTGGTCAACACTGGTGTTGTGAAAATTATTAGGATTAGTGATTTTCCCACTTTGACTTTCATGCTCTGCCGCAGCTTGACTTATGTAGTAACCGGTGACTTCAAAATCCTGATCGCCTCCCGTATAAACTTCGTTGTAAACAGGGAGTTTATAAATGGCTAATCCATCTTGATTAAATGTACAAGAGTAAATACTAACCGGTTCTAAGGCATTAAAATCGGCATAGTTTATATTAATTTCATCGATAGCTTTGCAGCCCGCACCATATTCGACAATCACTTTGTAGGTACCTGATTGGGTAACCTCAAGTGAACTTTCATTAGCGCCTTCAGTAATTAGAGTTTCATTATTGTTGCCGTACACCTGATACCATTTGTAATTTATAGGTGTGGTTCCAGATTGTTCAGGCGAGAGTGTGTAGGTATCGCCAGGGCAGAGACCACTGACATTCTCACCTAAATTGGCACTGATATTAAAACTTCCACCTTCGAGGAATACGGCAGAATCATAGCGATAGTTTGAATCATCAGCAATAACAAGTTTGATGTGATAAGTGCTGCCGGGAACAACATCAGTTTCAGCCGTTAGAACAGCGGTTTGTCCATTAAAATTTATCGGTGCATTAGCGGGGTTAAACTGTTCAAAATAAGCTTCGTTTTCAGCTGGGCAGCCGCCGGGAATTGCCGGGTGAATGGTCGTGACCTTTACGGGAGTAGTAGTACCGGGAATGACGGCTATATTCTCGTAAGTTGCGCTGTTTGACGGGCGAATTAAAAAGGCAAAAGCGTCAGAGTATTGACAGGTTTTATTACTGCCTTCACGATATTCTTCTGAGGCAAAAATATACCTAAATTGAATACGGTTGGCATTGGGAGTGAAGTCAAACTCAATTACAGTTGCATTAGTAGTGTGATTGAGGTTGAGTATGTTTTCTAAATCTTGATCGCCGTTCCAATTAGTGGCATTATCATCGCTTAAATTATTGTTAGGCCCCGGTACATTGCTGAGTTTTCCGGTACTTAGTACAATACCATCGGCAAAAGGAAAATTACTTCCGTTACTTGAAAAATAACCAAAACTACTAGTGTTACTAAAATTGCCGCTTATGCTATTGGTGACGCTAATGTTAGCAATACAACCGCTGTTGATTAAAATATCTTCAATCAGTTCTTGAGTGGAATATTGTGTGTTAGACACCGTAATATTTTGTCCGACTAGTGCTGTAACCCACAAAAATAATATTAAACAGCTGTAGTGTTTCAAAACAGATAATTAAGGAGTTGAATTATAAAGGTACAATATTCCTTTATTTTCTGCTAATAATAAGGCGATAACAAGTTTATTTTTAGGTAAACTTTGTATAAAGTGTGAATTTATATTTCTTTTAACCTTAACTTATAGATTTTGGCGGTCTTTAGGATGTTGGGTGAGGTATTCTTTAGGGAAAAGAAGCTTAATGTTTTCAAATGAATTTTTTAAAGCCTTTTGGGTTTGTTCAAAATTTTTCCATTCAGCTTTAGAAATATCCTCGCTGTTTTGGGGTTTTAATTCACCGGTAAAATTAGTGCGCATTTCAAACCAATGGGTCACTTTTAAGCGGTATTTACCTTTGTGTTTCATCACGTGGTAGGTGGTTTGAATCGCTTTGATAATCTTTAATCCGGTAGCTCCTGTTTCTTCTTCAACTTCCCGAATAGCCGCTTCTTCAAAGCTCTCTTTTTTCTCAACACCACCTTTAGGTAAGTCCCAACGATTTTTACGGTAAATAAATAAAATTTCGTTATGTTTGTTATACACTAATCCGCCGCCAGCAATAATTGGTTTAAGCTGGGTTTCAAGGTGTTTGATGAGTTTGTGCTCTTTAGGGTGGAAAAGATTCACATAAAACAACTCTTCTTTTTTAATTTTTTTGATGATATCCTTTATATTGGCTTCCTTAATAGGAATTGACAAATATTGATCACCAATGTTTTTTTCAGTTGAGAGGATTATTGGGGTATCGTCAACAAATACTTTATACATTTAATATGATTTTAGATCAAAAAACCGCTCAAAAGACGGCCGAATTATTATTGCAAATTAAAGCAATTAAATTAAAACCGCAAGACCCTTTTACATGGTCAAGTGGATGGAAATCGCCGATTTATTGTGACAACCGAATCATATTGTCTTATCCGGCTGTTCGCAATTTTGTAAAAGAAAATATGGCAGAGCAAGTGAAAGCACATTTTGGAAACCCTGATGTGATTGCTGGTGTGGCAACAGGGGCCATTGGGATTGGCGCCTTGGTAGCTGAATATCTCGATTTACCTTTTGTTTATGTGCGTCCTGAAGCTAAAAAACACGGTCGTCAAAACCAAATTGAAGGCTACTTGCAAGAAGGACAATCAGTAGTGGTGATTGAAGATTTAATCAGCACCGGTAAAAGTAGTCTTAATGCTGTTAATGCCCTTAAAAATGCAGGCGCAAAAGTGCAAGGGATGTTAGCAATCTTTTCGTATGGTTTTGATTTAGCACAGCAAAATTTTGAACGCCAAGATGTAGAATACTACACTTTGAGTAATTATGAAACAATGCTTAAGCAAGCTGTAGCTTCAGATTATTTAAAAGAAGAAGACCTACATACTTTAAAATCTTGGCGTGAAAACCCATCAATTTGGAATGTAAAATAAACGCTATGAAATTACAATCTGAACAAATTATTGTCGCTAAAGATTTGCCAGCTAGTGTTGCCTTTTTGGCTAATCCTGCTCACTATGAACAATTGATGCCTGAGCGCAATGAAAAATTTGCCTTGAATGACAAAGGTGGGTTTATCTTTCAACTCAAAGGCATGCCTGAAATTAGATTAAAAGCAGGTGGAGTAACCGAAAAACAAGTGCAATGGCACTCGGCTAGTGATAAATTTAGCTTTACACTAACTGTTGATCTAGAAGCTTGGAGTGATGAACAAACGCAAGTTCAATTTTTGTTTGATGGCGATTTTAATCCGATGATGGCAATGATGGTTAAAAAACCATTGCAGAAATTTATTGACACACTAGGTCAAAATTTGCAAAATCTATAGATTAATACAAGAGTTTAACCTCCTTTAAATCAAATTCTTCAATCCGGTTTTCAAAGCTGACGCAGAGAAGACCGGTAGAAGAAATTCCTGTAATAATTCCTTTTTTTAGCTCGCCGTCAGGAAATTGAAAACTAGATACTTTGTGTTTTCTAAACAAAATTTGTTCATAGGTAGCGATGGCATCGGCTACAGGAATTTGTAAATGTTTTGATAGCACTTGTTCAAATGCTTCAGTGAGTGTATGACAGAGAGTTTCGAGGTCAAAATCTCGATTTGTTATGGTCTTTAAAGAACCTGCTTGCGGTAAATTTTTGTAGTCAGTTTGATTGACATTTAATCCAATGCCAACTACACAGTGCTTGATTTCTTGTTGTTTTAAGATAGTTTCAATTAAGATACCACAAATCTTCTTTGACCCTGACAAAATGTCGTTGGGCCATTTGACAGCTAAATTTGGAATATTAAATTTTGAGGCTAAGCAGGTAACGAGTGTAGTGCTAATGAGGGCGTTGAGTTTGAAAGCTTCCTGTGGTTTTAAAGCGATATTTTTGAATAAAATGCTGAAAGTGAGGTTCTTGTTAGGTTCAGTGTGCCATGAGCCTTGACGTTGGCCTCGCCCTTGCATCTGGTTTTTTGCCCAAAAGCAAGTGGTTGGCATTTGCGGGTTTTCGCGATAGAGACGCTTTAGTGCTGTATTGGTAGAATCAATGGCAAGAACTTTGATATATTGCATATATATAAGAATATTGTTTTGTTAATGAGAAGGCTTAGAACTTTAAAAGTAATAACTTTGCAAAAATCGAATAAATTTTAATGTTGGAAAATAAATTTAGCGCCGACGAGCTGATAAAATTTGCTTTAGAAGGCATAGAGAATATGAAAGGACAAGAAATTGCCCTTCTAGATTTACGTGAAATTGACGGAGCAGTCTGCGATTATTTCATTGTTTGTGAGGGGACATCTAATACGCATGTTAATGCTATAGTTGGGTCAATTCAAAAAACGGTAAGCAAGGCTTTGCATGAAAAACCATGGCATATCGAAGGGAGTGATAATGGATTTTGGGTGTTGATGGATTATGTCAATGTGGTGGTACATGTTTTTCAAAAACAGTATCGCGAATATTATGATATTGAAGGACTTTGGGGTGATGCTAAACAAATCGCCATTGAAGATAATTAACAATTAAAGCAAACAACACATGGCGTTAAACAAAAAAGATAATAAACCACAAGCCTCTAAAAAAGCTCCTAAACCAAATTCATATTGGATTTGGGCTGGGATTATTGTGCTTTTTTTAGCTATTGAAGTTTTTGGTGGCGGTGGATTTGGAGGACCAACTACAATTAGTCCTAAACAATTTACAGAATATCTCAAAGAAGGTGATGTGAAAAAGGTGGAAATTCTTCACCACAAAACAGCAAATGTATTTTTAACAGATGCTGCCAAAAAGTCAGAAGCACACCAGAAAAAAGAAAATAATGAATTTTTGCCTTCAGCCGGAGCTCCAGATTATACCTTTGAGTTAGGTGACCTTCAAAATTTTGAAGATAAATTTGACCAAGTTGTAAAGGCTAATAATTTAGATACTATAAAAGTTTATAAAAATCCAACCAATATTTGGGGAGAAATTTTACCGCTTCTCATTCCTTTTGGGTTGATTTTGTTGATTTGGATTTTTATTATGCGCCGTATGAGCGGTGGGTCAGGCGGAGGTCCTGGTAGTCAGATTTTTAATATCGGTAAATCTAAAGCCAAGCTTTTTGATCAGAAAAATGATGTTAAGGTGACTTTTAAAAATGTGGCCGGATTAGAAGGGGCTAAAGAAGAAGTGCAAGAAGTTGTTGACTTCCTGAAAAACCCTGAAAAATATACTTCTTTAGGTGGTAAAATTCCTAAGGGTGTTATGCTTGTAGGGCCTCCGGGAACCGGTAAAACCCTTTTAGCTAAGGCGGTTGCTGGTGAAGCGCATGTGCCTTTCTTCTCTTTGTCAGGATCTGACTTTGTTGAGATGTTTGTTGGGGTAGGTGCCTCTCGTGTACGCGACTTGTTTAAGCAAGCTAAAGATAAATCTCCAGCTATCATCTTTATTGATGAGATTGATGCCATAGGACGCGCTCGTGGTAAAAATAATTTTAGTGGCTCTAATGACGAACGTGAAAATACCTTAAACCAACTCTTAACCGAGATGGACGGTTTTGGCACTAATACCAATGTAATTGTTATTGCAGCGACAAACCGCCAAGATATTTTGGATAAAGCCTTGATGCGTGCAGGTCGATTTGACCGCCTTATCAATGTCGATTTGCCTGATGTGCGTGAACGTAAAGAGATTTTTGAGGTGCACCTTAAGCCACTTAAAAAAGTAGCTGACGAACTCGATGTAGATTTCTTAGCCAAACAAACTCCTGGTTTTTCAGGTGCTGATATTGCTAATGTCTGTAATGAAGCTGCTTTAATTGCCGCGCGTAATGGACATAAAGCCGTAGGGAAACAAGATTTCTTAGATGCTGTTGACCGTATTATTGGTGGATTAGAAAAGAAAAATAAAATCATCACCCCTGAAGAAAAGAAAGCTATTGCTTTTCACGAAGCAGGACATGCTACGGTTAGCTGGATGCTTGAACACGCCGCTCCTTTAGTCAAAGTAACTATTGTGCCTCGTGGACAATCTCTAGGTGCAGCTTGGTATTTGCCAGAAGAACGCATGATTGTCCGCACTGAGCAAATGCTCGATGAAATGTGTGCAGCCATGGGCGGACGTGCCGCTGAAAAATTGATTTTTGATAAAATCTCTACAGGAGCACTTTCAGATCTTGAAAAAGTGACTAAGCAGGCTAAAGCTATGGTGACCATTTACGGCTTGAATGATAAAATAGGTAACCTTACTTATTATGATTCTCAAGGACAAAGTGGCTATAATTTTACTAAACCTTATAGTGAAAAAACAGCCGAGTTAATCGATGTTGAAATCTCTAAAATTATTGAAGAGCAATATCAACGCGCTATAGCCTTACTTAAAAAACACAAAGATAAATTAACTGAGCTGGCTGAAATTTTGTTAGAACGCGAAGTTATCTTTAAAGAAGACTTAGAGAAGATTTTTGGTATGCAACCTTATCACCAACATAAAGAAACTGCTGGTGAACCTGAAGCGACTTCATCTAATCAATCTACTGTTGAGGTTGAGGGAACAGTTGAAGAGAATGCAGACGACGATACGCAAGCAGAATCTCCTAAAACAGATTCAACCGATCAAAATTGAGCTTAAAGTTTTTCTAAACTTATAAGTGCTTATACTTTTATTTTAAAAAGACCGTTTGGCAGTAGTGTCAGAAGCGGTCTTTTTAATTTATGACGATTAAATAGTTAACATTCGATGGCTAGAGATTAAAATATTCTTAATTTTATGGTTTTGTTGAGACTTCTTCTTATTTTTAGCTTAAAAGAAATTTCTTTTAAGCAGTATAAAACAATGCTTTGATAGTCAGTAGATAAGATGTAATTTGAAGTTGTTTATAAATAGAGATATGCTTCTTCTTTATATCAGATTAAAGTAAAAATGAGAAGCATGACATTGGTTTAATGTATAAGAAGATATAAGGAAAAGACGTTTATGCGTTTTCTGAAAAAGATATTTAGTAAAAAAAAGAACCCCAAAAAAGCACTTCAAGAAGAAGAACGTGGAGCTTTTATGCCGCCGCCGGATACCCCGACGGACGATAAGTTTATTTTAAATTTTAAAGCTAATGGGGGTAAATTTTTATACTGTTTAGATCATCAAGATATTCAAAAAACATTCCAGCAAATTCTTCAAGAAAACAATTGGGATGCCCAGAGTGCCTATTATTATGATCAGAATATAAAACAGATGTTTAGAGGGTCTGATCTAGATTTTACACATGATTTGGAAGCTACATTTTGTGTACTCTCTTGTGAATTTTTAGTTGCTAACACCGGAGCAATTTTATTGTCATCTAATCAAATTGGCGAAAAAAAACTAAGCCAATTGCCGCAAAATTGTATAGTCTTTGCCGGCACAAGCCAATTGATTGATAGCTTAGGTGAAGGTTTAAGACGCATTAAAGCTCGTAATGAAGCTTTGCCAACTAATATTTCTACGATTAAAAATTTTATTTGCAATTCGGAAGACGAAGATGACTTTATGAGTTATGGAAGTACATCAAAAAACTTATATTTGCTGCTTTTAGAAGATCTCTAGTCTGACAAAACTAGTTTCTACTGTTTTCTTAACTTTATTCAATAGACTAAGAGATAAACCACATTATTATGAGTGAAGCTTTTACGAGGATTTTATCAGGGGCAATTTATGCCTTACTACTCCTTTTGGCTATTTTTGTTTCAGAATATACCTTTGTTGCTTTGGTGTTTTTGTTTGGCGTAGTCTTACTTTTTGAACTCCAAAAACTACTTGATATCCGCTCATATTTGGTTTACGTTCTGTTAGTAGCTTTTATGGGGTTTTATAGCTTTTGGCACATTAAAGGTTACGATTTTACCGCGCATATTTTAATGATAGTAACCCTTGTTGTTGATATCTTGTTGATAAGAGACTTAGTAATTATTCGTAAAATACCTCTTTTTGAAGCACGTAAATACCTCATTATGGTATTTTATCTGATTTCATCTTTGGTCTTTTTGACTTTAATTCCTTATCAAAACCCTACAGGTGACTATAATCCGGATATTTTAATTAGTATCTTTGTGTTGATATGGGTCAATGATTCCTTTGCTTATTTATTAGGTAAATCATTTGGTAAACGTAAATTGTTTGAACGCATCTCTCCTAATAAAACCATTGAAGGATTTGTAGGTGGAGCGCTTGTTACAATTCTTGTCAGCTGTTTGATTTGCCATTACACACAAATTTTTGATTATAAGATTTGGATAGGTATCGCTTTGATTGCTAGTATTTTTGGTACCTTTGGAGACTTAATCCAATCTAAACTCAAACGCCAAGCGGGCGTAAAAGATAGCGGTCGAATCATGCCCGGACACGGAGGCTTATTTGATCGTTTAGATAGTATTTTATTTGCTGGAACGTTTATTTATTCATTTTTAGTGATTGTTAATCATGTTTCATAAAGAAGGATTTAAAATTATAGTTTTTACCTTACTAATTTGTGGGTTAATTAGTGGATGTGTCTTTTATTTTGTGTCAATCCCCTGGGTAGAATGGTCAGTGCTTGCACTTGCGCTTATTCTGTTTGTGTTGATTCTTCAATTTTTTAGAAACCCTACCAGAACGGGCCAACGAGCCGATGATATTGTCTTATCTCCAGTAGATGGCAAAGTAGTAGTGATTGAAGAGGTTTATGAACCTGAATTCTTTAAGGATAAACGCATTCAAGTGTCTGTATTTATGTCGCCACTTAATGTTCATGTTACTCGTCACCCTGTGGGTGGAGAAGTGGTATATAGCAAATATCACCCGGGAAAATATCTCGTAGCTTGGCACCCAAAATCGAGTGAACTCAACGAGCGTACAACCGTTGTAGTCAAAAATAAAAAAATTGGTAATGTGCTGTATCGTCAAATAGCAGGAGCCATGGCAAGGCGTATTGTAAATTATGCTAAGGAAGGCGAGCTTGTTACGCAAGGAGCCGATAGTGGGTTTATTAAATTTGGCTCGCGTGTAGATGTTTTCTTACCTTTAGGAACTCCTATAGAAGTAACGTTAAATGAGCATGTTCGTGGGGGCGAAACGCTAATAGCTAAACAAATATGAAATGACAACCGCAGAACAACTTAAACTTGACCAAGAATTTGAAAAGGCTGTAGAACGCGCCACAAAAACTGACAGGCGCTTTCCTCCCGATACCAGACTTTATTTTTACGCCTATTACAAACGCGCTAATGGTAACCACTCTGATCGTCGTGATATAGAGGATATAGAAGGAGGCGCGCTGATTAATGCCTTTAAAATGAATGCTATTTTTCAGGCCAAAAACTTAACCGTTAATGAAGCCAAACGCCGTTATGTTGAGTTAGTGAACAAATGTATCCCTAATAAATAATTAAGAAATCCAATATTCAGGGCTCGTATATCTAAATTTTATGTAAATTTCTACATCATTTAAAATTTAGATATGCGAGCCTTAGTTATTTCAGGAGGAGGAAGTAAAGGTGCTTATGCCGGAGGTGTGGCAGAACATCTCATGCGTGTCCAAAATCGAAAATACGACCTGTTTTTAGGTACCTCCACCGGAAGCCTGCTACTCACTCATTTAGCAGTCAATAAGATTGATACCCTCTATGAGTTGTATACCAATGTTAATCAAAAGAGCATATTTAGCACTAACCCTTTCGCTATTCGCCATAAAGGAAAACGTGAATATGTTACCATCAATTATTTTAACTTGCTTCTACAGTTTTTAAAACGCCGACGAACCTTTGGCGAAAGTGAAAATTTACGCAAATTAATTGGTCGCAATATTACTGAAGACGACTTCAATGGAGCGCGCGAAGCAACTAAGGACCTCGTAGTAACGGTGTCTAACTTAACCAAAGGAACTGTTGAATATAAATCTATTAACGAGTACACTTACCAAGAGTTTTGTGATTGGATTTGGATGTCTTGTAACTATGTTCCTTTTATGTCGCTTGTCAAGCGGGATGGTTATGAATATGGTGATGGCGGTTTTGGATGCATTGTCCCCATTCGCGAGGCTATACGCCGTGGCGCCACAAGTATTGATGTCATCATCTTAAAAGTTGACAATATGGAACGCGGGCAGACTCTAGGCAAAAACCCATTCTCTTTGATGATTAATTTGTTTAGGTTTATGCTCGATCAGGTGGAATATGGCAATGTCATAGAAGGCGATTTAGCTGCTCAGCTTAAAGATGTAAAACTCAATCTCTACTATACCCCGAGTAAACTCACCGAAAACTCACTGATTTTTGATAAAAAATTGATGCGTGATTGGTGGCAGCAAGGTTTTGATTATGCCGCTGAAAAGGCCTTGGAAAAAGAGGATGTTACGCTTATGCATAAATGGATAGATTTTTTAAAAAATCACAAACTTTTTTAAACCTGTACTACAATGGAGCTGAATAAAACAATTCTGAAGAAGTTTTTAAATGGAAACACGTTTTGTAGAACTCTTGTAGCACTCTCTCTCCTAGCTGTTATAACGAGTTGTCACACTTCAAAAAATAGCTTTAAACAACCCGATTTAACTTCAGCTGATCTGAATTCTGATGTCGCTGTAGCACGTAGTTTTGAAGAAAATAAAGCCTTACTGAAACGCTATAAGCAAAGTGAACAAGTGCAGCGAGCAACCAAGGTGTTGTACAAAAACAAATTGTACAGTTTAAAACAATTCAAAGCGAAAATAGGCTTTGGGATTTAAAACAACTCAAAGTTTTAAAAGATTCGCCTGCCATTGCCGCTTATCATTTTTCCAAAAATATAAAGGTACTTATACTGGCAAAGTGATAAAATTTAAGGCTAACTTTTATAGTGTTTAAAAAAATGTAAATAAATTGCAGCTTTGTTTATATTTAAAGCTAAATTTTTTAATCACTTTTAAAGATATGAAGCAGATTTGTTGTCTATTTTTTGTGTTGAGTTTTACATTGACTTATGCACAATACGATCCTCAAAAAATATTTGTTACAGATTTATTTACGCACGCACCAAACCCTTATCGGAGTGCTAACGGTTCACCAGGACCTGACTATTGGCAAAATAAAGCCGATTATACAATTACAGCCGATTTTGATACAAAAAACAATATACTTTCAGGAGAAGTTACTATAGATTACACCAATAATAGTCCTGATCAACTTCATTTTTTATGGTTGCAGCTCGATCAAAATACAGCTTCCAAAGAGGCTAAGGTCAATAAAATGCGTCAACCCGGAGTTGAAACAGCTGACAAAGGCTATCATATTGAAAAGGTGATGCTTAAGAATGACAATAAAAGTGTAGCTGCTGATTATAAAATTTCTGGTACACGTATGCAAGTGCGTTTAAAACACCCCTTGGCTGCCGGAGCTGCAATTAAGCTAACAATTGCATACCGTTATGAATTATTGAAAAAAGGAGGCGGTGAGCGTTCGGGAATCTTTAAGCAGAATGATATTGCAATTTACGAGTTCTCATATTGGTATCCGCGCATGTGTGTGTATGACGATTATAATGGGTGGAACACCTTGCCTTTTATTGGCGGGGGTGAAATGTATTTAGATTACGGCGATATTGATTATAAACTTACCGTGCCAGCTGATCAAGTGGTTGTAGGAGCAGGAGTGTTGGTCAATGGAAAAGAAATTTTAAATAAGAAGACATTGCGCCGTATTCGCAAAGCTTCACACTCTGAAAAAACAGTGATGATTCGCTCTGCAAAAGAATTAGACGAGCCCGTGACAAAAGCTAAAACTGGAAAGGTGACCTGGCATTTTAAAATGGAAAACACGCGCGATGTGGCTTGGGCTATGTCAGACGATTTTATTTGGGATGCGGTAAATGTTAATTTGTCAGATGGGCGTACGGCTTTAGCACAATCTGTGTTTCCTGTGATTTCAACAGAAGAAGGACGCGCTTGGGAGCGTTCAACCGAAATGCTTAAAGGTTCATTAGAGTTCTTTTCAGATTTTCTGTTTGACTACCCTTATCACGTAGCAACTAGTGTTGCTGGTCCAGTAGGAGGGATGGAGTTTCCCGGATTGACCTTTGATTATTGGGATCTTGATGAGAGTGGCATGTTTTTGCTCACCGCTCATGAAATAGGACACACTTGGTTTCCTATGGTTGTTGGTTCAAACGAACGTCGCCATCCGTTTATGGATGAAGGTTTTAATACCTTTTTAGGTATTTATGTTGAAGATTGGTTTAATAATGGCGAGTTTGCCCCTAAACGCGATGGTGAATATGCAGCAGGTGGCGGAAAACCAGCCGATGAAATTGTTCAGGTTATAGCTGATGCACAAGGCGGACCAACTTTGATGACGCCTGCTGATGATCAAGATTATAAATATGTACACCCGTTGTCGTATTTTAAATCGGCTTTTGGATTAGTTTTATTGCGTGAAGTGATTTTAGGACAAGATGAATTTGATTATGCTTTTAAACGATATGCTTTAGATTGGTCGTACAAACATCCACAGCCTGAAGATTTCTTTAGACGTATGAACAACGCTTCTGGTGAAGATTTAACTTGGTTTTGGAATGGTTGGTATTATCACAATTGGCAACTTAATCAGGGGATAAAAACAGTAACCTATGTTGAGGATAATCCGCGTAAAGGTGGAATCGTTACTTTAGTGAATACAAAACAAATGGTGATGCCGGTATTGTTGACTGTAACCGAAACTAATGGTGAAGTACACCACTTAAAAATACCTGTAGATATTTGGAAATTTGGGGGGAGTTACGATTTAAAATTGCCGACAACGTCTAAAATAAAATCACTAGTCTTAGATAAAGAACATCAATTGCCAGATACTGATCGCTCAGATAATGTATGGAAAACAAAATAAGATAAAATAAGTGTAAATTTGAATAAACTAAAGGCGATGAATTTTTTAACTCATCGCCTTTTTCAATTTGTAATCGGTAGCTTTTTGTTTACTGCTTATTCTCTCCGACATAACCTTTTACTTTTAAGGCTTGAATAGGCGTGTTTTTTGCATTTGAATAAACAGTTACGGTGCGTCTTACAGGCCCTTCAATTTTAGTGTCGTACGTCACTGTGATCTTACCGGTTTTTCCAGGAGCAATGCTGCTATTAGGTCCTGAAGCTTTTAAGTGCTCACTAGTTGAAGTTACTTTTTTAATCACTAAAGGTTTGTTACCTGTGTTTTTAAAATTAAATGTACGTGTGCCATCACTGCCAATCTTGACGTGCTGATACACTACAGTTGTGTTGTCAAAGTTAATCTTAGCTTGAGCCGATATTGTCAGGCTGAAAGCTGTGAAAAACAGTAAGCTAACTAAAGTTTTCATAAGCTTAGTTTTTAAGATAACCACAAGGATTATAGTGCAACTTACAAAAAAATATATTAACGCTGCTTTCTCCTTTTAAAATTTTGTGGTTATAACTACATTTGCCTAAATTCAAAAATTAGACCAAATTATGGCCATTGCAACAAAATATAACGCCAAAGACATTGAGAATAAGTGGTATGACTATTGGTTGAAGTACAATTATTTCCATTCTGAAATTAACGATAAAGAACCTTATACCATTGTGGCACCGCCGCCAAATGTTACCGGTATTCTACACATGGGTCATATGCTGAATAATACGATTCAAGATGTGTTGATACGTCGTGCACGCCTCAAAGGCTATAATGCTTGCTGGGTGCCTGGTACAGATCACGCCTCTATTGCTACTGAAGCTAAAGTGGTTGCTAAACTCAAAGCTGAAGGAATCTCGAAAAAAGAACTTACTCGTGATGACTTTTTGAAACACGCGTGGGAGTGGACTGATACTTATGGTGGTCGTATTTTGAAACAATTGCAAAAATTAGGCGCTTCATGCGATTGGGAGCGCACCAAATTTACCTTAGATGATGAACTTTATCCTGCTGTGATAAAATGTTTTGTCGATTTGTACAAAAAAGGATTGATTTATCGCGGTTATCGCATGGTTAATTGGGATCCTGAGGCACAAACCACCTTGTCTGATGAAGAAGTGATTCACGTTGAGCAAAACGGGAAGCTTTATTATATTAGATATCAACTCAAAGATAGTGATGAGTTTTTAACCGTGGCTACCACACGTCCTGAAACTATATTTGGCGATACAGCTATCTGTATTAATCCCAATGACGAGCGCCATCAACACTTAAAAGGAAAAACGGCTATAGTACCAATCGTTGATCGCGAAGTGCCAATTATTGAAGATGAATATGTCGATTTAGAATTTGGTACAGGTTGCTTAAAAGTAACCCCGGCCCATGACCCTAATGACAAAGTATTGGGCGATAAGCACCAGTTAGAAGTAGTCGATATTTTTAATCCTGACGCTACTCTAAATGCTTTTGGTTTACATTATGAAGGTCAAGATCGTTTTGTAGTTCGCAAAGCTTTTGCTAAAGAACTCGATGAAAAAGGCTTTTTGATTAAAGTAGAAGATCACTTGAACAAAGTAGGCACTTCTGAACGCACAAAAGCAGTTATCGAACCGCGCTTGTCTGATCAGTGGTTTTTGAGTATGGAAGAGCTTGTAAAACCGGCCATTAAAGCGGTTTTAGAAGATGACGAGGTTAAGTTATTTCCAGATAAATTTAAAAATACTTATCGCCACTGGATGGAAAATATCCGCGATTGGAATATCTCTCGTCAATTGTGGTGGGGACACCGTATTCCGGCTTATTATTACGGGCCGGGAAAAGAGGATTTTGTGGTTGCCGAAACCCTTGATGAGGCGGTTAAATTAGCGGCTAAAGCTACAGGAAACGAAAATATTACTGCTGGTGATTTGCGTCAAGATGAAGATGTTTTAGATACTTGGTTCTCGTCTTGGTTATGGCCAATGAGCGTGTTTAACGGTGTTTGTAATCCTGATAATGAAGAGTTTAAATATTACTATCCTACCAATGATTTGGTGACAGGTCCAGATATTTTGTTCTTCTGGGTGGCGCGTATGATTATCGCTGGTTATGACTATACAGGCAAACGCCCTTTTGAAAATGTTTACCTTACCGGTTTAGTGCGTGACAAGAAACGCCGTAAAATGTCTAAATCCTTAGGTAATTCTCCTGATGCTCTAAAATTGATTGAAGATTTTAGCGCCGATGGCGTGCGTGTAGGATTATTATTAAGTAGTGCTGCTGGTAATGATCTATTGTTTGATGAATCACTATGTCAGCAAGGTAAAAACTTTGGTAATAAAATTTGGAATGCTTTCCGTTTAATTGAAAATTGGGAAGTCGCTGCAGATATCGATCAACCTGAAGCATCTAAACTCGCTATTGACTGGTATCAAAATCGCTTACAAGAAAAATTAATCGAAATTGAAGATCACTTTAGCAAATATCGCATTTCAGATGCCTTGATGACGATTTATAAATTGATTTGGGATGACTTCTGTTCTTGGTTGTTAGAAGCGGTTAAACCAGATTATCAACAACCTATTGATCAAAAAACACTTCAAGCTTTGATTGCTCTATTTGAAGATAACTTAAAATTGTTACATCCATTTATGCCATTCCTGACTGAAGAAATTTGGCATAACATTGCAGAGCGCACTCCTGAAGAAGCCTTAATCATTTCAAAATGGCCTAAACAAAAATCAATTGATACTGATTTATTGAATCATTTTGAATTGGTAAAAGAAGTAGTGAGCAACATTCGCAATATTCGCAAAACCAAAAATATTTCGTTTAAAGATAGCATTGAATTAAAAGCGGTTAACAATGAAAAATTACCGACTCAATTCAATACTGTTATTGCTAAAATGGGAAATATTTCAGCAGTAGAAGAAGTAACTGAACCAGAAGCAGGCGCTTTGTCTTTCCGCATTAAATCAAACGAATATTTTGTGCCAATGCAAGGCCATATCGATGTGGAAGCTGAACGCGAAAAACTCGAAAAAGAATTGGTGTATAACCAAGGTTTCTTAAAGTCAGTTGAAAAAAAGCTGAGCAATGCGCGTTTTGTTGAAAATGCTCCTGAGCAAGTAGTCGCTCTAGAACGTCAAAAACAAGCAGATGCACAAGCTAAAATTGCCGCTATTGAAGAGCAATTGCAAAATTTAAATTAATATAATTATCTTAGCCTTGTGTTTTATTAATACAAGGCTTTATTTTACAGTTATGAAACAATTAGTTACCTTATTACTCGTATTGTCTTTTGTAGCCTGTACTTCACCTAGTCAGGCAGAAAAAGATTACAACACCACTCGTACTACACTCCTAGATGGACATGATGTAGTGATGAAGGATATGATGCAAATCAATGCTTTAATTAAAAAGTTAGAAGCCGATTCAACTTTAGCCACTCAACAAGCTTACCACAAAACCTTGGCCGATTTAAAACAAGCTCATGAATTGATGTTTGCTTGGATGCACGGGTTAAGTGAAAAATTTCCCAACATCGGAAATGCTGAACTTCAATTGACAGAAGAAGAGTATAAAGCGCACACCGAAAAGCTAAAAGGTTACCAAAACGCACTTGACGATGTGGAAAGCAGAATGATTACTAGTATTAAAAATGCAAAATCACTTTTAGGTCAAGAGTAATAAAAAGATGCACATTAACTTTAAACCTTATTTATGAAAAAAGACCTTAAAATCGACATCGTATTATTGCTATTTAGGGTAGGCGTAGCCTTTTTGATGCTTTATGCTCACGGCTTTGGAAAGCTGATGACATTAATTAATGGTGATGAAATTCAATTTGCTGACCCTATTGGGTTAGGGGTTACATTTTCATTTATTCTGGTGGCCTTTGCAGAGTTTATCTGCTCGTTGTTGATCGTGTTAGGCTTATTAACGCGCTGGGCAGCTTTAGCGCTAACCATAGCAATGGCTGTAGCTACTTTTGTATTTCATTTTGGAAAAGATTTTGCTGAAGCTCCAATACAAATGTCAAGCTTATATTTTTTATGCTTCTTACTGATTTGTGTAGTAGGACCGGGACGCATCTCAATTGATGCAGTGATAAAGAAAAAATAACCCAAAAATAGTATCATTTATACAGAGGCTCCTTTTAGAGGAGCTTTTTTGTTGTACGCAATGGTGTTTTCTGCTTATATTCTGCGCAAAACAAAAATTATGCTAGATTTTGTAGTCATTGGAGCCGCACAAGCCGGATTGTCAATGGCGTATTATCTGAAACAACAAAACAAAAATTACCTTTTAATTGATAAAGAAAATGAAATAGGCTACTCCTGGCTCAATCGTTGGGACTCACTTCGCTTGTTTACTCCTGCTGAGTTTAATAATCTGCCAGGCATGGATTTTCCCGCGGCTAAAGGACATTATCCCTCAAAATATGAAGTGGCCGATTATTTTAAGCAATATGTTCAAAAATTTAATATCCCGGTACAGCTGAATACCTTGGTTACACAAGTTGATAAAAAAGGGGATGTTTTTTTAGTACATCATGCCGATGGCGTAATTAAAACAAAAGGCGTCATTATTGCTACAGGCCCTTTTCACATTCCTTATACGCCTCCTTGTGCCCAAAAAATAGGAACGCAGATTTATCAAACTCACAGTAATTATTACAAAAATCCCGATCAATTACAAGCAGGGCCGGCCTTGGTGGTTGGCGCCGGCGATAGTGGTTATCAAATTTTAGATGAACTTTCTAAACAAGGTCGGAAAACGTATTTTTCAGGTGATACGACTGTTAAAACACTTCCTCAAGAAATTTTTGGGAAAACCCTGTGGTGGTGGTTTACAAAAACCGGTTTTTTGAGTGTTAATAAATATTCATGGCTAGGTAAACGCGTCATCAATGGGCGTCAACCGGTTATCGGTACTGATGTAAAAGAAATTCTCAGTAGAGAAAACGTCATCCCTGTTGGCCATACAAATGATGCCACAGAAACGACAGTGATAGCTGATAAACAAGAACTATCAGACCTTAAAAATATTGTTTGGGCCACGGGTTATCGCCCTAATTTTTCATGGATCAACGGTTTAGAAGTTGATAAAAACGGTTATCCCGTAAACAAACGCGGTGTAAGTGCTGTTGATAATTTGTACTTTATAGGTTTACCTTGGTTGTATACGCGCGGCTCAGCCACCTTAGGTGGTATTAAAAAAGACGCAAAATATTTGAGTGAGATTATAAATGAGCAGTAGTGCGCATTTACAATAGAAAGAAGTATAGTTTAAAACGGAAAAGATTTAAATCGTATTAAGATTAATTCAGTTTAAAAAATATTTAAAAAAACCTTAAATAATCCTAATGTAAATACAAATTATTTTATAAATTCACCACAAAATAATTTTTAATGCAAAATTTGGATTATGACAAAACAACTACTCTGGGTGTTTACTGTGACCACCTTTGTCAGTATGACTGTATTCGGAATTATCCGAGATAAACAGTATAATACACAAAACAACACAGTTTTAACAGCTACTTGTACGCCAGCTACCGCAACTTTTACAGTGGTTCCTGATTGTCAAAATGGAGATCAGTTTTTGGTTGAAGTTGATTTGACAGATTTGGGATCAGCTGCCAGTGTTACTGTTTCTGATAACTTTGGAAGTGCTGTACAAACACTTTCTTCTCCTTCAACCTTAACATTTGGGCCCTATCCTAACGGTGCTGATGTTATAATTACTATTGCCGATGAGGCAGATCCTTCTTGTGAACTTCAGAGCAATGTTATAACCCAAGAATATTGCCCTACTGATCCAATTGTAACTGATGTTGACACCTATACTGTTGAAGAACTTGTGCAAGATGTATTGTTTGATACGCCTTGTGCCAATGTGTCTAATATAACTTACTCAACTGGCGTGACAGCTGATGCTTCTCAACCTAATGGGATAGGTTATTTTACAGGTGAAAATTCAACTTTTCCGATTTTAGAAGGCTTAATTTTATCAACAGGTGAAGCCTTGAATGCTCCGGGACCAGCAAGTATTGCCTCTGATGGAGGCTATACCTGGCCAGGCGATGAAGATATTACAGCGCTTATTCAAGAAGTAGAGGGAAATCCAAATATGGAGTCTCACAATGCCAGTGTCATAGAGTTTGATTTTGTGCCATATACTACGCAAATTAGTTTTAATTATTTATTTGCCTCTGCCGAATATGGAACTTATCAATGCGATTTTACCGATACTTTTGTGTTTTTGTTAACAGATGAAAATGGTAATACAGTCAATTTAGCTTTAATCCCTAATACAACTACACCGGTATCTGTGACCACAATTCGCAATGGTGCTTATAATGGGAATTGTGAATCTGTAAACCCCGAATATTTTGATAAATATTACGGCACTCCAAATGGTATTCCTGAGGAAGGCTCTCCCATTGTATTTCGAGGACATACTGTTAAAATGACGGCCCAAGCTGAAGTTGAACCCGGCCAAACTTATCACATTAAACTAGCGGTTGCTGATCGATCAGATACGTCATTTGATTCTGCTGTGTTTTTAGAAGCTGGAAGTTTTGATATTGGGAGTATAGACCTTGGAGCTGACTTAACTATTGATAATCAGAGTGCCCCTTGTGAGGCGACAAGTGCTGTTTTAGATGCAGGAATTGAAGATAATGAGTTCGTAGAAATTTCTTGGTATAAAGATGGCTTCCAAATTGAAGGTGCTACCGGAACAACCTTAGAAGTTACTGAACCAGGTACCTATACTGTTTTTGCTATCTATGGGGGAAGTTGTGTGATTCAAGACGATATTTTGGTTGAATTTGCTCCTGTTCCTCAATTTGAGTTTGATGAAGTTGATGAATCTATTTGTTCAGGAGGTACAGTGACCCTCAATGGAGAACCTTTAAATATAGCCGATTTTCAAGGGGATGTAATTTATACATGGTCTTTTAATGGAGAACTTATTCCGGGGGCTACAACGAGTACATATGAAGCAACTGAAGCTGGAACCTATACGGTTGATGTAGCCACATCAATAGGCTGCGCTGGTACACATATCTTCCAGGTGAGTGATGCTAGTTTTAGCGTAAGTTTAGGTGATTCGCAAAGTTTTTGCGATCAAGAATCATTTCAACTAACTCCTGCCTTAGAAGGTCTTACTCCTGAAAATGCAACCTATGAATGGGTAGGTGCTGATGGTTCTGTTCAAGAGACAACTCCAAGCATTACAGTTTCTCAAACCGGAACCTATACCGTGTTAGTTTCTAATGGTATTTGTACCGTTGAGGCTTCAGTAGACTTATATTTCAACACCTCACCAGAGTTTAATCTTGGAGAGGATATCACAACCTCTAGCCTCGAAGAAGAGGTTTTAGATGCAACACCTTCTAATATCAATGCTCAAGAAGCAAATTATGAGTGGACTTATAACGGACAGAGCATTCCTGAAAATGGTCCGACTATCAATCCCGCAGATTATGGGTATGGAACCTATACCGTTACAGTTTATGGCGAAGATGCAGCTTGTAATACAGTAGATTCAATTGTTATTGAAGAACTCCCTGAAGGGGTGATTCCAGAAGGAATTTCTCCAGGAAATAACGATGGTGTAAACGATACCTTTGATTTAACATTCTTAAACCAAAGAGCAGGTATTAAACGCTTTGTAGTTTATAATCGCTATGGTACTAAAGTATTTGAACAGTCTAATTATACCAATCAGTGGTATGGTCAAGATAAAAATGGCAACCAATTAGCTACAGGTACGTATTATTATATTATCGAACTGCAAAGTCAAGATCCAAAATATGATCAACTCACTAAAGGTTGGGTGTATATCAATCAAGCTATTAACTAGCTTTCATAAAACATTTTTTATAAATCCTCTGTTATTTTTAATTTCAGAGGATTTTTTGTTGGTGCAAAAAAAGCTGTCAAGAAACCAGCTTTTGTATTGTTAAAAAAAGAAATGTTATTTTATTGTGAATAATTGCTCGTTTAAAGAGTTGCTGCTTTCATTTTTCTGTATTAAATTTGCAGTAAAGTAGTGCAGTTAAACCGATGGAAAATTTAGTTGAAAGAATTGATCTTATTCAAGAGAAAATCAGCCATCTTTTGCATATTCGTGATGGTTTAGTAGAAGACAATAGAAAACTAGAGTTACAGCTTAAAAGTCATAAACAAGACATCATTGGGCTAGAAAACCAAGTTGAATTACTAAAAAAAGATAATCGCGATTTAAAAACAGCTAATGCACTTCTGGGCAGTAACGATTTTAAGCGAGAAACAAAATTTAAAATAAATAGTTTAATTAAGGAAATCGATCATTGTATAAGTCAACTTTCAGAATAAAAAATTATGGCTGACCTATTAAAGATTAAAATATCAATAGCCGATCGTGTTTATCCTATGACTATTGCTCCTGATCAGGAAGAAGGCTTGCGTAAAGCGGCTAAAAAGATTGAAGGAGTAATTAAACAATTTGAAAAAAACTATGCCGTTCGCGATAAGCAAGACGTCTTAGCCATGTGTGCTCTGCAGTTTGCCGCTAAAACCGAACAGCAATCACTCGAGAGTTTTGATGAGATTCATTTGTTGAATCGCAAGATTACCGCTCTTGAGAGCCTTCTTAATGAAGATTGATTTTGGATATAATCGCCTTATAATATACGCTCTTTTAAATAAACATTAATTACTGCCTGTATTAGTAATCATTTTTGAGAAACTCAACACTATAACCTTTGAGAAAGGTGAGTCTGTGTTGCGATAGCAAACCGTGCATCTCACGATGTTAGTCGGATCCTAGACCAACAAGCTAGCCTTAAACGTTAGAACTCGGAGTTTTATATAAAGCATTACTGGTACAGGTTTTTTATTTATATACCATCATGATCACAACACTAATTACAGCAATTGTCGCCCTTATACTTGGGTTTGTCGTTGCTCAATATATGGCTAAACGCAAGGCTTCTTCTATTGTTAAAGAGGCTCAAATCGATGCTAAGGCTATTTTGAAAGAAGCTGAAGTTGAAGGCGAAAATCTCAAAAAACAAAAGCTATTACAAGCCAAAGAAAAGTTTATTGAGCTTAAGGCTGAACACGAAAAAGTAATCGAAGGGCGCAATAAAAAAATAGGTAGCGCTGAACACCGTATCAAGAAAAAAGAATCTAAATTATCTAAAGAAGTCGCTAAAAACGCTAAGCTTAATAAATCACTTGAGGTTAAAGAAAAAGAATATGACGAGCGCTTAGAACTCATCAGCTCTAAACAAGAACAAATTTCTAAACTTCACGACCAACAAGTCAAACAGCTCGAGGTAACTAGTGGACTTAATGCTGATGAGGCTAAAGCTCAATTGATTGAATCGCTTAAAGAATCGGCTAAAACTGATGCGATGGCGCTAATTCAAGATACTATTGAAGAAGCCAAGATGAGTGCTAAGCAAGAGGCTAAAAAAATTATCATTAATACCATTCAGCGTATCGGAGCTGAGGAAGCTATTGACAACTGCGTTTCTATTTTTAACTTAGAAAGCGATGATATTAAAGGACGTATTATCGGTCGTGAAGGCCGTAATATTCGCGCTTTAGAATCAGCTACAGGTGTAGAAATTATCGTTGACGACACCCCTGAAGCGGTAATTTTATCATGTTTTGATTCTGTTCGTCGTGAAGTGGCGCGTTTGTCATTACACAAGTTGGTTACTGACGGGCGTATTCACCCGGCACGTATTGAAGATGTGGTACGTAAAACAACTAAGCAGATTGAAGATGAAATTATTGAAATTGGTAAACGTACCGTTATTGATTTAGGCATTCACGGCTTGCATCCTGAATTAATTAAAGCCATCGGACGTATGAAATACCGTTCATCTTACGGACAAAACTTATTACAGCACTCTCGTGAAGTGGCTAAACTTTGTGGAGTGATGGCGGCTGAACTCGGCTTAAATGCTAAATTAGCTAAGCGCGCCGGATTACTGCACGATATTGGTAAAGTACCAGAAACCGAAAACGAAACGCCTCACGCTATCTTGGGTATGCAATGGGCTGAAAAATATGGCGAAAAAGCCGAAGTTTGTAACGCTATTGGTGCCCATCACGATGAGGTAGAGATGACTTCACTATTGTCTCCGGTGATTCAAGTCTGTGACGCCATCAGTGGAGCTCGACCTGGAGCGCGACGTCAAATTATGGATTCTTATATCCAGCGCCTTAAAGATTTAGAAAATGTAGCTTTTGAGTTTGATGGTGTCAATAAAGCTTATGCTATACAAGCAGGACGTGAGCTACGTGTAATTGTTGATAGTACAACAGTTAATGATGAACAATCTTCTAAATTATCATTTGAAATTTCACGTAAAATTCAAACGGAAATGACCTATCCTGGACAGGTGAAAGTTACCGTTATTCGCGAGCATCGCGCGGTACAAATAGCCAAGTAAACAGAATAGTTATATCACTTAAAAAAGCGGTAAATAGCCAGATGGTTATTTACCGCTTTTTTTTTCGAATATTATGAATAAGGCTTTATTAGCTCTTTTTAGCAGACTTTGTACGTACAGCAAGTCCAATTAAGGCTGAAGCAATTAGTCCTGTAGAAAGGCTAGTAAAAACGCCTTGAATGATAAATGATTTCATACTGAAAAAATCTTGAGCTGCTTTTTCAGTCATAGGAAATTCAGCTTTGTTCACTTGATAGGCGATCATATTGCTGAAATATTCAGGTGAAATATAGTGATATATAAAATATTGCGTAAGTGGCGAGAGAAGGGCTACAATAACTGAGATAAACGCTCCAGATAACAAGGCGCGTTTCCAGGTAATCTTGCCTTCATAATCCTTGTCACGCTTTTGTTTAATGGCTACGTAATATACAGCAGCATAAAGCACAAGTTGGGCAATGAAATGATAACCGAGCTGATGAGCTATTTTTGGAGCTTGATGCCAGCCTAAACTGTGCTCAATAAGCATCCAAATCATCAATACAAAACTGAATAAAATGGCCCAACGAAGCTCTATTCTAATGTCTTTCATGTTATTTATTTTAGAAGTGGCTAAATTAAAAAAATTCCCGAACACTAATGCTCGGGAACTCTTATTAAATCTATTGTCGAAACAAAGTATTAGTCGTTTACTAATACCCATTCACCCTTTTCAATAAGAGGAATAGCTTGTTTGTATTTGACACTTTTGTTTTCACCTGTTTTGACATTTTGGATGGTCACACGGTCATTGCGGCCAATTTTTGGGGCATCTCTTACAATGGTTTCCGTCACCTGAGGTTGTTGGGTTTGTTGTTGAGCTGCTGCAGCACGATTTTGTTGTGTGCGCTCGTCCATGTTGAGGAATTCTTCTTTTGAAGTTTGCAAATGCTCTTTAGGACGTTGCTGACGTGCTTCTTGAATATTTGGTTGTTCCTGTTGAGGAATTTCGCCTTTAAACAAGAATGAAATCACTTCTTTATTCGCTTCGTCTAACATCTTTTTAAACAATTCAAAAGCTTCAAACTTGTAAATCAAAAGTGGATCTTTTTGCTCGTGTACGGCTAGTTGGACACTTTGTTTTAAGTGGTCCATTTTACGAAGGTGGGTTTTCCAAGCTTCATCGATAATGGCCAGAGTGATGTTCTTTTCAAAATCGATAATAAGCTGTTTACCCTCACTGTTATACGCTTTTTCTAAATTGGTAGAAACCTGTAGCATTTTAGAGCCATCAGTAAACGGCACAGCAATGCGTTCAAAATGGTTTGAAGGATCTTCATAAACCAATTTAATAACCGGGTAGGCTTGTTCAGCACTGCGCTTAGTGCGCTCTTGGAAGTAAGCATAAGCGGCTTTATACAATTTCCCTGAAAGTTTTAAGGGATCAAGATTTCTAAATTCTTCTTCACTTACAGGGGCGTCCATTGCAAAGTAACGACGAATTTCAAATTCAAAATTGCTATAGTTGTCTTGGGCTTTATTTTCAGTACTAATACTTTCAGATAAGTCAAAGATCATGTTGGCGATATCAACACTTAAACGTTCGCCAAATAAGGCGTGATAACGACGTTTGTAAATCACCTCGCGTTGGGCGTTCATGACATCGTCATACTCGAGTAAGCGTTTACGAATACCGAAGTTGTTTTCTTCAACTTTTTTCTGAGCACGTTCAATAGAGCGAGAGATCATTTTGTGTTGAATCACTTCACCTTCTTCTAGGCCCAGGCGGTCCATCATTTTAGCGATACGCTCACTACCAAATAAGCGCATGAGGTTATCTTCAAGTGATACGTAGAACAATGAACTTCCCGGATCTCCTTGACGACCAGCACGACCGCGTAACTGACGGTCAACACGACGTGAATCGTGACGCTCAGTACCAATGATAGCTAAACCGCCGGCATCATAAGTTTCTTTTGCTAATTTAATATCGGTACCACGACCAGCCATATTAGTTGCAATAGTCACTACGCCAGGACGGCCAGCTTCAGCAACAATATCAGCCTCTTTTTTGTGCAATTTTGCATTGAGGACGTTGTGCTCAATCTTGCGTAATTTAAGCATACGGCTCAGTAATTCTGAAGTTTCTACCGAAGTTGTTCCGATGAGTACCGGACGACCAGAGGTAGCCAATTCAGTTACTTTATCAATAATGGCGTTGTATTTTTCGCGTTTAGTTTTGTAAACCAAATCTTCTTGATCATCACGAGCAATAGGTCTGTTAGTTGGAATTTCAACGACATCGAGTTCGTAAATTTCCCAGAATTCACCAGCTTCAGTTACAGCAGTACCGGTCATACCTGATAGTTTACGGTACATTCTGAAGTAATTTTGAAGGGTTACTGTGGCAAAGGTTTGCGTCGCATCTTCAATTTTGACGTTTTCTTTTGCTTCCAAGGCTTGGTGTAAACCATCACTGTAGCGACGACCATCCATGATACGACCAGTTTGTTCATCGACAATCATTACTTTGTTGTCCATGACTACGTATTCGTCGTCTTTTTCAAAAAGAGTATAAGCTTTAAGCAATTGACGCATGGTGTGAATGCGTTCACTTTTTACACTAAACTCGCGATAGAGGGCTTCTTTTTTCTCTGTTTCTTCTTCTTGTGGTAGGTTTTCGTTTTCGATTTTTGAAATCTCAATACCCATTTCAGGCATGATGAAGAAGTTAGGGTCAGATTCGTTTTTAGAAAGAAACTCTACCCCCTTGTCAGTGAGATCCATTTGGTTGTCCTTTTCTTCGATGACGAAGTAAAGTTCAGCATCAACTTTTGGCATCTCGCGGTTGTTGTCTTGCATGTAGTGGTTTTCTGTTTTCTGCAAGATTTGACGGATACCTTCTTCACTGAGGTATTTGATTAGAGCTTTGTTTTTAGGTAAACCACGATAAACGCGTAATAACAAGAAACCACCTTCTTTAGTGTCACCTGAAGCGATTAATTTTTTTGCTTCGGCCAAAACGCCAACTAAATATTTGCGTTGTACTTCTACAATTTTTGCAATTTGAGGTTTGAGCTGGTTGTATTCGTGTACATCTCCTTTTGGAACTGGTCCTGAAATGATTAATGGCGTACGTGCATCATCAATCAATACCGAGTCAATCTCATCGACAATGGCATAGTGATGAGGGCGTTGTACTAAATCTTCAGGAGAGTGTGCCATATTGTCACGTAGGTAGTCAAAACCAAATTCGTTATTGGTACCATAAGTGATATCGGCGTTATAGGCTTTACGACGCGCATCAGAGTTCGGTTGGTGATAGTCGATACAATCAACAGTTAAGCCGTGAAACTCAAATAGAGGTGCCATCCAAGCACTATCGCGTTTTGCTAAGTAATCATTGACGGTTACAAGATGTACTCCGCGACCTGTCAAGGCATTGAGGTAAAGTGGAAGGGTAGCCACTAAGGTTTTACCTTCACCGGTTTGCATCTCTGCAATCTTACCTTGGTGCATCACAATACCACCGATTAACTGAACGTCATAATGAATCATGTCCCAAGTGACTTCTTTCCCGGCAGCATTCCACGAGTTATTCCAAATGGCTTTATCACCGTTGAGGTTGACATAATCTTTTTCTGCTGAAAACTGGCGATCGGCTTCAGAAGCCGTAACTTCGAGTTGTTCGTTGTGGAAGAAGCGTTTAGCAGTTTCTTTGACCACAGCAAAAGCCTCTGGTAAAATTTGATCTAAAACTTCTTTAGTGAGCTCATAGCTTTTGTCTTCAAGACTGTCAATTTCGGCATAGATATCTTCTTTTTTGTCGATATCTTCAGATTGTTCAGCTTCGGTTTTTAAGTCTGTTATGCGTTGCTCTGTTTCGGCAATAGCTTCCTTAATTTTAGCCTTAAATTCGGCTGTTTTTTGACGAAGTTCATCTAAACTCAAGCCTTCTAATTGTGCTTCAGCAGCTCTGATTTGATCGACGAGAGGTTGTAACCCCTTGACATCTTTTTGCGATTTATCGCCCACAAACATCTTGAGGACAGAATCTAATATGCTCATATAATTATGTTTAAGTCTTTTAATCAACTGCTAAACAATAATCCTGCCTTTGTCATATTGGCAGGTGTTAAAATTTATTCCGCTGATTAATAATAGTTTACGCTAAATAGCGCGCTGACTCCGTTTATTTTATGTTGCCAAATGTAAACAAAAAAAAAGCCTCATTAAAGAGACTTTTATAAACTATTTAAAATATTATTAATATTCATCTTCATTCCAAAGATAATCTTCTTCTGTTGGGTAGTCGGGCCAAATCTCTTGGATAGAATCATAGGCGTCTCCTTCATCTTCAATATCTTGTAAATTTTCTACAACTTCAAGAGGAGCACCAGTTCTGATGGCATAATCAATTAATTCGTCTTTGGTTGCCGGCCAAGGGGCATCACTTAAATATGAAGCTAATTCTAAAGTCCAATACATTATTCTACGTGTTTTGGTTTTGTGCAAAAATATATTTTTATCGCGAACTGCCAAATATTTTTGCACTTATTTTATTAGTGTTTTTAAACTTTTATCATATTCAAAAAAGCATTGTGTTTATTAGCGATTTGGGCTTATTTGATTTTATCTAAGCTTGCGTTATGAGACGAATTAAATTATTAGCTACGCAACATATTTTGTATATTTGAAAGAAAGCACCAACTATGTCTCTTACAACCACTCAAATACGCAAAAAATTTACGACAACTCGACAGTATAGTGAACACTTATGTGCTCCTTTGGCTATTGAAGATTTTGTTGTTCAGCCTGTTGATTTTGTGTCGCCTCCCAAATGGCATTTGGGACACACTACTTGGTTTTTTGAAACTTTTATTCTTAAAAAATATTTTCCCGATTATCAGTGCTTTGATGAGCAGTTTGCTTTTTTGTTTAATAGCTACTATGAAAGTGTTGGAGCACATTGGGTGCGTTCTGATCGCGGTAATTTATCACGACCTAGTGTTGAACGCATTAAAGATTACCGCCATTATGTCACTGAAGCCATGCAGAAATTGATGGACGATAAACTCTCAGAAGATGTGAAATTACTTGTTGAAATTGGCATCAATCACGAACAACAACATCAAGAATTATTGTTAACCGATATTAAATATATTTTAGGAACCAATCCGCTCTTGCCGATTTATGACCAAAATTTTGTTGAGAATCCAAGACTATCCGCTCCTTCTGAATCGTTAAATTGGATTGCTCAATCTGAAGGAATTTATCAAATAGGCGTATCAAGTGATAGCGCTCAATTTTGTTACGATAACGAAATGGACCAACACAAAGTGTATTTGCAAGCTTATCAGTTAGCTAATCGGTTAGTGACTAATGGCGAGTATCTTGAGTTTATGGACGCGGGTGGTTATGAGCAAGTTTTGTTGTGGCATGCCGATGCTTGGGCGTGGTTAACAGAAACTAAAATTAATAAACCTTTATACTGGTATCAAACCGATGAAGGTTGGCAATGTTATACACTTTCAGGACTACAACCGCTAGATTTAGAAGCATCTGTAACACACTTATCTTACTACGAAGCCTTTGCTTTTGCACAGTGGTCTGGCTGTCGTCTTCCAACAGAAGCTGAGTGGGAAGTACTCAATAAAAAATTACACTGGGGCAGTCGCTGGGAGTGGACGGAGAGTGCTTATTTACCTTACCCCGGTTACCATAAACCTACAGGGGCAATTGGCGAGTATAATGGTAAGTTTATGGTTAATCAAAAAGTGTTGCGCGGCAGTTCTGTAGCCACTCCTAAAGGACATTCGAGGCCAACTTATCGCAATTTTTTTCAACCGCCTATGCGTTGGCAGTTTAACGGTATTCGACTGGCTAAATAATATTTTTCAACTAAAACTCATAGCTGCTCACTTTTGATTTTGTGCACAAAGCGAGTAGCTTTTACGAATTAACTATGCAGAGCAAACCAAAAACATTTACTTCTAAATTTGCTGAAGCAGTTTGGAACGGACTCACAACTTATCCAAAAAATTTACCTTCTCGATTTATCTATGATACGAGAGGAGATGAGTTGTTTCAAGATATTATGGCGATGCCGGAGTATTATTTGACCAAGTGTGAGTTTGAAATACTCAACACTCATAAAGCTGCCATTGTTTCAAATTTTAAAGGCCCCAAAGGTTTTGATTTTATAGAATTGGGAGCTGGTGATGGTCAAAAAACAAAGCTGTTGCTGCAACAGTTAATTGATGAAAAAGAGAAGTTTACCTATATCCCCGTTGATATAAGTCAACATATTCTAAACGATTTGTCAACAACGCTCAAAAGAGAGTTTCCCGAGCTAGAGGTAGTCCCTAAACAAGGAACGTATTTTGGCGTTTTAGAGCAGCTTAAAACCTTTAGTACACGTAAAAAAGCCATTGTTGTTTTGGGGTCTAATATTGGTAATCTATTACATGAAAAAGCCATTGCATTTTTGCGAAATATACAAGAGGCAATGACAACTGATGATATGTTGTTTATGGGGTTTGATCAAAAAAAAGATCCAGCGGTTATTTTGGCAGCTTACAATGATCAAGCAGGAATTACGGCAGCGTTTAATAAAAATATTTTACACCGCATCAATGATGAACTGCAAGCTGACTTTCAAGTTGATCAGTTTAGGCATTGGGAAACTTACAATCCTGAGTCAGGAACAGTGTCTAGTTTTTTAGTAGCTGAATCGGCGCAGACAGTAAATGTTGAAGCTTTAAAGTTGACTGTTCATTTTGAGCCTTGGGAAAGCATTCACGTTGAAATTTCACAGAAATACGACGATGCTGTAGTGGAGTGGTTAGCCCGTGAAGCGGGTTTACAAATAGAACACTGTTATCAGGACAAAAAAGGCTATTATAAGAATTATGTTTTTAAAAAACATCAGTAAATTAGCAGGTGTGAAGACTGCGGATTTAAAAGGCCGCTAAGCTATTCACGGCTTTTGTTTGCTAGCTTAAATCAATTTTGCAATCAAGAGATAAACTCTTGTAGTGATAGTAGCTCCACTAGGAATCGAACCTAGATCTAAAGTACCGGAAACTTTCATTCTATCCATTGAACTATGGAGCCTTTTTGAGAGCGACAAACATACACAAAATAATCGTTTGGTTTCAAATAATACTGAACTATAAACGATTTAGTGAATAAGCTTATATCCCTCTGCTATAACTAGTTTTATGAGTAGCTCCACCAGGAATCGAACCTGGATCTAAAGTTTAGGAAACTCTTGTTCTATCCGTTGAACTATGGAGCCTAATAAAAAGTTATATGCGCGCAAAAATAGGGTTTTTATAGAGAATTCAGTATATCTGCGGCTTTTTTTAAAGTATCTTCATTTTTGGCAAAACAGAACCGGATCATCTTTTCACAAGTGTTGTCTTTGTGAAAAACAGAAATAGGAATTGCGGCTATGTGGTGATTAACAATGAGTTCTTTGACAAAAGCTACGTCTTTTTTGTCAGAAATAGCCCGATAGGATAGGGTTTGAAAATAAGTGCCTTCAGCGGGTAAACCTTCAAATTTTGAATGACGAATAGCTTCAAAAAAGAAATCGCGTTTTTGTTGAAAGAAATCGGGAAGCTGTAAATAATGCTCAGGCTCTTGTAAATAAGCATTTAGAGCAACTTGCATCGGGTGGTTGACACAAAAAACATTGTATTGATGTACTTTTTTAAACTCATCCATCAAGGCCTTAGGCGCAAAGCAATAACCCATTTTCCAGCCGGTGACATGAAAAGTTTTACCAAAGGAGTAGGTTAAAAAAGCACGTTCAGCTAAATCGGGATAGCGCGCTACACTTTGGTGTTTTTTGCCGTCATAGGTGATGTGTTCATACACTTCGTCGCTGAGAATAATAATATTGGTATCTTTAACTAAAGCACTTAGTTCTTTTAAATCCTGATCACTTAAACAACGCCCGCTGGGATTGTGTGGATTGTTGATGATAATCATGCGCGTTTTAGGGTTTATCGCAGCTTTCACTTCATTCCAATCTATTTTATACTCAGGGGCGTGTAGAGCAATTTGAATAGATTTACCGCCGTTTAAGGCGATGGCAGGCTCATAGCAATCATAGGCCGGTTTAAAAACAATCACTTCATCATCAGGACGTACAACTGCTGCAATAGCCGTAAAGATAGCTTGGGTGGCCCCTGCAGTTAGCGTGATTTCTGTTTCTGGATGATAAGTATAGCCGTATTGATCAGCTTGTTTTTGACAAAGGGTTTCGCGTAAGCTGAATATACCCGCCAGAGGCGCATATTGATTTTTGCCGGAATGAAGCGCCTTAGTGACTTCGTTGAGTAGTTTTTTGTCTGGTGAAAATCCAGGAAAGCCTTGTGCTAAATTAACCGGCTGATACTGATGTACAAGCGTGTTTATTGTGGCAAATATAGAAGGTTTTATATCGGGGAGTTTATGCGGTATAGCCATAGGTTTATTTTCTAATTTCATAATTACACAATCTTTGTAAGATACCCAAATTATCAGGGATTAATTCTGAAGAATCGAAATTAGGAGGTTACTTTAATGTAAAAATGTTTTGAAGCGAAAGCAATTCGAATAAAAACTGTATTTTTGGGCTTTAAAAACTGCCAACTAATGTCCTTAAAGAAAGCCGGACTCCTCATAGCTCTTATCTTGGTTGTGGACCAAGTTTCAAAATTTTACATTAAAACTCATTTTATGCTTGGCGATCAAGTGCAGGTATTTGAGTGGTTTCGTATTTTGTTTGTAGAAAATGAAGGTATGGCCTGGGGCGCTCAGATTCCGGGTGAATACGGTAAACTCATTTTAACTCTATTCCGCTTGGTAGCGATTGTAGGAATCGGTTATTGGTTGTGGGATACCATCAAAAAGAAAGAGAGCAAGATGATGATTTTGAGTATAGCTCTTATTTTTGCAGGGGCTTTTGGCAATATTATCGACTCTGTCTTTTACGGTGTTATTTTTAATGACAGTCACGGGCAAATCGCCTCCTTGTTTCCGGCAGCTGGTGGTTACGGCTCCTTGTTACACGGCAAGGTAGTCGATATGTTTTATTTTCCGTTGTGGCAGGGTTATTTGCCTAGCTGGATTCCTGGCGTAGGGGGGGAGTATTTTACCTTTTTTGAACCTGTGTTTAATGTGGCTGATTCTTCGATTACCATAGGATTTATCTTGATGATTTTCTTCAACAAATCAATGTTTAAGAAAGACAGAAAAAAAGAAGAATTAGCTGAATAGATTTAAATTAAAATTGATAAATACGCTTCGGCGTCACGCAGTAATCTAACGGGATGTCGTCATGACTGGCTTTAATAGCGTCTTTTTCGGGTGGAAAAAACGATAAGCCAATTTTGATAACGTTGGGCTTACAGGCTTCTAAAAAGCGATCGTAAAAACCTTTGCCATAACCGACACGATTTCCATTTTCATCATAAGCTAATAGCGGAACGAAAACCACATCAATGACTTCCGGTTGAATTTTAATCCCTGAAATAGGCTCAGGAATTCCCCAGCGATTAACTTCAATACGCGTGTTGTCAGTGAGTAAGAAATGCTCCATGTCAACATGCGTAAAATCACTTTTTGACAAGCAAACATCTTTGTCTTTGCCTTGCAAAATAGTTAAGAGGTAATCGGTATCTACTTCCTTTTGCGACCGTATACTGAGGTATAATGAATATAAAGAGCGCTTCCAAATCGGAAGTTCTAAGCAATGATTAGCGATAGCCAAACTCTTGTCTTCAATTTCCTTTAGTGACAATTCTTGACGTTTAGCTTTATAGTGTTTGCGCAGTTCTGATTTTGTCATTTTCCGAGTTCTTGTGAAATATGATATATGGCATCTCCTTTGTAAACAATAGGCGATTGATTGACGTTGATGATATAGCCGTCATTACCCGCTTTTATCTTGCGTCTAAAACTGCCATAAGGATCTGTTATAGAAGCGATGTGCTGGCCTTTAGTAACATAGTCGCCTACCGCAATTTTGTTGTGAAACAAACCGCTGTATCCCGCGCGAAGCCATCGACTTTTACGAATAAAAATCGTTTCTTTTTCGGCTGTTGGTACGCTAAATTCACGCCTGAGCATGTTGAGGTGATTTAAAACACGCATGGCGCCTTGGACTCCAAATTTAGCAATATCTTTATTGTTATCTTCAGACTTTCCGCCTTCAAAAAGTAATATAGGAATCCCTTTTTTAACGCAAGCCGAGCGATAAGATTTAGAAATCAATTTGGAATACACTGTAAAAGGCGCATTAAAAATTTCAGCGAGCTCTAAACATTGTGAATTTCCTTCATTTAAGCGAATTTGAGCAGCATTAAAGCGTTTGGCACCACCAGTGTGAAAATCGAGACAAACATCGACAATGGGTAAAATTTCCTGTACAAATTGATGAGCAAATCTGCTGGGAAGCGAGCCTTTTGTGGATCCCGGAAATACGCGGTTTAAATCGCGACCATCAGGAAAATTGCGCTGCATATTTAAAAAACCAAAAATGTTGACAATGGGAATGCAAATAATAGACCCACATTTTGGTTTGTTGATTTTGCGCGCAATGATTTGACGTACAATTTCTACGCCGTTGAGTTCATCGCCGTGAATGCCGGCGGTGATGAGTACAGTAGGCCCCGGCTTTTTAGCGCGCTCAATAATAACGGGTACTTTAACTGCCGTATTGGTATAAAACTTTGTGGTTGTAAAATTGACAATAGTTTTATGGCCAAGGGCAATTTCCTCACCGAGAATATGCATGATATTTTGATCGTCAAAATGGGGCACGCTTAAATGTTTTTTTCAATATAACGGATGATACTACGGGCAATATTTTTTCCGGTAGCTTTTTCAATTCCTTCTAATCCTGGAGATGAATTGACCTCAAGAATAAGCGGACCGCGGCTACTTTGTAGCATGTCAACACCGGCTACACCTAAGCCCATAGCTTTAGCCGCTTTGACAGCAGCAACTTCTTCCTCATCGGTTAATTCAACCACTTCAGCCGTTCCTCCGCGGTGTAAATTAGATCTAAATTCGCCTTCTTTGCCTTTGCGTTTCATGGCGCCTACAACATGCCCATCAACTACAAAAGCACGGATGTCAACGCCTTTAGCTTCCTTGATAAATTCTTGAACAATGACACGGGCGTGTAAGCCGTTAAAGGCTTCGATAACCGATTTAGCTGCATTTTTAGTCTCGGCTAAAACCACGCCTAAGCCTTGTGTGCCTTCTAGTAATTTAATCACTAATGGCGTGCCGCCCACTTGTTTGATAATGCCTTCAACCTCATTTGAATAATTGGTAAAAACAGTTTTGGGAAGACCAAGTCTTGATCGCGATAATTTTTGTAAGCTTCTCAACTTGTCACGGCTGCGTACCAAAGCCTCAGAGTCAGTGGTTGTAAAGGTACCCATCATTTCAAATTGGCGTACTACAGCGGTGCCGTAAAAGGTTACAGAGGCGCCAATGCGCGGTATAATGGCGTCTACATCAGTGAGATAATCGCCTTGGTAATAAATTTGTGGGCGACGTTTTTCAATGATAATATCGCATTTAAGATGGTCGATGACTTCCATGCTGTGTCCGCGTTTTTGACCGGCTTCAACAAGACGTCGTGTGGAGTATAAGTTTGGGTTTCGCGATAATACTTTAATGTTCATAAGAATTATTCTTCTGCCTTAAATGATAAATTTTCGAGTTCAGGATCGACTATGAATTTTCCATGAAGGAACTTTCGGCCAATTAAAATAGGATATTTCATATCACTACGATCACTTAAAGATAAGTCAATTTGATGTGTTTTTCCAAATATTTTTACTGTTGTGGTGATGGCATAACGTTTTTGTAACATCCCATTGCTACTACGCACGTTGAGTTGTGTGTAATTGTTAAAAATCATGGCTTTGTGATTGTAAGTCGGGTGCTCAGGATCCAAAAAATTACAGTGTAGCTGTCCGTCTTCTTCTTCAATGTGTGAACAATGAACAGAAGAAGTGTAAGCTCCTGTATCAATTTTTATAGCAATAGCACTCAAGTTGAGGTCAGGAAAATCTGCTTTATCAATTCTGCCGATGAGTTCTTTTTTCATAGGGGCAAGTTATAAAGAACTTCTTAACGATTGCAAACTTATTTTGAAATATAATTGAGAAAATTAGATTTTCAGAATCGTTAGGAACTTGTATTTTTACAAAAAATAATATGATGACAATAGTTTCTTATAATGTGAATGGGATTCGGGCGGCCCTGAGAAAAGACCTGATTGCTTGGCTTGAGCAAACCAATCCTGATGTGGTGTGCTTACAAGAAATCAAGGCTAATCCGAAGCAATTTAAAGTGGAAGATTTTGAAGCTATAGGGTATAAGTACTGTTATTGGTATCCGGCAGAAAAAAAAGGCTATAGCGGTGTTGCTGTATTGAGTAAAGTAGAACCCAAGCAGGTGGTTTACGGCACGGGTATAGATTATATGGACAAAGAAGGACGCAATTTGCGGGTTGATTTTGATGATTTTTCTGTAATGAGTATGTATTTACCTTCGGGAACCAATGACGATCGCCTAGAATTTAAGTTGACCTATATGGCCGATTTGCAAACCTATATCAATGAACTGACTAAAACAGTGCCTAACTTGGTGATTTGTGGCGATTATAACATTTGTCATGAGGCTATTGATATTCACGATCCTGTACGTTTAAAAAACACTTCTGGATTCTTGCCGGTAGAGCGCGAGTGGTTGTCAAAGTTTTTAGCGAGTGGGTTTATTGATTCCTTTCGCTATTTACACCCAGAGGAAGTGCACTATTCATGGTGGAGTTATCGCGGGCGCGCTCGCGAGCGCAATAAGGGCTGGCGTTTAGATTATCATTTAGTGTCTGAACCCTTGATCGGTAAAATTAAACGCGCCGAAATTTTATCAAACGCTGTGCACAGTGATCACTGTCCGGTGTTGTTAGAGTTAGCTTAGAGGGGCTTTGTGTTACATTTACTACTTGATCTAAGGTTGTAAATATTTGTGCTGAATGGGATGGGAATTGGCGAGGGGGCATTTTTATTCTAAGCACTAGACAAAGCAATAACTTTGATTTTTCCTAAATGTTTAATTAAGGAAGTTTCTGACACTATTGCCAATTTTTTGTTGTGCGACGTTAATCTAGGTGCTAGAAACTTTTTTATTTTTTCAAAATTACATTATGGTTTGTTTTCGTTTTTATTTTGGTTTAAGTATAGTAACCAAACTAGAATTGAAGAAACAACCATAGGAAGAAAAAGTTCTGAACTAAAATCAAAAAGAAACCAAAAAATTAATGCAACTAATTGACCAATAGCGATGAGTAATAATAAAATTAATATTTTTCTTACCATATCCAATCTAAAAGTTTACTGACTCCAGTGGCAACAGACAGAGCACTCCACCACTAATAATAGCGGTTCCATAGGTAAGCTGACCAGCACCTGGTATGACATTGACAGCCCAAGCACCAGCTGCTCCTCCAATTGCACCAGCTACATCTGCTTTTGCAATATCTCCACCAGTTGACATTGTAGTAGGTTTAGCACTAAGCTCAGACCATTTCTTACTGTTTTCTGCCCAATATTTAAAAGAATACCTAGCCATATTGGTTGCTGAATATAGAGTGACTAGTTGTTTCTCATCGAAACCACTTTCACTTATTTTATTTTCGAGTTCAATAGTTCTGTCGTTTATTTCTCTTTGAGAATTAAGATCGAGAATTTTGTCTAATTCATCTAGAATCGATTTTTCTTTTGTTGCATTTACTACTTGAATCTAAGTGAGGTTTTAATTAAGTAATATCGTAAAGTTAAGTGTTATTTTTTTATAAATCGAAATAAGGTTGGTTTAATTTTAAGCTACTTTTGTAAATGATTGTGCGGACCAAATAGATTTGCGCAAAGGATTGAACGGTCTGTTTGAGCTCTTTTGCGGCTTTTAATACCGTATGGATAAATTAACTAGTCCTATTTCGACTTTGTCTCATTGTACTAGTAATTTATGGCCACGGTATTATCCCTACAAAAGATATTATAAATCGGACTAAAAATAGTGTGCTAGTTTAAAAAAACAGCCGCAAAAAGCGAGTAGTGAAAGCCTGACCCCGGTGTTAATGAGAGCGATGACTGTAAAAGAGTTATGTTGGGTTTTAAAAGTTAACTGTTTTATAAAGTAAGACGGAAGGGGTGGCGCCCAAAAAATAAAATGAAGGATAGAGAGTTATAAGTATATCTGCTTAAAATGATGAAAAAAATGAAGGTTCAAAAATTATGGATTGCTGCTTTAGGACTGGCTTGTGTTGTGGCTTGTGTGCCGGCTAAGCAGTTTAAAGATTTACAAGATAAATTTACAGGTTTGCAACAGGAAAATATGAACTTGCGCGATTCGTTGTCGGGTCAGGAGGCTAAGACGCTAGAAAAAGCGGAGTTGTTAGAAAAATTGCAAGCTGAGAAATCAAGTTTAGCAGCTGATTACGCTGATTTAGAGCGTCAAAAACAAAGTTTGCAGGAGCAATACAATCAGTTAAAATCGTCTTACGATGCTTTAGAGGATCACAGTTCATCAGCCTTAAAGGCCAATGCTGAGCGGAATAGAGAATTGTTGGCTGAAATTGAAGCTAAACAAGAAAAATTGGATGCTGAGCAAGCGCGCTTAGAAAAATTGCAAGCTGATTTGACACAGCGCGGTAAGCGTATAGCGCAACTGGAAGAAGCGATTTCGGCTAAAGAAAATCAAATGTCGGCTTTAAAAGATAAAATTTCTACAGCCTTGACGGATTTTGAAGGCAAAGGCTTGCACGTACACCGCAAAAATGGAAAGGTATATGTGTCAATGGACAACAAGTTGTTGTTTAAAACGGCGAGTTGGACGGTGAATCCGAAAGGGCAAGAAGCCTTGCGCGAGCTGGCAAAAGTATTGGCACAAAATCCGGATATCAACGTGTTGATTGAGGGGCATACCGATAATGTACCTTATAACGGACATAGCTTGCTGAAAGACAACTGGGATTTATCCATGAAGCGCGCTACATCTGTGGTACGTATTTTAGTGCAAAATAAAGGCGTAGATCCGGCTAATTTAACTGCGGCTGGACGAAGTGAATATGTGCCGGTGGCGAGCAATAGCACAGCTGATGGGCGTGCTAAAAATAGACGTATCGAAGTAATTTTAACTCCGGAGTGGAATAAGATTGCCGATTTGTTGAAATCTTAAAGTGTAGTTTATACTACGGCATAATTTATATCAAAAATAGCCCGATAGTTACAGTAAAACTATCGGGCTATTAGCTTGTTTGAAACTAACCAAAGGGTGATTTTGTCTTGCATTTTCACTTTTTAGCACTACTGCATAGCAGTGATATGAAAAAAGCAGTTTTTAGCTAATCGTGTTGACGCACATAGGTGAGGTAAGTAAAATCTTGTTTATGGCGATCATCAGCGGGATGGTACTCTTCTTCAATCAATTCCCATTTTTCCAAGTCAAATTCAGGAAAGAACGCATCGCCTCCGTCAAATTGATGATGAATGCGGGTCAATTCTATTTTGTCAGCATGGGGGAGGGCAAGTTTGTAGATTTGTCCGCCTCCTATAATACAAATTTCATCATTTCCTTCGGCTTGTTTGGCAGCATCAAGCGCTTGTTCGATAGAATTTACAACAATACAGCCATCAGCTTTAAAGTCCTTTTGACGCGTCACAATAATATGTGTGCGGTTGGGAAGCAGTTCAGGGAAGGTGTCAAAGGTTTTGCGTCCCATAACGATGGGGTGACCTGTGGTGAGTTTTTTAAAGCGCTTAAAATCGTCGGGTAGATGCCACAGCAAATCGCCATCTTTTCCTAGAGTGTTGTTTTCGCCAGCAGCGGCTATCATTGAGATCATACTAAGGTGAATTAAGAATTAACAGACTTGGGGTTCAGACCCCAGCCAAATTTACTATTTTTGAGAGAGAAAACAATTATTATGAAAAATTTAGTAACAGACTTTTCGGCTCTTCAAACCTATACCTATTTAAATACACCCGCTACAGGGTTGATCTCTAAGTCGGTAAAAGAATTTAGGCAAAATCATTATGAGGATTTGTGGCAAATGGGGAGTAATTATTTTGATGCTAATGCGTTGTTATATGCACAAACACGAGAGTGTATAGCGCAACACTTTGGCGGAAATCCCGAGCGTGTAGCCTTAGTGCCGGCGTTTTCATTTGGTTGGAACGCTATTTTAGAAGGCTTGCCTCAATCGAGTAGAGTGTTATTATTACAAGGCGATTATCCCTCGATTAATCGCGCAGTAGCAGCTCGAGGATTTCAAATCGATTATGCCAAAATAGATGAAAATTTAGAAGAACATATTTACAATGCTTTTTTGGCCAATCAACCAGATGTGTTTGCTTTTAGTATTGTGCAGTATCTCAATGGAATTAAAATCGATTTAGATTTTATTAAAAAACTGAAACATGAATTTCCGGATACGTTATTAATAGGAGATGGTACTCAGTATCTCGGTATGGAGCGCTTTAATTTTAAAGCATCTGGACTTGATGTTTTAGGAGCCAGTGCTTATAAATGGATTGGAGCCGGATTTGGCAATGGCTTTTTTATGTTTGCTCAAGGTGTTGAAGAGCGTATAGCTCCCAAACATCTAGGTTTTGGTTCTGGGATTGGAAAATACAAATCAGGAGATACACTAATCGGTAAATTCGAAGGCAGCCATCTCGATGCAGCAAGCATGGGTAGTGTAAAAGTAGCTTTGGAACAGCAACAAATTATTGGTGTAGAGCAAATCGAAAAACAAGTAAGTCAATTGGCAGAGAAGGCTAAAAAAAGATTGTCTGATCTCGGGTTGTTAGAGCCGGCTGTCATTAAGCGCAGTCAACATTCATCAATCTTTAATATAAGAGGAGATGAACAAGTTTACGATTGGTTAATCGCTAAAAAAATAGTGTGTAGTTTACGAGGCAATGGAATCCGCATTGGTTTTCATTATTACAATACTGAACAGGATCTAGATAAATTGTGTAAGTGTTTAAAATCGTAAAATGAACTGTAAAAAAAAGCACCTTAAAAAAGTTATTTTTCAAGGTGCTTTTTAGGCTGTGAAAGCTATTTAAGCTATAATTCTATTTGTTGGGTTGAAAAACAAAGGCACTTCTGTATTCCTGTTTAATTTTTAAAAACAAACGATCAGCCTCAATACGATTAACATAATCGCCAACCCAAACTTTATAGTTAGGAGATTCATATTCGATACGTATAGGTAAGTTCGAATGTTGATCTTTAAATTGTTGTTCAATCGCCTTTGCTTGAGAGATGCTATTATAAGACCCCAATTGAATTTTATAACGATGACCGATCTGATTAGCCTTAGTCATTTTGACATTTAAGGTCATTAACTCCTTAATAAGAGGATTCTCACTAATGTTTACAGAACCAGTTTGGGCAAAACTAGGCGTGCTCAATATCATAAAAAACACAAAACAGGAACCGATTATTTTCTTCATAATGATTTAGTTTAGAGTACAAATATAGGTTTATTGGTGTAAATGAAAGGTAAAACAAGTTATTTAGAAACGATATAAATTAACCATTAACAGGGCGGTTCCAATACTAAAATCGATAGGATGTATTACTTTTGCACAAGACTTTACAGCCCTTTTAAGGCTAAAAGATCGTAACCTCTTCATTATAAAAAAGATACTTAAAAGGAGTTAATTTAAACATAGTATGAAAAAGCAGAGTATCCCATTCTCCATTGCCAAAGTGCTACTGTTGACAGTAGCCGTTCTGTTTTCATTTTCTCAGCCTTCGTTTGCACAAGATGCTAAAGATGCTGGGGCGCAAACTGAAGCTAAAGAAAGCAGTGCCGATGCAGGATCGTCGTTAGGAGACGCGGCAAAAGGTAAAGAGTTGTTTAATTCGAATTGTGCAGCTTGTCATAAACGTTATAAACGTTCAACAGGTCCGGCTTTGCACGGTATTACTGACAAGGTTGAATTGCAGTGGATTTATGATTGGGTTCATAATAGTACTGCAATGATTAAAGCAGGTGATGCACAAGCGGTAGCTATTTATGAGGAATACAATCATGTAGCGATGACGCATTTCCCACAATTGTCTGAGGCAGATATTAATAATATCTTGGCTTATGTGGAACAACCTAAGCCTGAACCTAAAGTTGCTGTTGCGGCTACTGGAACTGCTGCGCAAAATGCAACCTCTAATGGCGGTGGCATGTCAGCAAGTGTAGTGTTAGGTCTGTTGGCTGTGGTGCTTGTTTTGTTAGTGGTTATTTTAGCGCTTGTAAATAAAACTTTATTGCGTTTTGCTAAAGAACAGGGGATTACTGTTGTTGGGGCTGAAAAAGAACAACGCAAGCCATTGTGGAGAATGATAGTTGAAAATCAATTTATTGCGATTGTATTTTCAGTTGTTGTGATGCTTGTGGGAAGTTACTGGGTGTATTACTACTTGATGCAAGTGGGTGTAGATCAAGGGTATCAACCTGTTCAGCCTATTCATTTTTCACACAGAATTCACGCTGGAGATAATCAGATAGAATGTAAATACTGTCACTATTCTGCACGTGTGTCAAAAACATCAGGTGTTCCTTCACTAAATGTATGTATGAACTGTCATAAAGCTATTTCTGAAGTAGCTCCTGAGACAGCTACTAAAGAATACTCTAAAGAATATTACGATTCTCAAATCGCAAAATTATACGATGCTGTAGGTTGGGATCCGGCTACACATCAATATACAGGTGAAACTCATCCGGTAAAATGGGTGCGTATTCACAACTTACCAGACTTTGCATATTTTAATCACTCTCAACACGTGATGGTTGGTAAAATTGATTGCCAAAAATGTCACGGTGAAATTGAAAAAATGGAAGTGGTTGAGCAACATGCTAAGTTGACTATGGGTTGGTGTATTGAATGCCACCGTACAACCAACGTTAAAATGGAAGGTAATAAGTATTACGAAAAAATTCACGAGCAATTATCTAAGAAGTATGGCGTAGAGCAATTAACTGAAGCACAAATGGGTGGTTTAGAGTGTGGACGTTGCCATTACTAATTTAATAATTTTAAGCGGTATAAATTATGTCATCAAATAATAAAAAATATTGGAGTACGATTGAGGAGCTTGAAGGTAATGATGCTGTTAATAAAGTTCTTCGTCAAAAGGAATTCGCTGAAGATTTGCCAATTGAGGACTTCTTAGGTGATAAAAAAACTTTAGGAAAAAGTAAAACGACACGTCGTGACTTTTTAAAGTTTGTCGGCTTTGGTACTGCAGCAGCATCCTTAGCAGCTTGTGAGGGGCCTGTAGTAAAAACAGTTCCTTATGTAGTTCAACCTAAACGTATTTTTCCGGGAGTTGCTAACTATTATGCGACCTCAATAGCGGATGGATTTGATTTTTCACGTTTATTGATTAAAACACGTGAATCTCGCCCGATCAAAGTAGATAAAAACTATATGAGTGGTCCAAATACAGGAACTAATGCTCGTGCGCATGCTTCTGTATTGTCACTTTATGATTATCAACGTTTACAAGAGCCTCAAATAGATCATAAAGATGCTTCTTGGAAAGATCTCGATGCAGCTGTAAAAAGCGGATTGCAAAACGCTAAAGGTGAAGTGGTCTTGTTAACACAAACCTTTGCAAGTCCAACTACAGCTAAATTAATAAAAGAATTTTCTCAAAAATATAACGCGCGTCATGTGGTTTATGATGCGGTTTCTGAAGATCATGTATTGAATGCGTTTAAAGCTAAATACGGTTATAGAGCGCTTCCTGAATATGATTTTTCAACAGCTAAAACTATTGTTTCAGTTGGTGCTGATATCCTTGGAGATTGGCAAGGTGGAGGTTATGATGTAACCTATGCTAAAAGCCGTAATCCTGAGCAAGATCAAATGTCTCGTCACATTCAATTTGAGGCGAACATGACCTTGAGTGGTGCTAAAGCTGATAAACGTGTGTTGACAACGCCGTCAGAGCAAAAGCAAGTTTTAGTAGCGCTTTATCAATATGTAGTTAATGGCTCTTCAGCTGTTAAGCTTTCAAAAGAACTTACGGCAGCCGTTAAAAATGCAGCTAGTCAATTAAAATCTGCTGGGCGTAATGCTGTGGTGGTTTCAGGTATTCCATCAACAGATGCTCAGGTTTTAGTGTTAGCTATTAATGAAGCTTTAAACAGTCGTATTATTGATGTTGATAACCCACGGTTAACGCGTCAGGGAAATAATGACGCGGTTAATAAGTTGGTTAAAGATATGAATGCCGGTAAAATTGGAGCTGTACTCATTGCTGGTGTTAACCCTGCTTATAGCTTGCCAAATGCAGATGCGTTTGCAGCAGGTTTGAAAAAAGTAGCTTTGTCTGTTTCGTTTGCTATGAAAGCTGATGACACAGCAAGCCTTTGTAAATATGTGGCTACAACTTCTCATTTCTTAGAAAATTGGGGAGATGTTCGTTTTTCTAAAAACGCATACAGTTTGATGCAGCCTACAATTCAAACCTTGTTTAATACGCGTCAATTCCAACAATCATTATTGGCTTGGTTAGATAAAGATGTAAAATATTACGATTACTTACGTCAAAACTGGGAGAACTCAATCTTAGGAGGAACTTCTTGGAACACTGCTTTACACGATGGTGTTTTTGAAAGTAAATCACCTGCAACTCCACAACAAGATGTGACTTCCGATGAAACTGTTGAAGTAACCCCTTCTGTAAATGCAGGATCAGCTGCACGTAATTTATTGCGCACATCTAAAAAAGCTAAAGGTTTTGAATTAACTTTATATACATCAGTAGCTTTAGGTGATGGTACACAAGCAAACAACCCTTGGTTGCAAGAATTGCCAGATCCAATTACACGTACTACTTGGGATAACTTTGTAACCATGTCAATGCGTGATGCTAAAAAGCTAGGTGTCAAAAATTATCACGTGTCAAATGGCGCCTTAAATGGTAGCTATGTCAATGTGAAACTGGGCGGTACTACAGTTAAAAAAGTGCCTGTTATCATTCAACCGGGGCAAGCACCGGGTACAATTGGTTTAGCATTGGGTTATGGTCGTAAGGCTGGAATCCAAAAAGAAATGCAAACTGGGGTTAACGCTTATCCGCTTTATAAAAATTTCAGTGCTACTCAAGATGTGAGCGTTGAACTAGTGGAAGGTGATCACGAATTTGCTTGTACACAGTTACAAAATACAATGGTAGGTCGTACAATTGTTAACGAAACTACTTTTAAAACTTATAAGTCAAAAGGACGCGAAGAGTGGAATCCGATTCCAACAACCGAATACGATCACGAACACGTTTCTGTACGCGGTAATAAAGCTGACTTGTGGACTTCGTTTGATGACACTATTGGACCGCACTTCAATATGTCAATCGACTTAAATACCTGTACAGGTTGTGGGGCTTGTGTTATCGCATGTCACTCTGAAAACAACGTGCCGGTAGTTGGTAAAACTGAGGTGCGTAAATTTAGAGATATGCACTGGTTGCGTATTGACCGTTACTACGCTTCAGAAGATATATTTGCTAACGAGAAAGAAGAACTTAAAAATCTTCCTGCATTTGATAGCTATGAAGCTGTTGAAACACCAGGATACGATAATCCTGAAGTTGCTTTCCAACCGGTGATGTGTCAACACTGTAATCACGCACCATGTGAAACGGTTTGTCCTGTAGCTGCAATTACTCACGGTCGTCAAGGTCAAAACCAAATGATTTATAACCGTTGTGTAGGTACGCGTTACTGTGCAAACAACTGTCCTTATAAAGTACGTCGTTTCAACTGGTTCTTGTACAAAGAAAACGATGAGTTTGATTACAACATGAACAACGAGTTGGGACGTATGGTTCTCAATCCAGATGTAACCGTTCGTTCACGTGGCGTTATGGAGAAATGTTCATTGTGTATTCAATTGACACAAAAAACCATTCTTGACGCTAAACGTTCAGGTCGTGCTATTGAAGATGGCGAGTTTTATACCGCTTGTTCACGCGCTTGTGACACAGGAGCCATTACCTTTGGCGATGTAAATATCGAAGGATCAGAAATCAACAAGAAACGCGATGATGATCGTATGTATCGTTTGTTAGAAGATCTTGGCACACGTCCAAATGTTATGTACCAAACATTGGTTAAGAATAAGTAAGAATAATAAATAGAATTAAATAGGTTAAACCCATTATTAAGCATTAATAATATGTCGTTACACCACTATGAAGCACCGATAAGAGAGCCGCTCGTTTTAGGCGATAAGAGTTACCATGATGTCAGTAAAGATATCGGTGCTCCGGTTTTTGGAAAAGCCAATAAATCTTGGTGGATAGTTTTCTCGATTGCCTTAGTCGCCTTTATTTGGGGCTTAGGTTGCATCATTTATCTCGTCTCTACCGGTATCGGGTCTTGGGGACTTAACAAAACCATTGGATGGGCTTGGGATATTACCAACTTCGTTTGGTGGGTAGGTATCGGGCACGCCGGTACTTTGATTTCAGCTGTATTGTTGTTATTCCGTCAAAAATGGCGTATGGCAGTAAACCGTTCAGCTGAGGCAATGACTATTTTTGCGGTTATCCAAGCTGGTTTGTTCCCAATTATTCACATGGGTCGCCCTTGGTTAGCTTACTGGGTGTTACCAATCCCTAACCAATTTGGGTCTTTGTGGATTAACTTTAACTCGCCGTTGCTTTGGGACGTATTCGCCATTTCAACATACTTGTCAGTATCATTAGTATTCTGGTATACCGGTTTACTTCCTGACTTTGCCATGTTGCGTGATACCACTAAAAATGAATTCCAAAAGAAAATTTACGGTATCTTGAGTTTTGGTTGGTCAGGTCGTGCTAAAGACTGGCAACGTTTTGAAGAAGTATCATTAGTATTAGCTGGTTTGGCAACACCGTTGGTATTGTCAGTACACACCACGGTATCATTTGACTTCGCAACTTCAGTTGTTCCAGGATGGCACAGTACCATTTATCCGCCTTACTTTGTTGCGGGGGCTATCTTCTCAGGATTTGCTATGGTACAAACCTTATTGATTATCATGCGTAAGGTGTCAAACTTAGAAAGCTATATTACGGTATTACATATTGAATATATGAATAAAGTAATCTTGTTAACCGGTGGTATTGTGGCTGTGGCTTATGCTACAGAATACTTTATCGCTTGGTATTCAGGAAGCTCTTTTGAAAACTATACCTATTTATCATATGGTGCAGCAACCGGTCCTTACTGGTGGGCATTCTGGGCATTGATCTTGTGTAATAGTGTTATTCCGATGGTGTTATTCATCAAAAAAGTAAGACGCAATATTTTCTTGACCTTTATCATTGCTTTAATTATTAATATCGGTATGTGGTTTGAACGTTTTGATATTATTGTAATTAACTTGAGTCACGATCGTTTACCATCGTCTTGGGCAATGTTCTCTCCAACCTTTATCGATATAGGTATTTATGTTGGAACAATAGGGTTCTTCTTTGTCTTATTCTTACTTTACGCACGTACATTCCCTGTAATTGCACAAGCTGAGATTAAAACAATTTTGAAAACATCAGGTATTAATTATAAACGTTTACGTGCTGAACATGGTGATAGTGTTTCACATGCTTATTTAGATCCGTCAAAAGCACCGAAAGAAAATAAAGATTCACATTTGGATTCTTCAGCAGAGGATAATTCAAATTTGGATAATAATTAATTATCATAAATTAGTAAGTATGGCTGGTAAGGCCCTTAACCATAAAACAATTAATTAGTATGTCAAAGCTAATCCATGCACTTTATACAGATGATGACCTTGTTTTAGAGGCCGTTAAAGAAGCTCGCGGAGCAAACTACAAGGTGAAGGAAGTGTTTAGTCCTTTCCCTATTCACGGTCTTGATAAAGCATTGGGGCTTAAACCAACCCGTATTGCAATAACCTCATTTCTTTATGCGTTGGTCGGATTGTCATTAGCTATTTGGATGACCGATTATATGATGATTCAAGATTTTCCACAAAACATTGGTGGTAAACCGAGTTTTAGTTTTATTCAAAACATGCCTTCTTTTGTGGTGGTTATGTTTGAGTTAACGGTATTTTTTGCCGCTCACTTTATGGTAATTACCTTTTATATGCGCAGCAGATTATGGCCGTTTAAAAAGGCTGAAAACCCTGATCCACGCACTTGTGATGATCATTTCTTAATGGAAGTGGCTGTAGGAAATCACGATGTAGAAGAATTGAAAAAGTTTTTAAACGGCACAGGTGCTGTTGACATTAAACTTATAAACGAATAAGCAACCATGAAAAGTATTTTTAAAAACATATTGGTAATTGCTGTAGCTGTAAGTGCTACCGCATGCTTTAATAAAAAGCAAAGAAATTACGAGTATTTCCCGGATATGTATCAATCTCCGAGTTATGAAACTTATGGTGATTATTCGGTATTTCCTCAAGGACAAGAAGCGATGGCTCCTGTTGAAGGAACTATCTCTCGTGGCTGGACGGTTCCTGACTATCCAGATACCTTTGAAGGTAAGCAATTGGCTGGGGCTAATATGAAAAATCCATTACCTTACACTGAACGCAATGTTGAGGCTGGTAAAGCTTTATACGATATTTACTGCGCAATTTGTCACGGTAAAAAAGGAGATGGTAAAGGCCCGTTAACCACTCGCGAAAAAATTCTTGGTATTCCAGGATTTGATGATCCAAACCGTAACATTACTGATGGCGATGTCTATCACGTCGTGTATTACGGATTGAATAATATGGGATCTTATGCTTCTCAAACTACACATAAAGAACGTTGGCAAATCATTCATTATGTAATGACCTTGAAAGATCAACTCTTAGGTCATCCTAAGCGTCCGTTTGAGAAGGATACAACCGTAAACAGTGAGCACTTTGACGGAGAAATTACACCGGTTATCGGTCGTCAGGTCATGGTCTCAAAAACACAGAAGTAAATAGTTAATATTATTATTAGTTAGAGGAATATGTTTAAGCTATCAGGTAAATTGAAATTATTTTCCGTAATCCTATTGGTTCTTGGCGCCATAGGTATTGTTTACGGGTTTATTTCAACTCCAAACAACGTTGAAGAGGCAAAAGAAATGATTGCCACTCATCAACACGTCGAAGGTCAAGCAGCTGCAGAACACGCACACACCGAAAAAAATGCCTTTATTGATGGCATTCAAGGTGAAGGGTTTACAGAAAAAGCTATGGAAAGTGTGGAATCACACCACCATGGTCACTCTTCGGCAGAAAAAGATTTACATCAATTGCAAACACGCCCGTGGTCGGCAACATTTGTCGCCGCTTTCTTTTTCTTTATGATGGCTTTAGGGGTGCTCGTTTTTCAAGCGGCTCAATATGTGTCTCAAGCAGGTTGGTCACCGGTATTGTATCGGGTGTTTGAAGGGATTCACAATTATGTGTTGCCTGGATCAATCATTGTAGCACTTATCGTATTGTTAGCGGGTACACATTTTTACCCTTGGCAAAATGCAGATCTCGTTGCCGGGGATGATAAACTCCAAGTTAAATCACTCTATCTTAATTTTCCGTTCTTCTTGGTACGTGTGTTGATTTATCTCGCTATTTGGAATGTTTACCGTTTCTTCTTGCGTAAAAACTCATTGGCACAATCTGATATGACGGATTATTCACACAACCGTCGTAACTACAAGTACTCAGTATTTTTCCTAATCTTGTTTGCTTTGTCTGAGTCAACAATGGCTTGGGACTGGTTTATGTCTATGACGCCACACTGGTATAGTGCGTTATTTGCATGGTATATCTTTGCTAGTATGTTTGTTTCTGGTATTACAGTTATCGCTTTAGTGACTATTTACCTTAAACGCAAAGGGCACCTTGAATTTGTAAATGATAGCCACATTCATGATTTGGCTAAGTATATATTCGCTTTCAGTATTTTCTGGACTTACCTTTGGTTTGCACAGTTCATGTTGATTTGGTATGCTAACATTCCTGAAGAAGCAGCTCACTTTGTGATGCGTATACAACATTACAATTTGTTGTTCTTTAGTATGCTATTGCTTAATTTCGTGTTCCCAATTTTGATTTTGATGAACAGCGATTTCAAACGCATTCCTTGGTTTGTTGAATTTGTAGGAATCTTTATCTTGATTGGTCACTACATTGCCATCTATTTAATTGTTGTTCCATCAACTGTAGGTACACATGGTACTTTTGGAATTCCTGAATTTGCAGCGATTCTCTTCTTCTTAGGCTTATTTATCCTTTCAGTAGGTAAGGGGCTTGAAAAAGTGTCGTTACGACCAAAAGGAGATCCGTTTATCAAGGAAAGTGAAAATTACCATTATTAATAATTAGTAAAAAGAAGACCTGTATAAAATGATTGTATTACTGATTTTAATCGTTCTAGGTTTATTAGGAGTTACCATATGGCAAATCTCCAAAATATTCCAGTTGTCTAAATCTAAAAAGTCAGATGTACCTGCTGGTGTGCCTGACGATAGAGATAATAAAATTCAAGGCTATTTAATGGCGGCTTTTGGCTTTGCCTTCTACGCCTTTATGATTTATAACTTTTGGGAGTATTCGGCATTCTATCCGCCAAAATCGGCTTCTCTTGAAGGTGAGGGTATAGATACCTTGTTCTTTACAACAATCGTTATCATTATGATTGTTCAAGTGATTACGCAATTCCTTCTCTTTTACTATGGCTATAGATATTATGGTAAAAAAGGACAACGTGCTAAATACGTAGCTGAAAACGAAAAATTAGAGTTTTTCTGGACTATCGTTCCTGTTGTAACTCTAGCGATTTTGATTATCTACGGATTGTTCACTTGGTCTGATATTATGAATGTATCAGAAGATGAAGAAGACATTATGGTGGTTGAGCTTTACGCTTACCAATTTGGATGGAAAATACGCTACTCAGGTGAAGATCAAACTTTAGGTAAAGCTAATGTTCGTTTTATCGAAGGTGTAAATACTCTAGGGGTTGATCCTAGCGATCCTTACGGACAAGATGACAAAGTGGCTTCTGTAATGCACTTGCCAGTTGGAAAAAAAGTATTGTTTAAAATGCGTTCTCAAGATGTTATTCATTCTGCATACTTTCCTTTGCATCGCGCTCAAATGAATGTTCTTCCAGGTATGATTACTCAATTTTCCTTTACGCCGAGTATCACTACTGAAGAAATGCGTAAGACACCTTATATGATTGAAAAGGTGAACAAAATTAACGATATTAGACGTGAACAAAGTGCTGAGTTAGTTGCTAAAGGTGATATGCCTTTAGATGACTACACATTTGATTACTTCTTATTGTGTAATAAAGTTTGTGGAACTAGCCACTATAACATGCAAATGAAAATTATCGTTGAATCTCAAGAAGATTTCGATAAATGGCTTGCTGAGCAAAAAACCTTTAAAGAATCTATGCAGAATAGTTAAACCTATCAACTTGTGAAACATTGATTTTTGGATGTTTTACCTTTGATACCCTATTTTACTTTTTGTTAAGAAACTAGATTTATAAAAAATATAAAATATAGAGCAACAAGATATGTCAGCAACAGCAAACATAAGTGCAGAAAGCCACGACGATCACGGGCACGATGAGCACAAATTAACTTTTGTTACTAAATATATTTTTAGTACGGATCATAAAATTATTGGTAAACAATACCTGATTACAGGTATGGTGATGGCCACCATTGGGATATTGATGTCTGTATTATTCAGAATTCAATTGGCTTGGCCAGGACAATCACAGGCTATCTTTAGCCTTATCCTTGGTGACCATTGGGCGCCAGGTGGGGTGATGTCTCCTGATGCTTATTTAGGATTGGTGACAATGCACGGAACCATCATGGTATTCTTTGTATTGACTGCCGGTTTAAGTGGTACGTTTAGTAACACACTTATCCCTCTTCAAATTGGAGCACGCGATATGGCTTCAGGATTTATGAATGCCATGTCTTATTGGTTATTCTTTATCTCTTGCTGTATCATGTTGAGCTCTTTGTTTATTCAATCTGGCCCTGCCATGGGGGGATGGACAGTTTATCCACCACTTAGTGCTTTGCCTCAAGCCTTATCTGGCTCAGGTACCGGTATGGTGCTTTGGATTGTGGCTATGGCTTTCTTTATTGCTCAGTCGTTATTAGGATCTATTAACTATATTGTAACTGTATTGAACTTCCGTACTAAAGGAATGACAATGACACGTTTACCATTAACTGTTTGGTCTTTCTTTATTGGTGCTATTGTTTCTACCTTATCATTCCCAGTATTGTTAGCGGCGGTATTACTTCTCTTAATGGACCACAGTTTCGGCACATCTTTCTACTTAAGTGATATTTATATTCAAGGTGAAGTCCTCAGTCATCAAGGTGGTTCACCGGTGCTCTTTGAACATTTATTTTGGTTCTTAGGACACCCTGAGGTATATATCGTTATCTTACCTGCCATGGGTATTGTATCAGAAGTCTTAGCTACACATGCTCGTAAACCAGTATTCGGTTACCGCGCCATGGTTGCTTCACTCTTGGCTATTGCCTTCTTGTCAACTATCGTTTGGGGACACCACATGTTTATTTCAGGTATGAATCCTTTCTTAGGATCTGTATTTACCTTTACAACACTATTGATTGCTATCCCTTCAGCGGTAAAAGCCTTTAACTGGATTACCACTATCTGGAAGGGTAACCTGCAACTCAACCCTGCAATGCTATTCTCAATTGGTATGGTGTCAACATTTATCTCTGGTGGTTTAACCGGTTTGATTGTTGGTGATAGTACACTTGATATTCAAGTTCACGATACTTATTTCGTAATTGCTCACTTCCACTTAGTAATGGGTATCTCTGCTGCTCTAGGATTCTTCGCTGGTATCTACCAGTGGTATCCTAAAATGTACGGCCGCATGATGAATAAAACTATGGGATATATCCACTTCTGGGTAACCTTAATCGGAGTTTACGGAATCTTCTTCCCAATGCACTTTGTAGGTTTAGCTGGTTTACCACGTCGTTATTACACTAACACTGCATTCCCTTACTTTGATGACTTGTTAGATACTAACGTATTGATGACTGTATTTGCTATTATCACCGGTATTGTTCAATTGTTGTTCTTGTTCAACTTCTTCCGTTCAATGATTTACGGACCAAAAGCTGTTCAAAATCCTTGGGGTTCTACTACTCTTGAATGGACTACTCCAGTTGAGCGCATTCACGGTAACTGGCCAGGCGAATTGCCACAGGTTTACCGTTGGGCTTATGACTACAGTAAATTAAATAAAGAAGGTTCTGATTACGTTATCGCAGGACAAGACTTTATTCCTCAAAATATTCCACTTCAGGAAAATGAACCTGAACCAGAATATGTATAACACACATTCTTTTTTAAGAAGCTTAAAGCCTTTTTCAAATTTGAAAAAGGCTTTTTTCATATCTTTGTTTTTATGAATGAAAATTTAGATCCTTCAGGTGAGCATTTTACTCCTGAAGAACAAGATATAGATAAAGCCTTACGCCCGCTGACCTTTGATGATTTTGCCGGGCAAAGCAAGGTTTTAGAAAATTTACAAGTCTTTGTACAAGCAGCCAAACTAAGAGGCGAAGCGCTTGATCATACCCTTTTTCACGGCCCCCCGGGATTGGGAAAAACTACCTTGGCACATATCTTAGCCAATGAATTAGGGGTGGGGATTAAAGTGACTTCAGGGCCGGTGTTAGATAAGCCGGGTGATTTAGCAGGCCTGTTAACTAATCTCGATGAACGCGATGTGTTATTTATTGATGAAATTCATCGCTTAAGTCCTATTGTTGAAGAATACCTTTACTCGGCAATGGAAGATTTTCGTATTGATATCATGATTGAAACCGGCCCTAATGCCCGTTCTGTTCAAATCAATCTCGATCAATTTACTCTGGTCGGCGCCACTACACGCTCTGGCTTGCTGACGTCTCCTATGCGTGCCCGATTTGGAATCTCTAATCGCTTACATTATTATTCAACAGAATTGCTGTCGGATATTATTCAACGCAGTGCGGCTATTTTAAACGTGCCTATTGATTTAGAAGCGGCTATTGAAATTGCCGGCCGCAGTCGGGGTACACCGCGTATTGCTAATGCCTTGTTGAGACGTATTCGCGATTTTGCCCAAATTAAAGGCAATGGACGCATCGATATAGAAATCTCTAAATACGGCCTCGATGCCCTCAATGTGGATGCTCATGGTCTTGATGAAATGGACAACAAAATTTTATCTACCATTATCGATAAATTTAAAGGAGGCCCTGTAGGTATTTCTACATTGGCTACTGCAGTTAGTGAAAATGCAGAAACTATTGAAGAGGTTTACGAACCTTTCCTTATTCAACAAGGATTTATCAATCGCACTCCTCGTGGACGAGAAGTCACAGATTTAGCTTATAAACACTTGGGGAAAATCAATGAAAACCTCAGCAAAGGCTCGCTCTTTGATTAACAGCAACACACATTTATTTACCGTAGATATTATTTTTATATGAGCTTATTTGACAATACAAACAATAGAACTCCACTTGCTGATATGGGCGAATTTGGGTTGATAGAACACTTGACAAAATCTATTAAACTCACCCAAAAATCATCGGTTTTAGGGGTAGGAGACGATGCCGCTATTCTTAATTATGCTGGCGATGATGTTTTGGTATCTACTGACTTGTTAACTGAAGGCGTACATTTTAACTTGGCCTACATGCCGCTAAAACATTTAGGCTATAAAGCTGTCATGGTCAATTTGTCAGATATTTATGCCATGAATGCCACGGCAACGCAAATCACGGTTTCTTTAGCAGTGTCTAATCGATTTCCCGTTGAAGCTGTAGAAGAATTGTATAGCGGTATCCACTTGGCTGCAGCCAATTATGGCGTTGATGTGGTTGGCGGAGATACCACTTCTTCTCACAGCGGATTAGTGATTAGCATTACGGCACTCGGTCATGCAAAATCTGACGCCATTGTTAAACGCAGTGGGGCACAAGCTAATGATTTATTAGTCGTTTCAGGTGATTTGGGCGGAGCTTATATGGGTCTACAAGTTTTAGAACGCGAAAATGAAGTTTATAAGGTCAACCCTGATTTGCAACCCGATCTTGAACCTTATAGTTATATTGTAGAACGCCAACTCAAACCCGAAGCACGTAAAGATATTCCAGCTTTGTTGACTAAACTCGGCGTCAAACCAACGTCTATGATTGATATTAGCGATGGCTTGTCTTCTGAAGTTCTTCATCTGTGTAAAGCTTCTCAAGTGGGTATGAATGTTTTTGAAGAAAAATTACCGCTTGATCCAGCGGTAATTTCGGTATGTGAAGAATTTAATATCGATAGTACTACGGTTTTACTCAATGGCGGAGAAGATTATGAGTTGTTGTTTACCATAGCCCAAGATGATTACGATAAGATTAAAGGAAATCCTCACTTAACTGTTATCGGACATGCTACTGATAAAGCAGAAGGCACCAATTTAATTACACGTGCTGGTGAAAAAATAGAAATTATTGCTAAAGGTTGGAATCATATGAATAGTTAAGCAATATTTCGTGCAGTTTCTTAAGCGGGTTTAAAAAACTTTTATATTTTAGACAAAACTTATTAATTATTGGTTAAGGTGAGAATATTGAATCTTATGAGTTCATAATAACTTCTTTAACCCATAAATTATAATTTAATTGCGAATTTGATATAAAAGAATTTTGTTTAAGAAAGATTCAACTAATCTTAGCGTAAAAATATACTAGCTCTAAGCTTGTGTTTTGCCAAAACATTGTACTTTTGTATAAAATAATAAGCGTAGAGACAGACTTTACAAATTATGGACAGATTTTCGTTTCTCAATGCCATTGATATTGGCTACTTGGCAGAACTCTATGATCAATATCTTCAATATCCCGATAGTGTAGAACCTAGCTGGAAAGCTTTTTTTCAAGGATTTGATTTTGCTAAATCCTCTTATGGAGAAGAAGACTTTGCAGAAGAATTTATTGTGAATACCCCTACTTCAGCTCCTGTTGAAGTCGATGGAATTCCTGAAAAATTCATAAAAGAATTCCAGGTTGTACAGCTGATTAATGCCTATCGATCGCGGGGGCATTTATATACTAAAACCAATCCCGTAAGGGCACGTCGTGAGCATTTGCCTGATTTGGATATCAAAAATTTTGGACTTTCAGAACAAGATTTAGATACCACTTTTGAAGCCGGCGAACTCTTACATCTTGGCAAAGCAACTTTACGTCAAATTATTCAACACCTCACAAATATCTTTTGTCGTTACATTGGCGTTGAATACCGCCATATTTCTAGACCGGATATGACGAATTGGATTCAGGTTTACTTGGGTAAAAATGAAAATCAAACCAATTTTTCAAACGACCAAAAGAAACATATTTTAGGAAAATTAAATGAAGCGATTTCATTTGAAACATTCCTCAATACGAAATATGTAGGACAAAAACGTTTTTCTGTTGAAGGAAACGAAAGCCTTATTCCTGCTTTAGATGCTTTAATCGAAGCTGCAGCAGACAAAGGGGTGCGCGAATTTGTGATGGGTATGGCCCACCGTGGTCGCTTAAATACCTTGACCAACATCTTTGGCAAAAGTCCGAGAGATATCTTTATTGAATTTGAGGGTAAAGATTACGAAGATAAAATGTTTGAAGGTGACGTAAAATATCACTTAGGATGGACTTCTTCTCGTCAAACTAAAAAAGGTCACCAAATCAATTTAAACTTAGCTCCTAATCCTTCTCATCTTGAAACCGTAGGGCCGGTTGTTGAAGGAATTGCACGCGCTAAACAAGATGATCACCACGCTGAAGATCCGCAAAATGTATTGCCGATTATTTTACACGGTGATGCCGCTATTGCCGGTCAAGGGGTCGTGTATGAAACCGTGCAAATGTCTCAACTTGAAGGCTACAAAACGCAAGGAACTATTCATATTGTGATCAATAACCAAATCGGGTTTACCACAAATTATACCGATGGCCGTTCAGCACTTTACTGTACAGATGTGGCTAAATTGACCTCAGCGCCAATTTTACACATTAATGCAGATGAACCTGAAGCAGTGGTGCACGGAATGCTCTTTGCACTTGATTACCGTATGCACTTTAAACAAGATGTCTTTATTGATTTGCTTGGTTTCCGTAAATATGGTCACAACGAAGGTGATGAACCGCGCTTTACGCAACCTAAACTTTATAAATTAATCTCTAAGCACAAAAATGTGCGCGATTTGTATGCTGCTAAGCTACAAGCTGAAGGGATTATCGATGCTGATTATGTAAAAGCTATCGAAAAAGATTATAAAGCTAAACTTGAAGAACAACTCGCAGATTCACATAAAATCAAAACCGCTGACATCACGCCAATCATGCAAGAAACTTGGCAAGATTTTACTTATGGTGAGCGTGAAGATATGGTGAAACCTGTGGATACTAGCTTTGATGTCAAAGAACTCGACAGCATTGCTGACCACATCACAACTTTACCTGAAGATTTAAAATTTATCCGTAAAGTGCACAAAATTATCAAAGCACGTAGAGATATGTACTTTGAAGATAATGCGCTTGATTGGGGAATGGCTGAAACTTTGGCCTATGGTACCTTATTAAAAGAAGGTCATGACGTTCACTTGTCAGGTCAAGATTCTAAGCGCGGTACCTTTTCACACCGTCACGGCGTTTTGATAAGTGAAGATGGTGAAGATCAATATACCCCACTCAACAACTTAGAAGGCGAACAAAATAAATTCTTTGTTTACAACTCTTTCTTATCAGAATATGCGGTTATGGGATTTGAATACGGCTATGCTATGGCAAGCCCTAAAACCCTGACTATTTGGGAAGCTCAATTTGGCGACTTTAGCAATGGTGCTCAAATTGTTACTGACCAATACATCTCAGCAGCTGAAGATAAATGGAAATTGCAAAACGGAATTACCTTGTTCTTGCCGCATGGTTATGAGGGTCAAGGTTCTGAACACTCATCAGCACGTGTAGAACGCTACTTACAGCTCTGTGCTCGTGACAATATGTTTGTAGCTAACTGTACCACTCCAGCTAATATGTATCACTTATTGCGCCGTCAAGTTAAAATTAACTACCGCAAACCATTAGTGGTCTTTACACCAAAAAGTTTGTTGCGCCATCCATTAGCTAAATCGACTAAAGAAGAATTGGCAACAGGAGGTTTCCAAATGCTTATTGATGATAAAGACGCTAAAGTGAAAGATGTGAAAAGCTTGGTATTCTGTACAGGTAAGTTCTATTATGACTTGCTAAAAGAAAAACAAGATAACAAACGCGATGATGTAGCTTTAGTACGTATAGAACAACTTTTTCCATTACCGGAAAAAGAAATTGAAGCAACTATCAAACGCTATAAAAACGCAAAAGATATCGTTTGGGCACAAGAAGAACCACGCAATATGGGCGCGTATTCACACTTGTTGATGCATCTTAAAGCGGCTAGCAACTTTAGAGTGTGCAGTCGTGATTTCTCAGGCTCACCAGCCTCAGGAAGTAGCGCCCGCTTTAAAGCCCGTCACGAAAAAGTGATTGCTAGCGTTTTTAATACCCCAAAAAAATAATAGTCAATACAATACCATACTGAAATAAATTTTAATTATGGCCTTAGAAATGAAAGTCCCTTCACCGGGAGAATCAATTACCGAAGTAGAAATCGCACAGTGGCTTGTTGAAGATGGCGACTATGTTGAAAAAGATCAGGCTATTGCTGAAGTAGATAGCGATAAAGCTACCCTTGAGCTCCCTGCAGAAGAAAGCGGTATCATCACCCTTAAGGCTGAAGAAGGGGATGCCGTTGCCGTTGGTCAAGTTGTGTGTTTAATCGATACAGATGCAGCTAAACCATCTGGCGAAACTAAAGCTGAACCGCAACCGGCTGCTGAAGCAAAAGCTCCTGAAGCTGCTCCAGCTCCTGCAGCACCAGCGCCAAAACCTGCAGCACCTTCTGCTACTTATGCTGCCGGAACACCTTCGCCTGCTGCTCGTAAAACTTTAGAAGAAAAAGATATAGACCCTAAAACGGTAACCGGTACTGGTAAAGCTGGCCGCATCACTAAAGAAGATGCTGTTAACGCGCAACCAGCTATGGGAACTCCTGGCAATGGTCGCCGTGGTGAATCACGCAGCCGCATGTCAATGATGAGACGAAAAACTGCTGAACGCCTGGTCGCTTCTAAAAATGAAACAGCAATGTTAACTACCTTTAACGAAGTTGACATGTCTGCAATTTTTGCTTTGCGCAAAGAATATAAAGAACGCTTTAAAAAGAAACACGGTGTAAGTCTTGGCTTTATGTCATTCTTTACCTTGGCTTGTGTGCGCGCTTTAGAACTCTATCCTGCTGTAAACAGTATGATTGATGGAAAAGAAATGATTTCTTTTGACTACAAAGATATCAGTATTGCAGTTTCAGGACCTAAAGGATTAATGGTGCCAGTTATTCGCAATGCCGAAACCATGAGTTTTCGCGGAGTTGAATCTGAAGTAAAACGCTTAGCTGTTCGCGCGCGTGATGGCCAAATTACCGTTGACGAAATGACAGGAGGAACCTTTACTATCACTAATGGTGGTGTATTTGGCTCTATGTTATCAACCCCAATTATCAACCCTCCACAAAGCGCAATCTTGGGTATGCACAACATCGTTGAACGCCCGGTAGCCGTTGATGGCCATGTTGAGATTCGTCCAATCATGTTTGTAGCACTTTCTTATGACCACCGCATTATTGATGGAAAAGAATCTGTGAGCTTCTTAGTAGAAGTGAAAAAAGCACTCGAAAACCCGGTTGAACTCTTGATGAACAACAATGCCGCAGCTGCATTAGAATTATAAGAATAAGTAGGCGAATTGAGTTCGCATAATCTATTCTGGCATATAAAAAAAGCCACTTTCATTAACGGAAGTGGCTTTTTTGCATCTTGATAAATCTTGAAAGTTATATACCTTGAATAGTTCTGAAATAGTGATGCACTGATTACAGGATACTGTCCCTAAAATGCTAAGCTAACCAATAACTTCTTATTCTTCAATCCATATAATATCAGCATAACCTTTGAGCTGTTTTCCTTGGCGGGTTACAGTGATGAGATTTTGAGGTGAAAAACTTCTAAAATAACTCGAAAGTTGTTCTGCTATATGATTAGTGTAAGCTTTGAGTTTCCAACTTTCATCTAGATCTACACTATTGCAAAACACAATGTAAAAGCAATGTGTTAATGGTTCATCATCGTGTTGACGCTCTAGCCAATGTATAAATTCTCCGGGATGATGTTGACTGTAATATATGGTTTCAGGGTAGGCGGTCGGAAAATCAAGTGGTTTAATGGCAAAGTGAACCCCTTCAAGCGATAAATTAACTAATTGCCCTTTGTGATCGATTGAAGGAATAAACTTGTCAATAGATTTCAAAATTTCTTCGATAGCGATTCTACTCCAATGCGCATACCACTGATTAATGCAGTGATAAAAAAAGGCTTTTTTAGGAAGTTTATAAGCTTCAATACTGAGCTTAATCAGTTCGATTAGAGTTTCCCAATCATGCGTTTTGTATGTAAATTGGCTGTATCTCAACCATATATCAGGAGTGTTTGATGTGTTGTTTAGTGGATAATCTAGGCGCTTTTTTAAATTAGATTCGAGTAAATTTAAATAATCTTCCATTGTATGAGTAAACCTGAAGTTAGAGAAAGTACAATTAAGCAAATCAATAAAATATTCTTTAAGCGCGGTTGCTGATCTGTTTCGATGTATTTAGCCACTATCAAAGCCGCAGGAATGTCATAAAACAACAACGAGCTGCCCGGTAAAGCTTCGGGATGTTCGTAAAATAATATCCCGGCAATGCTGGCTAATAAGCTAATGACTAATAAATATTTAGTGCGACGTGTTTTTTGCGATTGTTTGACCGTGTCTGATAGACCTTGAACAACAGACCAAATCATCACTGCACTCACCAAAATAAAAGGCCATAAAAAACGCGGATGGTGAAATTCAGTAAAGGTGTTCAGGTCAAAGTGATAATGGGCGAGGGGGTTAAAGAATTGATCTATGGTCAAAAGGCTGTAACACGTACGTAGCACTAAAATAGTAATGATGGCTACAATAGGAATGCCCCAATTTCTGTAATCTTCATTGGCAAAATAGAAGATGGCCGCAAAGACCACAGCCATAAAAAATAAGGCTGGTTGATAAAATAAACTAGCTATGCCAAAGCAGAATGCGCCATCAAATAGTTTTTGCTTGACTTGCGTGTAAGTTTGTAAACTCAAGATGCGTCTCAGCCCTAAAACAACAAATAAACCGGCTATTAGTGGCGTGATATCTTGCAGAAGATAGGGCGTAGCTATTAAAAAAGACAACAGAATGAGGAGCACAAAGGTGTGCCGCCCGCGTGATTTGTCAAAGCTGATAATGAAATTGCTGAAAAACAACAGTATTATGAGTACTAAAACACCTGCCCCTTTGCCTAAAATCTCTTTAAGCGGTAGGGGAGAGGATAAGGCTGTAAAATTAAAAAAGACATAAAAAATTAGCGCAAATAAAAAGATGAGTAAAAAATTTATCGGCTTTGATTTTCTAAAAAAACTTGTCAAGGTTGGCATTATTTATTATTTTTGGCACTCATAAAACTTGTAAACAAATGAATCCAACAACTCCTGCAGCAGATTTTTTTCATTGGATTGCCCATATTTTTCAGGACTTCTTTTTTGTCCCTTTAGAATACTTGCGTCACTGGCAAGACCAGACTTGGTGGGGAGCCAATTTTGTTAACTGGATATTTATTTCAATCTTTATTGTCTTGTTTGTCTATTGGTTATACAAGCTTAAGATATTTGCAGAATACGATAAAAAACATACCCCTGAAACGCATCGTTAATCGATGCGTTCAAGGTCTTTGCCTAAGTCTTTACGGCAATATTTCTTATCGAATTTAATCTTCTCGGCCTGTCTGTATGATTCAGATAAGGCCTTTTTGTATGTCTCGTCTAAACTGGTTACTGCAATCACTCGACCGCCATTTGTCAACACTTTCCCATTTTCTAAGCGCGTACCGGCGTGATAAACAATGGCGTGTTCTACGCTTTCTAAACCGGTAATTTCTTTCCCCTTTTCATAAGCTTCAGGATAGCCTCCGGAAACTAGCATAACTGTAGCGGCGTGACGCTCATCAATCTCTAATTCAGCAGATTTGATATCGCCTTTTGATAATTTATCAAAAACATCAACTAAATCCGTTTTTAAACGCGGCATCACCACTTCTGTTTCGGGATCGCCCATACGGACATTATATTCGATAACAAAAGGATCATTACCTACTTTAATTAAGCCGAAGAATACAAAACCTTTATAGTCAATGCCTTCTTTGTGCAAGCCGTCAATTGTAGGCTTAACCACGCGTTCGTCAATTTTTTGCATAAACGCATCATCAGCAAAAACAGCTGGCGAAACGGCTCCCATGCCTCCGGTGTTTAAGCCTGTATCGCCTTCACCAATACGCTTGTAATCTTTTGCTGTTGGCAATAAAATGTAGTCTTTTCCGTCAGTTAACGCAAAAACGCTGAGCTCAATACCGTCTAAAAACTCTTCGATAACCACAGTGGCGCTGGCAGAACCAAATTTTTCATGCGTCAACATGTTTTCTAATTCAGTTTGCGCTTCGGCTAGATTGTCAATAATCAAGACGCCTTTTCCGGCAGCTAAACCATCGGCTTTTAAAACATAAGGTGGTTTTAAAGTGGCCAAAAAGTCTTTTCCTTCAGCAACACTAGCTTTGGTAAACGCTTGATAAGCCGCAGTAGGGATATTGTGGGCGGCCATAAATTCTTTAGCACGCTCTTTACTTCCCTCCAACTCAGCTCCTGCTTTTGATGGACCTATAACTTTGATGTGCTTAAGGGCCTCATCTTGTTTGAAAAAATCGTAAATCCCTTCAACTAATGGCTGCTCCGGGCCAACCACTAACATGTCGATGGCATGAGTTAAAGCTTGTGCCTTGACAGCCTTAAAATCAGTTGGATTAACTGGAAGGTTAGTGGCAATTTGTGCAGTTCCGGCGTTTCCTGGCGCAACAAATAAATGGGTACAACGCGAACTTTTAGCGAGTTGTTTAGCAATAGCATGCTCACGGCCGCCGCCGCCTAGTATCATAATATTCACTCTAATCTTATTTTCATTAATCGGATTCAAAAATAATTAAATCTATTCACTTTATAAATTTATAGCTGAGAAGATATTGAATTGTAATGAAGAAAAGCTAATTACAACTCAAAAATAAATGACACACAATACATCTAGACAGAAGCCGTGTTCAGTAAGTCAGTGTTCAGTAAGTCGGTAAAACAGAACACGGAACACGGAACACGGAATCTCCGTTACCGCAGACTTGTATCTTGTAGCGCAAACCAAAATCAAATATATTTTGTTACCTCAATCAAAATATTACGCTTTTACAGAGATTCAGGAACCACACGAAAGGATTCGTGCGGCAGTGAGGCTGTTTGTCGTATAGTTTTATTCGATTAGATCAGTTTTGATTTTCGGGTTTATGGCGATTAAGTTTTTGGTGAATTCCAGTTTGTTTTTAGGAGAGATTGTGATGTCGTCAAATTTTCCGTATTTGATTTCAATGCGATCAAAAGAAGGCGCGGGAGCAGATAGGATGCTATTTGTTTTTGATATTGCTTTTATACAGCTAATTTCAATGGATTTTCGATAAAATAAGCCAGATTTTATAAGGAGATGCTCCTTGTTAATTACATAATAAGTTCTGAAAAAAAGATCTAAAACAAATAAGAATACCAGTAAAAAAAAAAGTAAAAGCGCCAAGCCATTCTTTAGTTGTACCTTCTTCAAAAACAACAATGAGTAAAGGGGCGTATAACACTGCAAAAATAAAGCCCAACAAGCCGTAAGAAATTTTAGATGGGTATTTTTTTGACATGTTAATAACCTGAGTTCGATTAATATTTTGAGAGGAAAAATTAGATAAAAAGGGCAAAATATTGTGTGTTTAAAGTGTTGAATTTTAAATAAATAACAAACTTTCGCCTTATGATTACAATAGATGAAATTACAGAATTTTTTTGTATTCTAGATAAATTTTATCAAGAATTTGATCGCTCCACCAAACCTTTTCTTTTGGGCAATGAGATTACTGCAAAAATTGGGCTATATAATTTATACATACGGTATTAGAGAACTGGAAACAGAGATTAGGAAATAGAAATCAGTAGCTGCGCTCTGCCGTGCACAGTTTTGTGGAGCCTGCGCAGCAAAAATGTATCGAAGGGTGAACGCGGTCACTGAACCTGTCGAAGTAGATATGGACAGCCGTCCATATCTAAAAAAAAATCCCTTCACAAAATGTGAAAGGATTTGCTTTGTCGGGGTGGCAGGATTACCTCTGTGTTGGTCGGTGATCCTGATAGAGGGTTGTTGCAAATCCAGCCTGAACTGCTACGCAGCTGTAGGCTTTTTTAGTTTTATACTTATGCTCGTCTATCGACGGCAACATATAAAAACTAAAAAAGCCCAAAATCTTATCAGATTTCAGGCTTTGCTTTGTCGGGGTGGCAGGATTCGAACCTGCGACCTCCGCGTCCCAAACGCGGCGCGATAACCGGGCTACGCTACACCCCGTAAGCGAGGGCAAATGTATAACTTTATTTCGATTTGCCCACCCTTTTTTTATATTTTTTCAACAAATAATCCGTCGTCGGTTTTGTTGACATTAACAAGGTCTTTGCTGCGTAATCCTTTAAGTCCTTTGTCCCATTTTTTATTGCTGAGTTCAGAAGCTGATTTTAAAGTATTTAACGCTATTGTGCTTTCTTTTTTAAGCAATTCAAAAATGACTTTTTCGTCCTCAGTCAATTCAATTTTCTTTTGCTCAGGTTTCATTTGTGGGAAAAATAATACTTCTTGAATTGACGGATTATTGGTCAAGAACATGGTTAAGCGGTCCATACCAATGCCTAAACCTGATGTTGGCGGCATACCGTATTCGAGTGCGCGTAAGAAATCTTGATCGATAAACTCTGTCGCTTCTTCGTCTCCTTTGGCCGCTAAGCGCAATTGATCTTCAAAACGCTCGCGTTGATCTATAGGGTCGTTGAGCTCAGAGTAAGCATTGGCGATTTCTTTTCCACATACCATCAATTCAAAGCGCTCAGTTAACTCAGGATGCTCGCGGTGTTCTTTTGTCAATGGACTCATCTCTTTTGGATAGTCTGTGATGAAGGTAGGTTGAATGTAATTACCTTCACATTTTTCACCAAATATCTCGTCGATAAGTTTTCCTTTACCCATGGTATCATCCACTTCAATGCCCATACCTTTGGCTGCTTCACGCAATTCGTCTTCAGTTTTTCCGGTGATATCAAATCCGGTAAACTCAAGGATAGAATCTGTCATTGAGATACGTTTATAAGGCGCTTTAAAGCTGATTTTATGCTCGCCAAATTGCACCTCAGGAGTACCGTTAACTGCAATAGCACAGTGCTCAAGAAGTTCTTCAACAAACTCCATCATCCAGATGTAATCTTTGTAAGCGACATAAATTTCCATGCCGGTAAATTCAGGATTATGGGTGCGATCCATTCCTTCATTGCGGAAGTTTTTGGCAAATTCATATACCCCGTCAAAGCCACCAACAATTAAACGTTTAAGGTAAAGTTCATTAGCAATACGCATGTATAACGGAATGTTGAGCGCATTGTGATGCGTCATAAATGGCTTTGCCGCAGCTCCACCAGGTATAGCTTGCAAAATAGGGGTCTCAACTTCATAATAACCGCGTTCATTAAAGAAATTGCGCATGGCGTTAAACAACTTGGTGCGCTTGATAAAAATTTCTTTAACATGCGGATTAACAGCTAGGTCAGCATAACGTTGACGATAGCGCATTTCAGGGTCGTTAAACTTGTCGTATTCATTTCCTTCTTTGTCTTTTTTAGGAAGAGGAAGTGGTTTTAAAGATTTGCTGAGTAAGGTAAAATTGTGAACTTTTACAGTTTTTTCGCCTACTTTAGTGGTAAATAATTCGCCTTCAATGCCTATAAAGTCACCGATGTCTAGCAATTTTTTATAGACCTCATTGTAAAGGGTTTTATCTTCACCAGTACAAATTTCATCGCGGTTAAAATAAACTTGAATACGTCCTTCAGCATCTTGTAGTTCAGCAAAAGATGCTTTTCCTTGAATGCGGCGAGACATTAATCGGCCGGCAATAATCACCTGCTTCCCTTCCTTAAACGCCTCCTTTATCTGTTTGGAATTGTGGTCAACCGGATACATAGCGGCTGGATAAGGATTGATGCCTAAGTCTTTTAGCTTAGCCAATTTCTCTCTGCGGATGCGTTCTTGTTCGGAAAGCTGCATAATGTAATTATTTAATGAATTTTCAAATGGCGAATTTACGGAGTTACAGGCGAAGTAACAACTTAAAATTTATAGCTTTTTTTGCCCTAAAGGATTTGTTAAGCCGTATATTTGTCAGCATTATTTTTGAATTGCTAAAACTATGAATAAGAAGGTGTTTTTACGCGAACTAGGTCAACGCGATTACAAAGAAACCTGGGATTTTCAAGAGTCTATTTTCCAAAGTATCTTAGATCAGAAAATTGCTAACCGTAAAAGCACGACTCCTCAAGAAACGCCTAACTATTTAGTGTTTGTAGAACATCCTCATGTCTATACCTTAGGGAAAAGTGGGCATCTGGATAATTTATTGATTTCAGAAGAAGAATTAGCCGCTAAAGACGCTAAGTTTTACAAGATTAATCGTGGGGGTGATATCACCTACCACGGTCCTGGCCAGATTGTAGGTTACCCCATTTTAGATTTAGACAACTTTTTTACTGACATTCACAAATACATGCGCTATCTTGAAGAAGTGATTATTCGAACCTTAGCCGATTATGGTCTAGAAGCTGGGCGCAGTAAGGGCGAAACAGGGGTCTGGCTAGATGCCGGAACGCCTTTTGCTCGTAAAATTTGTGCCATGGGTGTACGCGCTAGTCGCTGGGTGACCATGCATGGATTTGCGCTTAATGTCAATACAGATTTGGGTTATTTTGACAATATTGTGCCTTGTGGTATTCAAGATAAAGCGGTGGCTTCTCTCAATGTTGAATTAGGACAAAAATCGGTTGATTTAGAAGAAGTAAAAGCTAAAATTAAACAACACTTTGCTGAAGTTTTTGAAGCTGAATTGGTGATGCCCTAAGACGATTCTAATCGGATTCTAGAATAATATTTAGAAGATGTGGATTTAGTGTTTAATAATACGTTAAAAATATTTACATTAGCCTTGTATTAACCTAGAACTAAATTTATGTCTCAACCTTTTAAATTGTTTTGCCTAAGTGTATTGCTTGTAGGCTGTTTGAGCAGTTGCAAAAATCAAAACAAATCTGAAACTTCTTCAACAGTCGAAACTTCTGTAAAAACGACTGATAACGATCAGTTGGATGACGGCGAAATAGCCGGAACGCTAATCTCAATCAATAAGCTGAATGTCGTTTTTGGAGACTTAGGTATCTCTTCAGCGCAAAATGATCAAGTAAAACAATTAGCAACTGACTTTCGCAATGACTTTTTAGGTATAGCAGAAAAATCTTACCAAATGGCCAAAGGCGAAGATTTTAAAATTCGTGAAAATGGATTGACTCGTGGATTATTGAAACGTTACGAAGGGCTGCAGAAAATGCTAAGCAAAAAATCAGCAGCTGAATTTGACCGTATTTATCTGAAAGTGATGACGGATATGCAAAACAAAAATCTAAAGGTAATTACTGAAAAATTAATTCCTGAAACACAATCTCCTGAATACAAGGGTTTTTTAAAGCACACTAGGGATTTCTATAAGCGCTATGCGGCTCGAGCTATAGAATTGTCTAAAACCTTGTAACCTTAATTCGCCGAGGAGCACTTGCTTAATTTGTGTAACTTTGTTGGGTCATTACAGAAAACTAATCAGATGTCAAAAATTACGATATATCACAATGCACGTTGCAGTAAAAGTCGCTGCGCTTTAGGAATTTTAGAAGACCGTCATATAGATTACCAAGTACGCGAGTATTTAAAAGACACGCCTTCAGCTGAAGAATTGAAATCTATTTTGAAGAAATTAGATATGAAAGCTGAAGAATTGGTGCGTAAAAATGAAGCTGTTTTTAAAGCACAATTTAAAGACAAGACTTTTACAGAAGATGAATGGATAGCCATTATGGTTGAAAACCCAAAATTGATTCAACGCCCGATAGTAATTAAAGGTGATAAAGCCGTCATAGCACGTCCTACAGAAAAAATGGACGAGCTGTTGTAAATTACTTTTCTACAGAAAAAATAAAGAACACCTCAGGCCTTGGTTTTGAGGTGTTTTTTTGTGGACTAAAGAAGAATTCTAATTGGCATAACTATTCAGCTGTTTTGCAAAAACTGATATTGAACCCACTCCGGGGTTCGTGTGTTGTTTGTACCTAGCCCATAGCTACACTGCGTTTGCTATGGGTTAATCATATTAAACTCCTACAGAGTATCCTCAAATTCACTTTGAAATCGTAAACTTTTTTAAGGGAAATACTACATTCTGGGAGGTGCCATATTTTTACCCTTGTAGAATTAATACCGTATGGATAAATTATATAGTCCAATTTCGACAGCGGTCTCATTGTGCTATTAATTTGTTACCCACGGCATTATACCTACAAAAAACATTATAAATCGGGCTAAAAAGTAATTCTAATTGGTGTAAACCAGACTGAAAAATAAATAGATAAAAACAAAAATCCCTTCACTTTTAGGTTAAAGCGAAGGAATTTAAGAGTTGTTTAAAAGTGATTATTTCAAAAACTCATCAAAGTAATCGGTGATTTTTTGCATAAGGTGAATGCGGTCAAAACCACGCACATTATGTGGGTGATCAGGATATACAAAATAATCCACCTGTACATTTTCATCAACACAAGATTCTAAGAACTTCATAGAATGTTGCCAAACCACGGTAGAATCTTGGGCACCGTGAATCAAGAGCAATTTGCCTTCTAGGTTTTGCACTTTGTCTAGCAAGTTAGCTTTGGCATAACCTTCAGGATTTTCTTGTGGGGTGTCCATGTAACGTTCGGTGTACATCACTTCATACATGTGCCAATCCATAACCGGACCGCCGGCTACGCCAACTTTAAACACGCCCGGATGACGAAGCATTAATGAAGTAGTCATAAATCCGCCAAAACTCCAGCCGTGTACACCTAAGCGATCAGCATCTACGTAAGGTAAAGATTTAAGGTATTTTACACCTTCCAATTGGTCTTCCATTTCAACCGTTCCCAATTGACGGAATGTGGCTTGCTCAAAAGCTACTCCGCGATTGCTGCTGCCGCGGCCGTCCATAGTAAAGATGATATAGCCGTGTTGCGCCATATAATCGTACCACAAATTGCCACTTTCAGGAAAGCGGTTGTGCAAAAGCTGAACACCAGGACCGTTGTACAAATAAACGATGACAGGATATTTCTTAGAAGCATCAAAGTTTGGTGGTAAAATTAAGCGCGCGTTAAGTGGGGTTTTACCATCTGCTGCCGTAATGGTTAATTCCTTGATTTCAGGTTTAGCGTAATCTTTTAATGGGTTTTCAGCATCTAATAATACTTTTGACCACTTGCTATTGACCGCTGCTACGCGAATTTTGTTAGGAGTAGCATAATTGGTATAGCGATCAATCCAGTAAGTACCTTCACTATTTACATTAGCGCGGTGTACACCTTTGGCGTGATCTAAACGACGCATCTTACCATTTTTCCAATTGACGGCATATACGTTTTTATTCATCGCTGACACTTTAGCTGATGAAATAATGATCTCATTTTCTTTAGCGTTCCAGCCGTTGATTGCATTGACTACATAATTGCCGGTAGTGATGGTGTTGAGCAATTTTCCTTTGGTATTATAGCGGTATAAGTGCATAAATCCATCGCGCTCACTCCACCAGATAAACTGGTTGTCATGTCCTGGAATAAAGTAGAGTGGCTCAGCCGGATGTACATATTTAGGGTCGCTTTCTTCTAAGAGCTTAGCGACGCGTTCACCGGTTTGTGCATCGTATTTGTAGAGCGCTAAGTGGTCTTGACTGCGTTCTAAAATGGCGATATAGATGTATTTGCCTTCAGGTCCCCAGGTGATGTTAGTCAAATAGTGATCTGTGTGATCTCCGGTTTGCATAAAAACAGTTTTTCCGGTTTCAGGGTTGTACACGCCTAAGTGAACTTCTTCACTACCTTGACCAGCCATAGGATATTTGACCATTTTGACTTCAGCGGGTACCACTTGCCAGTTGATGACCGGATAGTTGGTTACTTTTGATTCGTCTTTTTGATAAAAGGCAATCAAGTTGCTCTCAGGAGCAAAAAACACACCTTGATTAACGCCAAATTCGTTACGCGATACAATTTGACCGCTGACAATATTGAGGTCTGTATGGTTAGTTACTGCTGTTTTTTCACCTTTAGCATTAGCTAACATGAGGTTGTTTGCTTTGCTGTAAGCCACTTGTTTACTTTCTGTGTCTACATAATAATTTGTTGTATTTTCAGGGAGCTCAAGCCATTTTTTAAATTGCCATTCTCCGTTAGATTCAGCGCCGGTAAACAAAGCGTCGCCGTATTTAAAATATACAGATTGCTTGTCAAACCAATGTATTTGAGGAATGTATCGCAACTCTTTAGCAAGGTTTAACGACTGATTAATATCGGTTAAACTGAATATAGTTTCGGTAGTCATACTTGGTACATTGACTTTGACAAGTACAGGAGCATCTGTTAAACTTTCTATTTTGGTGAAAGCATCTTCGTTGGGAATCCAAGTAGTTTGTTGAATGTTTTCAGAAGCTAGATTGGTGTATAAGCCAACAACAGCTTCGTGCATGGTATAGGTTTTGTCTTGGGCAGAAACATAGCTCATGACAAACAGCGCTATAGCAAACGAAAAGAGTTTACGCATGTGTGTTAGGATTTAATTATTAATTCAGTGTTATAACCTACCAAATTGTATGCTTAATTTGATAGCCTAGGGGTCACAAATGTAAGAATTTGAAATTTATTGGTAGCGAATAGAGTAGTTTTGTTAAAATGTTTTATTTTAGTAAAAACTTTCTTAAACTATTTCTTATGAATTGCTTAACACGACGGTCTTCATGGAGCTGTATAGTGGCTTTTTTACTTTTGACGGCTTGTCAGAACCAAAAAAAAGAATCTTCTGAGGCAAAAGCTCAGGACACATATGCCTGGAAAACCAAAACAGAAAATGGCTATACCTACAAGTATGTAGAAAACGATCCTTCGCATGCACGGTTTTACACACTTGACAATGGATTGGCGGTAATTTTAAGTCCGTCGCATGAAAAGCCGCGTATCCAAACCTATATTGCGGTTAAAGCTGGAAGTAAAACTGACCCTGCAGATCATACCGGGTTGGCTCATTATCTGGAACACATGCTCTTTAAAGGCACAGATAAGTTTGGGTCGTTAGACTGGGATAAGGAAAAACCACTTTTAGAAAAAATCCAAGCCCTCTACGAGCAATACAACTCTACTACAGACAAAGCTGAACGCGAAGCAATTTATAAAAAAATAGACGAGGTCTCTGGAGAAGCTGCGCATTATGCTATCGCTAATGAATACGATAAAATGATGGCCGCTATGGGAGCAAAAGGCACTAATGCCTTTACTTCATTTGAACAAACGGTTTACACTGAAGATGTACCTAGTAATGTCATCGATAAGTTTTTAGCTGTGCAAGCTGAGCGTTTTAGCCACCCGGTATTTCGCTTGTTTCACACTGAACTCGAAGCGGTTTATGAAGAAAAAAATCGCAGCTTAGACAGCGATGGGAGCAAGGTGTTTCAAACCTTGTTTAAGTTGCTTTTTCCACATAATAACTACGGTAAACAAACCACTATTGGAACGATTGAAGATTTAAAAAATCCGTCTTTAGTCGAAATTAGAAAGTACTTTAATACCTATTATGTCCCTAATAATATGGGAATAATTATGGCAGGCGATTTTGATCCTGATCAGGTGATTGCAAAAATCGATTCAGCTTTTAGCTATATGAAACCTAAAGAAGTACCGCCTTATACCTTTAAACCCGAAACCGAAATTACGGCCCCGATTACAGCTGAGGTTTTTGGTCCTGAACCAGCGCGATTGATGTTGGGCTATCGCTTTCCAAAAGCTTCATCTGATGATGCACGTATGTTGACCCTTGTCGGTGAAATTTTAACCAACGGATCAGCCGGACTTATAGATTTGAATCTGGTTAAGCAACAAAAACTCTTGGGGGCTTATGCGTTTCCTTACCTTTTGAAAGATTACAGCGTGTTGTTGCTCGGGGGAAATCCGACACAAGGACAGGATTTAGATAAGGTGAAATCACTATTGCTCGGTCAGATTGCTAAGTTGAAATCAGGTGATTTTTCAGATGATTTAATCACTTCAATTATTAATAATGAAAAAAAATCTGTTTTAGAACGCAATGAAAAATACGGCCGTCGCGCCTCAGCTCTCATGGATAATTTTACGCTTGATGGCGATTGGTTGCGTCAGGTGAATTATGTCGATTGGTTGGGAACGATTACTAAACAAGATATTATCGATTTTGCTAAAAAATATTTTCACGACAATTATGTAGCGGTTTACAAACGCCAAGGCGAAGATAAAAATGTAGTTAAAGTTGAAAAGCCACATATCACTCCGGTAGATGTTAACCGCACAGCGCAATCAGATTTCTTAAAGAAAGTGGAAGCTATGCCCGAACAAAAAATTCAGCCTAAATGGTTAGATTTTAAAAACGACATTCAACGTGCTTCAACTGGTGATTATGAAGTGCTCGGCGTAGAGAATAAAGACAATGGCTTATTTACGTTAGATTATTATTACGAAACCGGTAGCTGGGCTAATAAACTCTTGCCTTTGGCTGTAGATTATTTGGACTATGTAGGTACAAAAGAGAAATCAGCTGAAGATTTTAGTAAAGCCTTTTACAAATTGGCGAGTTCGTATTATGTCGGTTCATCATCACGTAGTACTTACATTTCTTTGAGTGGGTTACAAGAAAATTTTAAAGAAACTGTAAAATTGTTTGATGATTTACTAGAGCATTCAATAGCTGATGAGGAGGCGTTGAAGAATTATATTAAAGGATTAAAAAAACAGCGCGAAAACGCTAAGAAAAACAAAGGACAAATAGCGAGAGCTTTGCGAAGCTATGCGTTATACGGCGCTGAAAATCCATTTAATAATGTGTTGACAGATGAAGAGTTGGATAGCTTAACAGCTCAAGATTTGGTAACTGTTTTGCACGATTTAGCAGCTTATAAGCACAAGGTGATTTACTATGGTCCAAAATCAGCCGAAGCTATTGCCGCTGTTTTAAAACCTATTCATCAGGCACCGGAAGAATTTAAACTACTTCCTGAACCAGTAGAATTTAAACAACAATCACAAACTGAAAACAAGGTGTTGATGGCGTATTACGATATGGTGCAGGCCGAAGTGTTTTGGGTGCGCAATAACGAAGTTTACAGTGAAGATTTAGTGCCGACAATCGCGTTCTTTAATCAGTATTTTGGCAGCGGAATGGAATCGGTAGTTTTTCAAACTATTCGTGAATCGCAAGCTTTGGCTTATTCCACTTATGCTTTTTACAGCAATCCCTCTCGCCCTGATGAACGCACGCGATTTTTAGCCTATGTAGGTACACAAAGCGATAAATTTAGCGATGCCGTTAAAGCGATGAATACCATCTTAACCACATTGCCAAAGTCAGAGAAATCAGTTAACACTGCTAAAGTTGGGTTACGTAAACAGTTGGCTTCACAACGGATTACAGGGCAAAGCATTATTTATAGCTACCTCAGTGCTCAGCGTATGGGACGCAATTTTGATATTCGCCAAAAAGTATATGATGAGGTAGAAAATATGGATTTTGAAGCTATTCAAAATTTCTTCTCAAAACACGTCAGTCACAAACCTTATACGTATTGTCTTGTAGTGGGAGAGGGGAGAATTGATGAAAGCGAACTGAAAGCTATAGGTCCGCATAAAGTTATTGATTTAGAAACCTTATTTGGGTATTAGATTTTCCATTAATTTTAGTCAAAAGATCTGCTTAAGATAGCAGATCTTTTGAATTGATATTAAATTTTAGAATAATTATTTTATTGCTTTTCTTTTGTGATAAAAAAGTATAAGAAAAAATTTAAATTTAGATATAAATCTATATAAGTTATCAATTTTATATAAAAAATAGATTATATGTGCGTTGATTTGGTTGTTTTCAGAGGTCGAATTAGCTTATAATTATGAATTTTTTAATTTTTGTATAAAACGGGTATTAGAAATTTACTATTTTGCTCCACTTTTTGCGTAGAAATGCAGATATAACAATCATAATTTACAATTTACGATGAGTCTTTTTATAAAAAAATCGATTCCCAAACTTCTCGAAGAAGCTAATAATTCGGGAGAAGGATCTTTAAAACGAACGTTAAACTCTACTTCATTAATAGCCTTAGGGATTGGTGCTATTGTTGGTGCCGGATTATTTTCGATTACCGGAATGGCAGCGGCTAATTTTGCAGGTCCAGGTATTATGATATCCTTTATCATCGCTGCAGTAGGTTGTGGATTAGCAGGATTGTGTTATGCCGAATTTGCCTCCATGATTCCCGTGGCAGGAAGTGCTTATACCTATTCTTACGCAACCATGGGTGAGTTTATCGCTTGGATTATTGGGTGGGATTTGGTGTTAGAATATGCCGTTGGTGCCGCAACAGTAGCTTCGAGTTGGAGTGATTATTTATCGGTTCTTCTACACAATTATGGATTGGCTTTGCCTGAAGCTTTGACTAAAACGCCTTTAGATGGCGGTATTATGAACCTGCCATCTGTGTTTATTGTCGTACTGATGTCCATGGTATTGATCCGCGGAACGAGTGAATCGGCTTGGGTAAACAATTTAATCGTTATCTTAAAAATTGGAATTGTTGTTGTTTTTGTAGCTATTGGATTAAACTATATTCGTCCGGAAAATTTAGAACCACTTATTCCGCCTAATCAAGGTAGCTTTGGTGAGTTTGGTTGGACAGGGGTTTTGCGTGCCGCAGCTATTGTGTTTTTTGCATATATAGGATTTGATGCCGTCTCGACAGCCGCCCAAGAAACAAAAAATCCTAAAAAAACAATGCCTATAGGTATTTTGGGCTCTTTGATTATTTGTACTATTCTCTATATCGTCTTTGCTTATGTAATGACCGGTGTGGTTGATTATCACGAATTTAAAGGTCTTGATGGCGCTGGTGAATTGGCACCTGTAGCAACGGCTATTGAATGGATGGGACCGATTATTAACGGCGTTCCTCATCCGGATTATCCGTGGCTAAATACGGCTATCATTGTGGCCATCTTGTTGGGTTTTTCATCTGTAATCTTGGTGATGTTACTTGGGCAAAGTCGCGTGTTCTACTCGATGAGTGTAGATGGTTTATTGCCAAAACTCTTCTCCGATGTCCATAAAAAACACCGTACGCCTTATAAATCAAACATCACTTTTATGTTGTTAGTGAGTGCTTTTGCAGCCTTTGTCCCTGGTCGTATTGTAGGCCAAATGACAAGTATCGGGACGCTTTTTGCCTTTATCTTGGTCTGTTTAGGCGTCTTGGTGACACGCTATAAAATGAAAGATGCACCGCGTGCTTTTAAAGTGCCTTTTGTGCCTTATATACCTATTCTTGGCGTCTTAGTTTGCCTTGGAATGATGGTGTTTTTGCCGTTTGATACCTGGATTCGCTTATTGGTCTGGATGTTAATCGGTATTGATATTTATGAACACTACGGCCTCAAGAAAAGTAAAATGAATGCCGGTAAAAAACACTTTAAAGATAAAATTTATATCAGTATTAGTGGATTGGTACTTTCGGCTCTATTACTTATTCTCGCTTTTGTTCATCACTATATGACTGTTGCCGCTGAGCGCGATGTCGCCTTTTTCTATACGGCTGTAGTTATCGGAAGCCTCCATTTGGTTTACTTTATCTGGCGTTATTTTAAGGATAAGAAAAATGCTAGCCTTCACAATGTGGACTAAGAATAGGAGATAGTCTGTTTATTGTGAACAGATAGATTTCTTAGATTAATATATCCCTCATGTTTACCAATTCTTATTTACTGGTAGATTTGAGGGATCTTTTATACCCCATTTTAACCTTCTCTTTATAGATAGCAATACTTAGCTGTTTGTCTTTAAATCAAAAAAGTAAATCATATTAAAAGTTATTTTTATTTATTAGCAAATAATTACAAGTATGATCTATTAATCCTTTTATATTTAGATTATTATTAGTAATTAAACCTATGTAGTATGTTATTTTAGCGCACATTAAAAATTAAGGCTAACTAGTGAAGTTTAAATAGAGTATATGGGATTGTTTACTAAAAAATCAATTCCCTTGTTGTTAGAAGAAGCTAAGAATACAGGGGAAGGTTCATTAAAGCGAACGCTCAGCGCAACATCATTGGTTGCTTTAGGGGTAGGCTGTATTATTGGGGCGGGCTTGTTTTCGATAACCGGAATGGCTGCCGCAAATTACGCCGGTCCAGGTATTATGATTTCCTTTGTCATCGCGGCAGTGGCTTGTGGATTAGCCGGCTTGTGTTATGCTGAATTTGCATCGATGATTCCGGTGGCGGGAAGTGCTTATACGTATTCATATGCCACTATGGGCGAGTTTATTGCCTGGATTATCGGTTGGGATTTGGTGTTAGAGTACGCTGTAGGTTCGGCTACCGTTGCCGCAAGCTGGAGTGACTACCTTTCTGTTTTATTGCACAATTATGGCGTAGCCTTACCGGAAGCCTTGACAAAAACACCCTTTGATGGCGGAATACTAAACTTGCCGGCCGTGTTTATAGTGGTGGTGATGTCTTTAATGTTGATTAGAGGAACAAGTCAATCGGTATGGATTAATAATTTTATTGTAGTGCTAAAGGTAGCTATTGTTTTAGCCTTTATTATTATAGGGTTTAACTACATACGTCCCGAAAATTTACATCCTTTAGTGCCACCAAATCAAGGTAGTTTTGGAGAGTTTGGGTGGAGTGGTGTTTTGCGCGCTGCAGCTATTGTATTTTTTGCTTATTTAGGATTTGACGCGGTGTCAACGGCTGCTCAAGAAACTAAAAACCCTAAAAAAGCCATGCCTATTGGTATTATCGGCTCCTTGGTGATTTGCACAATTATCTACATCCTTTTTGCCTACGTCATGACAGGAGTGGCACATTATACCGAATTTAAAGGTACAGAAGGAACAGGCGAATTGGCTCCGGTAGCCAGAGCTATTGAGTTTATGGGACCTATTATTAATGGACAGCCACACCCTGATTATCCTTGGTTAAACTTAGCTATTATTATTGCTATTTTACTGGGTTTTGCCTCTGTTATTTTAGTGCAATTGCTAGGACAAAGTCGCGTGTTTTATTCGATGAGTATTGATGGCCTCTTGCCAAAACTATTTTCAGACGTACATAAAAAACACCGTACACCTTACAAATCAAACTTGTTGTTTATGGTACTCATAAGTGTGTTTGCGGCCTTTATTCCCGGACGTATTGTAGGCCAAATGACAAGTATAGGGACGCTTTTTGCTTTTATGCTAGTGTGCTTAGGCGTCTTGATTACACGTTATAAACTAAAAGATGTACCGCGCGGATTTAAAGTGCCCTTCGTGCCTTATCTGCCGGGTTTAGGAATCTTAGTCTGCTTAGGTATGATGATGTTTCTACCGTTTGATACCTGGATTCGCTTGCTTGTTTGGATGATTGTAGGACTTGACATTTATGAGTCTTACGGCATCAAAAAAAGTAAATTAGGAGGCGATGCCCGCGCTAGACATAAAGATATGCGCATAATTCAACTTTCGGGGCTTGCTGTTTCTACATTCTTAATTCTATTAGCTTTACTACACTATTACACCACAGTTCCAGCTGATCGCGATGTCGCCTTTTTCTATGTGGCTGTTATTTTTGGCGTGCTCCATATTCTGTATTATGCATGGCGCTATCTGATTTATAAAAACAAAGCAGATCAACTAACGGACTAAGATGAGCTTATAATTTTGATTAAATTGTTCTGGCTGTGTCTTTTTTGATAGGTATACAACCGAAACATTTGTCTTCTAATAAGAGGGGTTTTAGTCTTTTGAGAAGAAATAAAAAGCAGGTACTGTAGTTTTTAAAGAAAATAATTTTCAAAAAAAATCAAAAAAAATAGTTTTTGTTTAATATTATTTTATAATTTAGCCTCATCAAAATAAATTTTCTTATTTAAATGTTGATTAATACAACATCATCATCCTCTACTATTAGCTCGATTACAATGACGAGTAGCTCGATTATTGTATCAACCGGACTGACTTAGTAGGGAATGCTAGAATGATGTATTATATAAAAAAATAGTATATAATTTATAAAGCCTTCCTGATTGGGGAGGCTTTTTTTTTACCCCAAAATCAATTAAAACCTAACATTATGAGAGTATTAAAATTTGGAGGAACTTCTGTTCAAGACACGGCAAGTATTGCAAAAGTTTTAGAAATTGTTTCTAGTCAGTTACAAGAAAATAAACGTTTAATTGTGGTGTCTTCAGCTATGGGTGGTGTGACCAATCAATTATTAAATATGGCTTATAAAGCTGCTGAGGGCGATGATTTTCAAGTTGAATTTGCTGAAATTGTGAATCGCCATCTTGAGGTGGTTCATCAGTTTATACCGGCAAAACTTCAAAATTCTGTACTTATGCAATTGAAGTTGTTTTTTAATAGCCTTGAAAACTTATTACAAGGGGTTAGTGCCGTCAATGAATTGTCTCCAAAAACTAAAGATAGTATTGCTGCTTACGGCGAGTTGTGTGCAAATTTTATGCTATCAGGAATTTTTAAACTCAAATTTTCTGATGCCGAATTTGTAGATGCCCGTAAATTGATTTCTACCGATTCTCGTTTTGGAAAAGCCAATGTTGATACAGCCGAAACCGAGACTAATATCACTGATTTTATCAATCAATCACAAGCGCGCTTGTTTTGTATAACAGGATTTATAGGAGCCAATAAAAAAGGACAAACCACCACCTTAGGACGTGGGGGAAGTGATTATACAGCGGCACTTTTTGGGGCCGCTTTAAAGGCTGATGAAATACAAATTTGGACAGACGTAGATGGGTTTATGACTGCTGACCCACGCATTGTAAAAGATGCGCGAAGCTTGACCGAAATTACCTATACTGAGGCTAAAGAATTGTCTTATTTTGGGGCTAAAGTCATTTATCCACCAACGATGATTCCGGCTTTTGCTAAACGCATTCCAATTAGCATTCGCAATACGTTTAATCCCGATTTTAAAGGAACGTTTATTCATAATAAGGCCGGGAAGTGTGGCGATTATGTCAGAGGAATTACCTCTATAAAAGATATCAATTTAGTCAGTATTCAGGGTAGTGGATTGGTAGGAAATTCAAATTTTAGTGGACGTTTGTTTGCCTTGCTCTCTCGTTATGATATTAATGTTGTTTTGATAACTCAAGCTTCATCTGAACACAGTATCACCTTTGCTGTTGCACCAGAAGATACGGCTAAAACGGAGCTGATTCTATACGATGAATTTGAAATGGAATTTTTAGCACAAAGAATAGATCCGCCTATGGTTACTAAAAATCTGTCAGTTGTGGCAATTGTTGGCGAAAAAATGTCAAGTGCAATCGGTGTGAGTGGTAAGTTTTTTAGTGCATTAGGGCGTCATAAAATTAATGTGATAGCCATTGCTCAGGGTTCATCTGAATATAATATCTCCACAGTTATAGCTCAAAGAGATTTACATAAAGCACTTAACGTGATTCACGACGAGTTTTTTATGTCTCATATTAAAACCCTAAACGTGTTTTGTTTGGGAACAGGCAACATCGGAACTGAATTTTTAAGCCAAATAAAAACGCACGCTCAGTTTTTATTTCACAATAAAAATTTGCGCATCAAAGTGCTCGGAATTACTAACAGTAGACAAATGCTGTTTAATGACCGTGAAATTGAATTGGTAGATTGGCAAAATCAACTGCAAAGCAATGGTCAGAAAGCAGATTTAAAATCTTTTGTTAACCAAATGAAAGCTTTACATCTGCCTTATACCGTGTTTGTTGATAATTCTGCCAGCCCTGCGCCAGTGCACGAATACTTAAACTTGCTCAATATGGGGGTTTCTGTTGTGGCTTGTAATAAAATCGGTAATTCTAGTGAGTTGACACAATACAAGGCTTTTAAGGAAGCGGCTAAAAACGGAGGGGCAAGCTTTTTTTACGAAACCAATGTAGGCGCGGGCTTACCGATTATCAGCACGCTAAAAGATTTGATGAATAGTGGTGACCAAATTATCAAAATAGAAGCTATTCTTTCAGGAACCATTTCTTATATCTTCAATACCTTTAAAGGTGATAAACACTTTTATGAAGTGGTTAAAGAAGCCCAAGAACTCGGTTTTACAGAACCTGACCCCAGAGATGATTTGAGTGGATTAGATTTTATGCGTAAAATGTTGATTTTGGCTCGTGACGCCCGAAATGAAGTAGAAATGGACAGTATTCATTTGGAAAACATTTTACCCGAAGCTTGCCTTAAAGCGCCTTCTGTTGATGCTTTTTACGACGAGTTGAAAAAAGCGGATGCCTATTTTGAACAGCTCAAAAAAGAGGCCGAACAACAAAATAAAGTATTGCGCTATGTAGGCGTTTTGGAAAAAGGACAGATCAGTATTCAACTCAAAGCGGTTGATGAGTCACACCCGTTTTACAACTTATCTGGCAGTGACAACATTATTGCTTTTACCAGCTTGCGTTATACCCCGAGCCATCCGCTAGTTGTTAAGGGTCCTGGCGCGGGCGTACAAGTTACCTCAGGAGGTGTGTTTGCTGATTTAGTACGTGTAGGAAATAATTAAATCGATTGATAAACTTTGACAGCCATAGGCTTGTCTTTAAAAATACAATATTATGCTTGATTATATAAAAGTTTTTGCCCCCGCTACTGTTGCTAATGTAACTTGTGGATTTGATGTTTTGGGCTTTGCGCTGGAAGAACCTGGCGATGAAGTTGAATTGGAAATTAAAAATACACCTGGAGTCGAATTAGTCGATATTACTGGTGACAACGGACTACTGCCTAAAGATCCTCTAAAAAATACAGTAACCGCTACCATTGCAGATTTACTTAAAAAAGTGGGGAAAGAAGAGGTAGGAATTGCAGTCAAATTGCATAAAAAAATGCCTATTGGAAGCGGTTTAGGTTCAAGTGCCGCTAGTACCGTTGCAGGTATTTTTGGAGTCAATAAGCTGCTAGGCGAGCCTTTGTCAACTGCTGAGTTGATGCCTTTTGTTATGAAAGGTGAAGAAATTGCTTGTGGGCACGGTCACGCCGATAATGTGGCACCTTCTCTTTACGGTGGTTTTGTGCTGATCAGAAGCTATAATCCCATCGATATTATTGCTCTGCCAACTCCTGATCAATTGGTAGCAACAGTAGTACACCCACAAATAGAAATCCAAACGCGCGATGCCCGTAAAATTGTGCCTCAACGTGTATTGCTTAAAGAAGCCACTCAACAATGTGGTAATATCGCCGGATTAATCAGTGGCCTTTATCGTGAAGATTACGATTTAATCAGCCGCTCTTTAGAAGATAAATTAGTCGAAGCTTCACGATCTATCTTGATTCCTAAATTTGACGAACTCAAAAAGCAAGCGCTAGATTTGGGAGCCTTAGGCTTTGGCATATCAGGATCAGGTCCTTCTGTTTTTGCGCTGAGTAAAGACCTGAAAACGGCTCAAAATGTTAAGCAAATGATTCAAAATCGCTTTAATGAAGTCGATATAGCTTCTGAAGGATTTGTATCACGCATCAATACTCAAGGACCTAAAGTGCTTTCTGTTACTAACCCTAAAAATTTACGTCATGCAACTGTTTAGTACAAAATCACCCCAAAAAAAGGTCAGTTTAAAAGAAGCTGTATTTCACAGCTTGCCGACTGACGGAGGCTTGTATATGCCTGAACAGCTCTCTAAATTGCCAGATGAATTTATTGAAAGTCTACCGCAAAAAAGTTTTCAAGAAATCGCTTATCAAGTGGCAAAGCACCTCTTAGGGGATAGTGTTGACGATTTAGCCTTGAAACAAATTGTAGAAGAAGCTATAAACTTTTCAGCACCCGTTATAGAGATTGAAAAAGATAGTTACGTGTTAGAACTCTTTCACGGTCCAACTATGGCGTTTAAAGATTTTGGCGCTCGATTTATGAGTCGTTTAATGAGTTATCTCTTAAATGGGAAAGCGCAAGATTTACATATTTTGGTGGCTACTTCAGGAGATACCGGCGGAGCTGTGGCTCAAGGATTTTATGGCGTACCGGGAATTAGTGTAACCATTTTATATCCTAAAGGCAAAGTGAGTCCGTTGCAAGAAAAACAACTGACTACTTTGCGGAAAAATATTACAGCGGTTGAGGTGGAAGGTACTTTTGACGATTGCCAAGCCTTAGTAAAACGCGCTTTTTTAGATGAAGAATTAAAGCAAAAAATGAATTTGTCATCGGCTAATTCAATCAATATAATCCGATTGATTCCGCAGACGTTTTACTACTTTAATGCCTACGCTCAAATCCGCAGAAAAGGCAATCAACATCCCATTGTGTTTTCTGTGCCTAGTGGAAATTTTGGCAATTTAACGGCTGGTTTATTTGCTGAGAAAATGGGGCTTCCGGTCAGTTGTTTTATTGCCGCAACTAACGTTAATGCTATTGTTCCTGAATATTTAAAAACGGGTATGTTTACCCCTAAACCATCGGTGCAAACCCTGTCTAATGCAATGGATATAGGCAACCCGAGTAACTTTGAACGTATGCGTTTTATGTTTGACGATGAAGTCGATAAAATGCGTGCCAAAATAAAAGGTTATGCTTTTACTGATCAAGAAACGCTTGAAATAATTAAACACGTAGAACAGGAGGATGACTATATCTTGTGTCCACACACTGCCATAGCTTATCAAGCATTGAAAAACTATGGCGTAAGTAAGTCTGAACAAATAGCAGGTGTGTTTTTATCGTCCGCACATCCGTGTAAATTTCCTAATGTTTATACTGCTGAACAATGGCAAAAAATAACAATACCTCCTCAAGGGGAAGAAGTGATGCATAAAGAAAAGCAGGCTTTAACGATGAAAAATGATTTTCAAAATTTTAAAGACTTACTTTTAAATTCTATTCAGGTTGAAGTAGATTGATAGCGTAAGAACTAAAACAAGAATTTTTGGTTGATGCGGTCCCGGTTGTGTAGTTGTCTTAAGCACACAATCGGGATTTTTTTGTTTTTGATTACGAGTTACTTTTTGTAAAATAAATTTTTAACACAATGTATTTTATTGATAATTAGTAAGTTGTGTTCTTTTGAATAAAAAAATAAAAAATATTCCTTGTAATCCTATGGAATTAGTAGGAAATAACTAGATTTGCCCCTGTAAATACTATTAACCTTAAAAACCTTTTAAAGATGAGTTTACCATTAGGAGAAACTGTTCCAAATTTTCAGGCTACTACAACAGCTGGGGAAATTGATTTTTACGAATTCTTAGGCGATGGCTGGGGAATTTTATTTTCACACCCTGCAGATTACACGCCAGTTTGTACTACTGAGTTGGGAAGCATGTCTCAACTGTACGATGAATTTACAAAGCGAAATACCAAGATTTTAGCTGTTAGTACAGATAGCTTGGAAGATCACAAGGGATGGATTAAGGATATTAATGAAACACAAAACACAGAAGTGAAATATCCTATCATTGCTGATACTGATAAAAAAGTAGCTACGCTTTATGGTATGATTCATCCAAAATGGAATGACACCCATACTGTGCGTTCAGTGTTTATTATCGGTCCTGATAAAAAAGTAAAATTGACACTGACTTATCCGGCAGCAACCGGACGTAATTTCCACGAAATTCTTCGTGTATTAGATGCTTTGCAATTGACAGCCGATTATAGTGTATCGACTCCTGCCAACTGGAAAGAGGGAGAAGAAGTTATTGTAGGGGGTAATATTAAAACAGAAGAAATCCCTACAAAATTCCCTAAAGGACACCGTATAGTTAAGCCGTATTTGCGCTATACGCCACAGCCTAATAAATAAAGCAAATACATTTAAGTAATTGTTTAACCCTCTACAGCCATTGTGCTTTAGGGGGTTAATTTTTGTGATTTCCTCTTGTGTATTCTAAATTTTTCCATTCAATCGCCCTCCACTTTCACGGCTAATTGATTACGTAATTTCTTAGTATCTTTGCCTTATAAAACAGACCCGATGAGGAAAAAATTTTCCGTACAAGTTTCTCCAGAAATGGCTGCTACTCCCGCTACTTTGCATTCGTTTTTAGCTAAAAAAATGGGAGTTTCTTTGCGCGATATTACACATGTCGAAATTTTAAAGCGAAGCATTGATGCCCGCCAAAAAAGAGTAAAAATTAATTTGACAGGAGAGCTGTATTGTGCAGAAGAATTTACAGCACCAACCTATCCTATTCCCAACTTTCAAAATGTTGAAAATGAAGAGGAAGTTATCATCGTTGGGGCAGGGCCAGCCGGTCTATTTGCAGCACTGCGTTGCATTGAGTTAGGGCAAAAACCTATTCTTTTAGAACGCGGAAAAGACGTTAGAGCTAGACGTCGTGATTTAAAAAAACTCAATATAGAGCACCTAGTCAATGAAGATTCTAATTATTGTTTTGGAGAAGGCGGGGCAGGAACTTATTCTGACGGAAAACTCTACACGCGTAGTAAGAAAAAAGGAGATGTAAAACGCATTTTAGAATTGCTAGTAGCCTTTGGTGCTACGCCAAAAATCCTAGTTGATGCGCATCCTCATATCGGTACCAATAAACTCCCGCCCATTATTCAAAAAATTACAGCTTGCATTCAGGCTTATGGGGGAGAAGTACATTTTGAAAGTCGAATAACAGATATTCTGATTAAAAACAATAGCATCGCAGGGGTTCAAACTATGACCGGCGATTGCTTTAAAGCGCGTAAACTCATCTTAGCAACAGGACACTCGGCTCGTGATATCTTTGAATTGCTACACCGTAAAAACATAGCGCTTGAAGCAAAGCCTTTTGCCTTAGGAGTGCGCATTGAACACCAGCAAGAGTTAATCGATAGCATCCAGTACAATTGTAAAACGCGAGGCGAATTTTTGCCCCCAGCGGCTTATGGATTAGTCAATCAGGTTAACGGACGCGGTGTGTATTCATTCTGTATGTGTCCTGGTGGAATTATAGCGCCATGTGCCACCGCGCCGGGTGAAGTTGTCACCAATGGCTGGTCACCAAGTCGTCGCGATCAAGAGTATTCTAATTCGGGAATCGTAGTGGAAATACGTCCGGAAGATTTTAAAATTTTTGGCGACTCGCCTTTAGCAGCTATGCAATTTCAACAATCAGTTGAGCAACGCGCTTGGGTGGCTGGCGGAAAAACACAAACCGTACCCGCACAGCGCATGGTTGATTTTTGTAAAGGAAAAGTATCTAACAACTTGCCACAAACTTCTTATAAACCAGGTATTACTTCTGTAGAATTAGGAACAGTGTTACCGGATTTTGTATATAAAACGCTACAAGGAGGATTTAAGGCCTTTGGCAAAAAAATGCGTGGCTATTACACCAATGAAGCTGTGGTACACGCTACTGAATCGAGAACCTCTTCACCAGTCAGAATTCCACGCGATCACAAAACCCTAGAACATATCCAAATTAGCGGTTTGTATCCTTGTGGAGAAGGAGCGGGCTATGCCGGAGGAATTGTTTCAGCCGCTATTGACGGTCAAAATTGTGCCGAGAAAGCGGTGTTGAGTTTGAATTAATGCCCCGGATTACCTCTATTTTGGTCGGTGATTTTATGCTGTCTATTGCCCGTAACGTATAAAACAAAGAAGTAGATATGGACGGCCGTCCGTATCTACTTTTTGTTTTAATCCTTATGTCAAACCTTGGAGTTTGCCAACATCAAAAAACAAAAAATCCCTTCACAAAATGTGAAAGGATTTTTTTGTCGGAGTGGCAGGATTACCTCCCTTTAGTCGATGATCCTGAGAGTGGGTTGTTACAAACCCAGCCTGAACTGCTACGCAGCTGTAGGTCTTTTTTAGTTTTATACTTACGCTCGTCTATCGACGGCAACATATAAAACTAAAAAAGCCCAAAATCTTATTAGATTTCAGGCTTTCTTTGTCGGGGTGGCAGGATTCGAACCTGCGACCTCTTGGTCCCAAACCAAGCGCGATGACCGGGCTACGCTACACCCCGAAAGTTCTATTAACAGCGGAGAGACAGGGATTCGAACCCTGGCGACGCTTTCACGTCGACGGATTAGCAATCCGCTCCATTAACCACTCTGGCATCTCTCCAATAATCTATATTTATAGAACTTTTGCTTTATCTAAGCGAGTGCAAATATAAAGCAACACTTCATTCTCTACAAACTTTTTTTTGACTTTTTTGCCCTAAAAATAACACTAAAAAATTATCCCCTCGTAATGAGGGGATTGGGTTTTAAATTTATTTTTTAATTTGCTTTGAAACCGATTTCTTGTAGTACTTTTTATGCTTCCAGTAGGCTACAGCACCTAATAGGAACCATGATAAAAGTCCGATGACAATAAACTTATAGCTGATGATTTGTTCACCACTAGCATAAGAGTGTAGACCACTTAAGTAAAAGTTTACACCAAAGTAGGTAAACATGATGGAACTAAAAGCAATAATAGCAATCCAGTTAAAGGCAAATCTACTGCGTAAGCCTGGTACTAGACGCATGTGAATCACAAAAGCGTAAACCATAATACTGATAAGGGCCCAAGTTTCTTTAGGGTCCCAGCTCCAGTAACGCCCCCAACTTTCGTTAGCCCATTGTCCACCGAGAAAGTTACCAATAGTCAACAACACAAGGCCTACAGTTATAGCCATTTCGGTAATGATGGTGAGCTCTTTAATGTTGAGTTCCATTTTAGCTTTGTTGTTTTTTGTGGTCATAATGATGAGCAATAACGACACAATACCAAGAATGGCGCCCAGCGTAAATGGCCCATAGCTCGCTACAATTATCGAGGTGTGAATCATAATCCAATACGAATCTAACACAGGAGCAAGGTGAGCAATAGAAGGATCCATCCAGTTCCAATGAGCAATCATCAAAATGATAGCGGTAACAAAGGCTGTTGAAGCAATAGTTAAATCACTTTTACGTCCAAAAATTAACCCAAACAGCATAGTGGCCCAAGCTACATAAATCATACTTTCATAGGCATCTCCCCACGGGGCGTGCCCTGACACATACCAGCGCACAATAAGTCCGGCTGTGTGCAATAAGAATAGGAGTATAACTATAGCTTTGCCAAAATTGATGGTGTAATGAATCCATTTTTTGCTGTAGAAAATTTCGAGAATAACAAAGATGAATAGGAATAAACTGATGTAGGTGTAATATTCAAATAAGCTTTCAAAAATGTTGTATTTGTTATAGATGATTTCAGCTTCTATGCGATTATCACTCGGCATAACTTGTTTTCCAAATTTGTGTTGATAAACGTTTATGCTTTGTAAAACACTATTCGCTCTGGTGTAATCTCCTGAGGTGTGTCCGAGTTTTAAGCTTTGAATATAGATCGGTAAAGCGTTCATGACAAATAATGAATCTTTCCCATTAAATTTTTCAGGACTTTCTTTAGCATCAGGTAAGGAAACCCATTTGTTATCGATACTTCCTGGAACTGGGAAAATACGAAGTACTTTGCCTTGCAGAGCATTGTAAAGTAAATTTACTTTCCCATCGGTATCTACTAAGTCTTTTTGAAATTGACTTTTGCGTTTAGCTCGGTAAGCTTCTTCGAGATAAGGTGCAAATTTATAAGTGCCATCGGGATTGAAAAATCGCGTCATCTTTACGTGATCTGTTCCATCAGGAACTTCTAAAATGTCACGTAATTTTTCATCTTGACTTTTAATTTTAATGACTGGTACATTAAACCAAAGCGCAGGATGTGTCAACATTGAAAGCATCACCTGATCGCTGTTTAAGCCTAAATAAGAGGTTTGGCGACTAATTTTGCGCAGTAACTCTGATGAGTAGGTGTTAAGCGGCTTCATGCGGCCTTTGTAGTCTTGCATGACTAATTTTCCAAAGGCGGCAGCTTGTTTTTTAGGAACAGCATTTTCAATAATCAACTTGTTGATGTGATCAACAGATAAATCGGCTCCTATGATTTGTGAGTGTTGTGAGGCTTCTGCATTTTGAGCCACTGAAGCATTTGTGTCGATAGCTACTTCCGTTGCTTCATTGTTAATGGTATCAGCAGCATTTTGAGCAAAGCTAGAGAAACCACTTAAAGCAAATAATAAAGTTAAAGCACCTAATAATTTAGCTCTGTTTTGTTTTTTCTTCGCTTTCACTTTGCGCAATTTTACTTCGAGCTCTTTAAATCGAGAGCCTTTGATAAATAAGATTAAAAGCATACTAATATATAATAACGTGTAACCTACGTAAGTAATGTTAGTGCCCCACCAGTCGTGACTAACAGAGAGAATAGTTCCTTTTTCATCAGGCATAAAAGAGGATTGGAAAAAACGAAATCCGCCGTAATCCAATACGTGGTTCATATAAATATCGTGATCACTGTGTTTGTCACCATCTTCAACAGTCACCTTACTCATAAAAGAAGAGTAGCTAGGGGTAGGGTTATTGGCTGTACCCGGATATTTTTTGGCGATAAAATCATTCAAGTGAATGTTAAACGGCAATTTGTATTCTTTACTACCATAACGCAAATGAATGTCAAGACCAGCCAATTCGGTATCAGAAAATTCACTGATAATGCCCTGTGATCCTAGTAGTTTTAATTGTTTTTCCTCGCCATTTGAGCGCACAGTAACAAATACGGCATCAACAGATTGTGGATTTGGATTTTCTTCTTTAACCACGTCAAAATGGCCTTTAATGGCTGGTTCAGGTAGTACAAAGCGCAAGCCTGCTAAACTGTAAAGCGAACGCAATTGCAGTGGTTGTACACTGTCTTTAGCCACCAAGCCTGTTTTTTGATCGGCCATGCGAAGGTAAGTCCCTTCAAAAGGCGTGTTGATGGTATAATTACCTTGATCGTCTAAATGGATGTTGATAGCACCATCAGTGGGTTTGTTAAAAGCGAATAAAATATTGTAAAAATTACTAACCTGCCCTTCAGCGATGTAGTGATCTTTGCGTTGTCCACTGCCAGCTTCAACGATTTTTAAGTAGCGTTTTCCGGTAGAATCGGCGACTACAGTGCGCTTGGCATCTTTAATAAATTTAGTAATTTCTAAAGAAACCTCTTGTCCTTTGAAGTCTGTATAAAAGTAGTGGTGGTTGTTAGCACCATCAGCTAAGAGGACGTGAAAGTCTTTTTCTTTACGCAACATTTTACCGTCGTATTCACCATCGATATAGGCGGTTAAAAATGTTTTTTGTGACATGATTACATTTGAAGACTCACCTTCGCGAATTGGCATAACGCCTTCATAACTGATATAACGAGTGACACCAGCACCTATAAGAATTAAAATAAAAGAGGCGTGAAACAAAAGGGTCAACCACTTTTCTTTACGCCAAAGTTTGTATTTTGAGATGTTACCAATAAAGTTGAGTGTTAATAAAATCATGACGGCCTCAAACCACTTGGCATTGTAAACATAGATACGTGCAAATGCAGTGCTATACGAGTTTTCTATAAAGGTTCCTACAGCCATACCCGCTGCAAAAACAATAAAAAGTACGGCCATTAAGCGCGTAGAAAATAGAAAATCCGTTATCTTTTTTAGAATCATGGGACGGAAATTTATCAAGTTGTGCAAATTTACCAATAACCGCTTATTTTGAGCGCTTCTAGCTGCAATATTTTCGTTAAAATATTTCCTAGATAATGAATGAGTTACGCGTGAATTGTTACTTGCTTTTTATAGGTTTTTTCTAGTGTTGAGAGCGGATACTAAAAACTGTAAAAAAGATAGTATTGCGTGATAGGTATTGTTTTATGCGCTATTTGTAGATTCTTTTGTCCGAAATAAAACTGAAAAGAAAATCCTTACACAAATTTAATGCCTGTAATTTGTGTGAGGATTGAGGTTTAATTTTGAAGAGGGACTAGATAATATATCTATTTAGTGTTAAAAATAAATAGTTGTTTTAACTTAAATTAGTCCACGTCAACCGAAATACTTCCTCCCGAAATGGATTGATTGAATTGTTTTTGTTTGGGATCTCCTTTATAATCAATTGAGCCGCCACTACTGGTTTTGGCTTTTAATAAATTGAGTGCATACACCTGAATACTTCCCCCTGAAGAAGCTTTAACATCGGCTTCTTGGGTTTTGAGGTGCTCAAGGTCGATATCAGCTCCGCTTGAAGCTTCGGCTGATAATTGCTTGCTGGTACCAGTCAATTCAATTTCGCTTCCCGAACTAGCATCTAAAGTTAAACGTCCGGTTTTTAGTTGCAATTTTATTTCAGCTCCGCTAGAAGAATGTAAGTTGAGTTGTGCTTGATCAAAGCTGTCAGCAGAATGCACTTCGCTGCCGCTACTGGCAGTAATAGCAGTCAAGTTGTTGTAGTAAACACTGATTTTACGCGATTTTGAATGCCCTATATTTTTGAGGGTTTTAAAGATTAATTCATCACCTTTGATATGATAGGTTAATAAATCTTGAAGGTTTTCCTCGGTGCGTACCACAATATGAGGGTGGTCACTTTTGATGAGCTCAACTTCCCAACCTGCAGATATGTCTAAGGCCGTGAAAGTTTTGTTGAGTGGATAAGTGCGCTCGACTACAGGTCCTTCTCCGTCTATTCCCGAAAAATTGACGTTTAGTTTGCAAGCAGTAAGACTAGTGCTAATGAGTAAAAGCGTAAGAATTAGTTTGGTTTTGAGTAACATAAGTTGTCGGTTTAAAGTTGTTGTTGTTGTTGTTGTTGTTGTTGTTGTTGTTGTTGTTGTTGTTGTTGTGCTTTAGGGGTGTACCACTCAGAGGTGTCACTAGCCGCTTCCGTTGCTTTTGAAGTCGGTAAATCCGTTTCACATGATATACAATTTACAGAATTATTTTTAAATTCTAACAGCCTGTCGTAGTAAGTATAGCTTAAGTTTTGGATGTAATACTCTAAGCTTGAAGATACTGAAAATGGCATGTGCTCGGGGATGTATACAGTGAGTTCAACAGTTTGATTTTTGAAATCATTGTCGATATCAGTAGTTAAGAAGCGCGACAAGTAGAGTGTGTCATTGCTAACGCGAATAGGGTAGTGTATCTTTTCGGCAAGCGATTTGGCATTTTGATAATTGTAACCACTAGCTGATTTGATAAGCTCATAATAAGCTGAGTGTTGACGTGTTGATTTAATCAAAATTTCCACTTCATCAGCTAAAATAAGTTTGTGTCCTTGTGCATCTGATGCTATGAAATACGGATAAGTACGACTCGATTGCAATCCCCACTGATCAGTTGCTAAATCGATGTGTAAGCTGTCTTGTGGATGTAGAGGAATAGTTTTCTTTGTACTTAAATCAATATCATAAGCGCGAAGTGTGGTTTGGCGTATGCCGAGACCTGCAATGGTAAAAATAGCAATTATCCAGATAGCAAAAACACTGATTTTTACAGCTAAATTAGGTGATTTTGTATGCGGAGAACAGAGTTTGACACCTAAATACAGCAGTACAATACAGGGAACAATAACAATCAAAGCAAGCAGAGCGGAAACTACCCATAATGGCAATCCAAGATCGGCAATGCTGGCATAATCTGACCACGAGGTTTCAATAATTGTAAAAGTTCCCAAACCCAGTACACTCATGATGGTTGCAATAATACCCAATATACTGATAGCCATTAATATAGCTCCAATGAATTTAGAAATGCCTTTTCCTAATTTGAGAAAAAAGCTGCCCAACTTGTTAAAAAAGCGTTTCGCTCCGCTGTAGTCGGCTTTTTTTACATTGTCTTTTAAATTTGAAAAGCCTTCGCGCACTTGGTGCTCAATGTTATCGACATTAATTTTTTTACCGCGCATCTCTAAGCGTTCACTGGTAGTGCGCGCTGCAGGAATGACGGCCCAAAGTACGATGTAAATGATGATGAATCCCGAATAACTCAACAGCAATGCTAAAATGAAAATCAGGCGTATCCATATGGGTTTAATCCCTAAATAATGTCCTAAACCTGAACAGATACCACCTAGATAGCGATTGTCTACATCGCGGTATAATTTTTTGCTAGATTGATCGCGGTTCTGTTTGTGTTTGTCAGTGGTCTCCGATTCGTCACCTTCTTCAAAATCTTTGGGCTGCCCCATGATTTCGATGATGTGCGCAATGTCGTTATCACGGATAACTTGAGTCGTTTCTTTTTGGTTTTCAAGAAATAATTCAGCTATGCGCGCTTCAATGTCTTGCATGGTTTCCTCTCGCGTGTCCGCTTGCAAAGAAGCCGAAATCGCTTTGAGGTAATGATCGAGTTTGTGATAAGCCGATTCATCTATGTAGAAATTAAAACCGGCCAAATTGATAGTGATGGTCTTATTCATGAGAGTCCGTTTTTGTTGAGGTTACAGCGGTGACTGAGGCTTGTAAAGCAGTCCAAGTTTTACCTAATTCGCTTAAAAATTCTTCGCCTTGTGGGGTGAGACTGTAGTATTTTCGAGGAGGACCACCAGTTGATTCTTCCCAGTGGTAGCTCAGTAATTTGGCGTTCTTTAAACGCGTCATCAAGGGGTATATGGTACCTTCAACAACTAGAAGTTCAGCGTCTTTTAAACGATCTAGTAGCTCCCCAACATACGCGTCTTGTCTGTGTAAAATACTTAAAATACAGTATTCTAATACGCCTTTTCGCATTTGCGCTTTGGTGTTTTCTAACTTCATCAGCACAGGATTTATAAATTCAGTTACATTTCTAATGCAAAGATATATCTATTAAATGGTATTATGCAATACATAGTAGTGTTTATTTTTAAAATTTAACAGATTTGTGTAGAGTTAAGTTGCTGAAAAATAGAATTGTAATCTTTGAAAATCCTTAAAATTACAGGGAAGTCACGATTTTAAGAGACTTCATTTTTTGAATTTGTGTTAATCCCTTACCTTTACTAATTATTAAGAAAACAGATTAGATTTTTGATACATGCTTAAAAATTCAGCCTTAGCCATAGCTTTATTGTGTTGTTTTCTCTCAACAACTCGCGCTCAACAACTTTATGAACCGAGAAACATTAAAGCGGCTTATGAAGCTCAAACGAGAAGTCGTACGGGTGATCCCGGGGAAAATTACTGGCAAAATCACGCGCATTACACAATGTCTATCACGGTAAAACCGCCACAAAGACTGGTAAAAGGGCATGAAGTTATTAGGTATACCAATAATAGCCCTGACACCTTGAGCCGGTTCAATTTTAAGCTGTTTATGAATCATCATAAACCTGGAGCTCCTCGAAATAGACCTGTACCTGAAGACTACCTCACTTCAGGGTTACATATTGATTATTATGCTGAAAATGGAGAAACGCAGACTTGGCCTTCTAGCAAGATGGACGGCACTGATAAATTTATCAAATTACAATCGCCACTTTTGCCGGGTGAGCAAGTGCAGTTGACTATTGATTGGCATTATGACTTGTCAAAAGTGAGCAGTAGAGAAGGGGCTATATCGCAACACAGTTTTTTCTTGGCTTATTTTTTCCCACGTGTAGCGGTGTATGATGATTATGTAGGTTGGGACAAAATGCCGCACGTGCTGTCACAAGAATTTTATAATGATTTTAGTGATTTTGAAGTGTCAGTAAGTGTACCTCAAGATTATTTGGTGTGGGCTACAGGGCGTTTGCAAAATCCTCAATCGGTATTGCAAAACAAGTTTTATCAGCGTTATAAAAAATCATTAATCAGCGATGAGGTGGTGACAATTGTAGATGCTACCGACTTACAAAAAGGCGGAATTACAGCTAATGATTCGCTAGTAACTTGGCGTTGGAAAGCATCTAATGTGACTGATTTTGCTTTGGCTGTCAGCGATGAGTACTTATGGGATGCCGGCAGTGTGGATGTAGGTCGTGCTGAACGCGTGAGTGTGCAAGCAGCTTATGAGCCTGCGGCAACAGATTTTCAAAATATGGTCGGTTATGCTAAACATGCTTTGCAATGGTTTTCAAATCACACTCCCGGGATAGCTTATCCTTATCCTACCATGACGGTCGTGCGCGGGTTTGCCGATATGGAATATCCGATGCTGGCTAATGATAGTTCACATCCTGACAATCCCAATTTCACACGATTTGTAGCTGAGCACGAATTAGCACATTCTTATTTTCCTTTTTATATGGGTACCAACCAAACGCGATTCGGATTTATGGATGAAGGCTGGGCTACGGCATTGGAATATTTGATTAGTATAGTTGATTTAGGAAAAGAACAAGCTGTAGAAAATTTTAAAAAATTTAGAGTCAACCGCTGGATTAACGACCCGTCCTTTGAGCAAGCCATTCCTATAATTACACCGTCAAATATTCTGCGCGGTGCTGCCTTGAGCAATAATCAATATGGAAAAGCCGCTTTGGGCTATTTGGCCTTGCGCGATTTGTTAGGCAAAGATCAGTTTTTAATGGCTTTACAAACTTATATGCAGCGTTGGCACGGCAAACATCCTATGCCGTGGGATTTCTTTTACAGCATTAATGACGCAACACAAAAGGATTTAAATTGGTTCTGGAAAAGCTGGTTTTTTAGCCATAATTATATTGATTACAGCATCGAAAAGGTGAAGGTAAAACGCCATAAAGTGAAATTGACTATCCGCAATCGCGGTGGATTACCCGCTCCTGTAAACATTATCCTGACTGATGGTAAAGGTCAAACAAAAAGAGTACATTTGACCCCTTCAATTTGGAAATCAAATCCTGTTGAAAAAACAATACAAATTAAAAATGTCAACCCACCACAATCAATAACACTTGAAGGAAGCATCTTTATGGACGCTACGCCTTCTGATAATAGCTGGAAAAATGATTAATTATTTAACTTTCGCATTGACAGTTTTTATGGGATTCTTCGCTATTATGAATCCTATTTCAAACTTAACTGTGTTTTTAAGCCTTACTGAAGGTGCCGATAAAGAGACAAAACGCCGTATCAATATAAAAGCAGTCAAGACGGCTTTTATAATCGTTTTCCTCTTTATGATATTAGGTGAAATTATTTTTAACCTTTTCGGGATTACGATTCCAGCTTTTAAAATTACTGGGGGAATTTTGGTGTTTCTAGTGGGATTTGATATGATTGGCTCTAAAAAATCACCAGCTCAAGGCTTGGCTAAGATCAATATTGATGAAGATATCGCTATTTCGCCATTAGCAATACCTATGTTAGCTGGTCCCGGCGCTATTGTGACAGCTATGAACTTTGTGTCTAAAAACACCTGGGGGCATTCAGCAATCGTGATTGTTGTGTTTGGCATTGTTTGTTACCTTAATTTTATGGTGTTTAATATGAGTGAAGTGATTATCAAACGATTGGGGCACAATGTGATTTCAGTGATTGGAAAATTGATGGGACTCATCATCGCTATTATTGGTACAGATATGATTATTAATGGATTGATAATGTCTTTTCCGGTTTTACAAGGGTAAAATTACAGAGGTTTCGCGTGTATAAATTATGAAAGAAGAAGTAAAAAAAGACCCTTATCAGGCCTTGCGGTTTAAAGAATTTAAAATTTATTTATTTCTGCGTTTTGCCTTGACCTTTGCGTGGTCTATGCAATTTGTAGTGGTGGAGTGGGAGGTGTATACCTTGACAAAAGATCCTTTAGCTCTAGGGATTATTGGTTTGATGGAAGTAGTTCCGGCAGTGTCTATGGCTTTGTTTGCCGGACATGTTGTTGATCAAAAGGAAAAGCGAAATCTCTTACTTAAATGTATTGCCGGATTTACGGTGATTAGCTTGGGTTTGTTTTTACTCACTTGGCCGCGTGTAGTGGCCGGCTGGGAATTGCAGACTATTTTGTATAGCGTTTACGTCTTGGTATTTATCGGTGGTTTTGTACGTGCTTTTTTAGGACCCACTATTTTTTCGTTGTTCTCTTTGGTCATTCCGCGTAAAGTTTATGCTAATGCTACTTCTTGGAATAGTATGTTTCAACAAATGGGCAATGTGCTCGGGCCGGCTTTGGGAGGTTTGTTGATTCACTGGATTGGTGTACACTGGCCCTTGTGTTTTATCTTTGCTATAGCACTATCTGCAGCTTTGGTGCTCACTCAAATTAAACGAAAACCTATTTTAAATCCTAATGTTGGCGAACCTGTATTTAAAAGTTTGCGCAATGGCTTGCGCTTTGTGTTTAAAGCTAAAATTATTTTGGGCGCTTTAACCCTTGATATGATCGCCGTACTTTTTGGTGGGGCTGTAGCATTATTACCGGTGTTTGCACAAGATATCTTACATGTTGGCTCAGAAGGCTTTGGTGTTTTGCGCGCCGCACCGGCAGTGGGAGCTTTCTTAACGATGCTATTATCTACGCGCTTTCCTCTAAATAAGCACGCCGGGATGAAATTGCTAGCCGCCATTTTTGCCTTCGGACTCTGTATTATCGTGTTTGGCTTATCTACTTGGTTCTGGTTGTCTGTAGTAGCCTTGTTTGTCAGTGGCGCTGTTGATGGCGTGTCTATGGTAATTCGTCAAACAATCTTACAACTCAAAACTCCCGATGAAATGCGTGGACGTGTGGCTTCTGTAAATGCTATTTTTGTAGGCTCTTCAAATGAACTCGGGGCCTTTGAAAGTGGGCTGACCGCTAAATTGATGGGCACCGCTACAGCCGTGGTCTTTGGTGGAACGATGACTTTGATTACGGTGGTGGCTTCCGGATTTGGATTTAAAAAATTGAGAAAATTAGACTTAGAAACCGATATGGAGGTCGAAACGGTTGATGATTAATAGCTGAATACCTATAAATTGAAATGAACTAAGCGTCTGTTTTGTATGTGTTTACAAGATAGACGTTTCCTTTTTGAAAGAAAATAGCCCTGTTTTTTAGGACTTTCCTCATTTTCCCAATTCATTACAGATTTCAAGTGTTTATTTGTGGTATAATCATAAAGCCAAATGGCTTAGTTTACTAACCCTAATTTTAACCCTTTTAAACCTTCAAATCATGAAGATGAAAATTTCACACTTTTTACTCGTCGCATTTATAGCTTTAGGTTTTACCGCTTGTTCTGATGATGACTCTACTCATTCAGAAAACGCGTCAACCCCTATTCAAGCTGCTGATTTACCACAAACCAGCAAAGCATTTTTGCAAAATCATTTTCCTGATGCTAAAGTGACTTCTGCACGACAATTGCACCAAGCTAATGCTGTAGGAACGTATTATGTAACTACTTTGAGTAATAACTATCACGTGAGTTTTGATACAGATGGCGATTGGACTTCTGTAAATGGACACGGTCAAGCAGTGCCCCAAGCGGTTTTGCCACAAAATGTGTTGACTTATATTCAGTCAAATTATCCTGATGTGACTATTGATGAAATTGACGTACAAATCAATGGCTATGAAGTAGAATTGGTGAATGATATCGAATTGTATTTTGATTCAGAAGGCAATTTTATAGCTGCTGATTATGATAATAATGACGATGACGATGATGACGAAACACCCATAAATTATGCTGAATTACCTCAATCAGCACAAAGTTTTATCGCTACAAATTTTCCGGATGCTATGGCTATTTCTATTGTCAAAGATAATGAAGAAGATGAGGATATGTATGAGGTGAAATTAGATAATGGCATAGAGTTAAACTTTAATCGCCAAGGACAATGGACAGAAATTGAGAGCAACGGAGCCGTACAAATTCCTGAAAGTTTGATTCCTGAACAAGTATTGTCTTATGTGCAAGCTCATTTTTCCGGAGCAGCTGTAAAAAGTATTGAAAAAGAAGATAATGAATGGCGTGTTGAATTATCAAATGGAGAAGAACTTTCTTTTGATAGTAATGGACAATCTACCCCTGATAATGATACTGACAGCGATGAGATAGCTATAAGTTTTGATGAGTTGCCTCAAGTTGCGCAAGATTTTATGGTCACTTATTTTCAAGCTGTAGGTATTACTTCAATAACTAAAGAGCAAGCTGACCTTGACAGCATGTATGAAATACATTTACAAAATGGCTTTGAATTAGAGTTTGACCAAAACGGACGGAAACTGGACAAGTGTTGATGGTAACGGGCAAGCTGTTCCTGCGGCTCTTTTGTTAGAAAATATTGCCGCTTACCTCCAAGCTAATTACCCTAATCAAGTTGCTACAGAAATTTCAATAGAACACAACCAAATAGAAATCGGTTTAGTTAATGAGCTCGATTTGTATTTTGATCAATCAGGAAATTTCTTAAGAGCCGATTACTAATACCGTATGGACAAATTATATAGTCCAATTTCGACAGCAGTCTCATTGTACTATTAATACCAATTATACATACAAAATAGCCCAATATTTATGCCGAAATTTCAAATCTCTGCGTTAAAAATACTCGCCATAGCTAAGGCTATGTCTGCGTTTTTCGCCTTGACCTTTAAAATTTATCCTATAAATCTTCGGACTATTTAATAAATAAAATTGGTATAATTTGTTACCCACGGCATTATACCTACAAAAAGTATTATAAATCGGGCTAAAAAATAATTCTAATTGGTATAAATTTTAGTAACTATAATATATAAAACTGCCCGCTTGTTTGATCACAAACTAGCGGGCAGTTTAATTAATACCGTGTTTAATCCTCTGCTACCGCACGAATCCTTTCGTGTGGTATTTCAGTAGCTTAACGGATCACTGTGCTGTAAGGAAAGAGTAATTGTACACCTTCGGCTTCAGTTTTGTGTTTAAAATCTTTGTAGAGCGGATAAAGTTCTTTGCCTAAGGTTTCTTTTAGCAACTCAGATTTAGTCATTCCTAGTCCATATTGACTGAGCACCTCGTTTAAATCAATGTGATAAATAGGATATTCAACTAGTTGATAATCTTCTAATCCTGATTGATGAGCGGCATAAGCTAAGGCATCATCTAAACCACCAATTTCATCAACTAGCCCAATTTTGACAGCTTGCTCACCTGTCCAAACGCGACCTTGAGCAATGCTTTGCACGCTGTCCATACTAATACTACGGCCAATAGAAACACGTTTTTTAAACAAATTGTAAGTTTCTTGAATACTTTCTAATATTAAATCGTGTTGTTCAGGAGTTAATCCTTCAAAAATACTATAGCTAATCGCGTGTTTATTGGTGCTCACTTGTTCGGCATTGATACCAATTTTATCGGCTAAGCCTTTGATGTTTGGCAACATACCAAAAACCCCAATGCTACCTGTAATTGTGGTATTTTCTGCAAAAATGTGATCGGCACCACTAGAAATATAATAGCCCCCTGAAGCGGCAAAATCACCCATAGATACAATTACAGGTTTTTGAGTTTTGGCTTCTTCAACAGCTTTCCAAATCAAATCACTTGAAAGTGCGCTTCCACCTGGTGAATTTACGCGTAATACAATAGCTTTTATACTGCTGTCTTGCGCCACTTTGTGTAGGGCGTTTGCAATTTCGTAAGGGCCAATTTTGTCAACACTGCCCTGACCGTATATAATATTGCCTTGTGCGTAAATCACGGCTAATTTGTTGGTGTTGGATTGGTAGTGTTTTTGGGTTCCTATAGCTTGTGTATAACTGGCTAAGCTGATGCTGTTAAGATCTTCGTCTTCTGGTGTATTGAGTTTTGATTTTAATAGATCTTCGTAGTCTTTTTTGTAAACCAATTGATCAACAAGGCCTACTTTTTTAGCGCGCTCAGCAGTGCGTGCTGATAAGTTGTCGGCAATAGTATCTAGTTGAGCAGGGCTGATGTCTCGACTTTTTCCAATTTCTAAGCGCAGAGATTGCCACAGTGAATTGAGGTATGATAAAACTTGTTCGCGATTGGCATCGCTAATTTTGTTAGTTAAAAATGGCTCTACAGCACTTTTGTATTTTCCCATGCGTACCACGTCCATTTTGATTCCTGATTTATCTTCAAAATCTTTAAAATAAAGAATTTGACTGCCCAAACCTTTAAAGTCAAGCATGCCTACAGGATTGAGATAAACACTGTCGGCTACTGAGCTGAGGTAATAATCTTTTTGTGAGTAGACATCGGCGTAAGCGGTAATAAATTTTCCGGAAGCTTTAAAGCGAATTAAGGCATCGCGGATAGCTTTGAGTTGTGAAATCCCGGCTTGAGCGGCTGGCAATTCAATTGAAATGCCTTCAATGCGCTTGTCAGTAGCGGCATAATCAATGGCATTGACCAATTTGTATAAGCCTTTTTGATTCTTTTGATTGAGAAATGTAAAATCTTTGTAACTGATTCTACCTTCGTAATCTTTTACAGGAAAGTTTAATTGTATTTGAAGAATGCTGTTGTTGTCAACTTTAACTTCAGGTTTGCTGGCACCGCCTAAGGCTATGCCGATAATCATCAAGAAAAATCCACCAATTAAAAAGAAGAGAATCAATCCGACGAGCGTGGAGAGAACACGTTTTAGAAAATTCATCGCGCTAATTTTAGAGTTATAAACCAAAAGTCTAAAAATAGCTATTTTTTTAGATAAAAAAGGTAAAAAATAAAAATTACCACTCAAAAACTTTGCCGTCTTCGGCTAGTTCTGCACGGTCAAAAATTGTTTTAGCTTCGGTTTTAAATCCTTCTAAATCAGTGTATCTACCCGAATAGTGTCCTAAAATGAGCTGATCTACATCAGCCATTTTGGCAATTGTAGCGGCTTGTTTAGCGGTAGAGTGCTTGGTATAGTCGCACAAATCTTTGTTGTCTTCTTGAAAAGTTGACTCGTGATAGAGAACAGTTGTTCCTTTAATTTGATTGACAATGTCTGGTTTAAAAAAAGTGTCACTGCAAAACGCATAGCTTTGTGGAGGCGCAGGATCAGCTGTAAGTAAATGGTTAGGAATGCGTTCACCAGAATCTAAAATGACATCTTTTCCCTTTTTGATGTTGTTGTAAAAAGCCACATCGATATTGTATTTTTTAACCTGATCGATTAATAACTTGCGATTAGCAGGTTTTGCTTTAAACAAATAGCCGTTGGTATAAATGCGATGTGTCAGCGGAATGGTTTCTACAGTAACTTTTTTATCGTCGAGCACCAGTTGAGGTTGGTCGCCTTCGAGCTCGTGAAAACTCAACGGATAACTGACCCAGGTTCCTGTGAGGCGCAGCTGAGTGGTGATGAGTTTTTTGATTCCCTTAGGACCGTGGATATGCAATTCTTTTTCGCGGTGAAGTAAGCCTAAGGAGGCTACTAGTCCCACTAACCCAAACACATGGTCGCCGTGCAAATGCGAGATGAAGATGTGTTTGATACGCGAAAAACTGATTTTGTGGCGTCGGAGTTGGCGTTGTGTTCCTTCGCCACAATCAATTAAGAAAACTTGATTCTCAATAGTCAAAACCTGTGCGGTAGTATGTGCATAAGCACGAGGAGTGGCTGAATAACAACCGAGAATATTGAGTTTCATAGTTTTAGAGTTAATTAAAATTCGTCATCGAGTCCAAACTCGCGTTGAAGTTCATCCATTTGAATGTAATCTTCAGCTTCTTGTAGTGTAGGCACTACTGCCAATTCCTCAGGAATAGCTTCAATAGGTAAAGATGCATTGATGAGAATGAATGATTTTTGACGTGCTAAATGTGCTTCGGATAGATCTGAAAACTGCAAGAGTTGATCGAGTGTGAGTTGAGGATAATTCAACAAATCAATCACAATATTTTGCGCCTGCAAATCACCCGCTAAAGCCACTGAAACTTCAGTAAAAAAGTCAGAAAAATTTTGGTTATTCGGACTTAATAAGCAATAATTTTCTTTAGTTAAGTTTTGCATAAGATTTGGTTTTTTGTGCAAGAAGATATAAAATAGCCATTCTGACAGCAACGCCATTTTGTACCTGATCAAGAATAATTGCATTTTTAGAATCAGCAACATCGGTTGATAGTTCAACGCCTCGATTAATTGGGCCTGGGTGCATGATGATAATTTCTTTATCTAAAGCATTGAGGCGCTCTTTGGTCAGTCCGTATTGTTTGACATATTCACGCGTGCTAGGGAAGTAGCTCACATCCATACGCTCGCGTTGAATGCGCAACATGTTAGCCACATCACACCATTCTAAAGCTTTTTGTAAGTTGGTTTCAACACCTACGCCCATGCTTTCAATGTAATGAGGAATTAATGTTTTAGGACCGCAAACTTTTACTTCAGCACCTTGCATTCGCAAGGCGTAAATGTTGCTCAAAGCCACACGACTGTGTGTAATATCGCCGACAATAACTACTTTTTTACCTTCGACAGCGCCTAAGCGTTCGCGGATAGAAAAGGAGTCGAGTAGTCCTTGACTAGGGTGTTCGTGCGTGCCGTCACCGGCATTGACAATGCAGGCGTCAACGTGTTGAGATAAAAAAACGCCAGCTCCAGGATTGGGGTGGCGCATGACAATCATATCAACTTTCATCGATAAAATGTTGTTGACTGTATCGATGAGCGTTTCGCCTTTTTTGACAGATGAGGAAGCTGCTGAAAAGTTGACCACATCGGCACTGAGGCGTTTTTCAGCGAGTTCAAATGACAAACGCGTACGCGTACTGTTTTCAAAAAAGAGATTGGCAATAGTGATATCGCGCAGTGAAGGCACCTTTTTGATAGGGCGATTGATAACTTCTTTAAAATGCTCAGCAGTTTGAAGAATTAATTCAATATCAGCCTTGTTGATATATTTTATTCCGAGTAAGTGATTAACGCTTAATTCGCTCATGTGTATTAATTATTGACAAGATAAACACAGTCCTCACCGGCATTTTCACACCAGTTGACGACAACTTTTTCTGATGAAATAGCATCTACTTTTCGCCCTTTATAAGTAGGTTGAATGGGTAAATGACGACTAAAACGGCGGTCTATTAAAGTGAGTAACTCCACTTCTTTAGGACGACCGAAAGATTGGATGGCTGTTAAGGCAGCGTTGATACTGCGACCGGTATAGAGGACATCATCTATAAAAACAACGCGTTTGTTTTCTACTAAAAAATCAATTTCAGTTGTGTTGGCTTGCAGCTGTTTTTCACTGCGACGAAAATCGTCACGAAAAAAAGTGATGTCTAATTTTCCGGTTTTTAAACCTGTAATCTGATACTCATTGCGTAAAATGCGTTCAAGACGATTGGCTAAAAAAATCCCTCGTGGCTGAATGCCGATGAGGACGGTTTCTTTAAAATCGTCGTGCTTTTCAATGAGTTGGCAGGCTAGCCGGTGCAAGGTGATGTTGATTTCCTTGACGTTAAGCAATATTTTTTTTGACATAGTGCGCGGCTTCGTTCTTAAAAAACAAAAGTATGAAATTAAATGGATGTTTTTAGAAATCCTTAAAAATTACCTTGCTTTTATAGAGTTTATAAATCAGAATGAAATCAAGTAGAAAATCCTTTAAGATTCAGGCGCTAAACGAACCACTAAACCTTCTAAAGCTTCAGTTAGTTGAATTTGGCAGCCCAAACGGCTGTTGTCTTCTACATAAAATGCCTCAGAAAGCATGGCCTCTTCATCGTCGTTCATTTCCGGTAAATCGGTTTCTGATTCAATGTAAATTTGACAGGAAGCACAAAGCGCCATCCCGCCACAAGTCCCTTCAACCGGAAGTTCATAAGCCTTGCATAACTCCATTAAATTCATGCCCATATCTGTAGGCGCTTGCACCTGATGGGCTTGACCTTCACGATCGATGATGGTGATGTTAACATCTTGTTCCATAACCTCTTTTTTGAGTGACAAATTTAGTGGTTTTTGTAGAGATTTGAGGGGAGATAGGAATATAAAAAAATCCCTTTTAAACGAATAAACCGCTTAAAAGGGAATGTATTATTGGGAAGCTTTAAGGCTAGACCTTAATCAATAGCTTTCACAACCGCTTTTGGCGCTTCTTTTTTAGAGCCGTCAAATCCGGTAACTCCACCTACGGTAGTGTATTTTAAAACGTATTTTTTGTTGGGATAAATACGATTATACGCACTTTGACACATCAAGGTAGCTTCGTGAAAACCACACAATATCAGCTTGAGCTTGCCTGGATAGGTGTTGATGTCACCAATGGCATATACGCCGGGGATATTGGTTTGATAATCCAAAGTATTGTCTACTTTGATCGCATTTTTTTCTATTTCTAATCCCCAGTCGGCTAAAGGACCAAGTTTTGGCGATAATCCAAATAAAGGAATGAAGTAGTCGGTTTTGATTTCTACATCTTCATCGTCTCCTTTTTTGCGGACAGAAACAGAATGTAACTGTCCATTGCCATTTAGCGCATTAATTTCAGCAGGTGTAACCAAGTTGATTTTACCGGCATCTTTGAGTTTTTTAACCTTTTCGACAGAATCTAAAGCGCCTCTAAACTCTTTGCGTCGGTGTACTAAAGTCAATTCATCAACAATGTCAGCGAGTTCAATACTCCAATCTAAAGCAGAATCTCCTCCGCCTGCTAAAACTACTTTTTTACCTCTAAAGTCTTCAGGCTCTCTGATCATATAATCAACGCCTTTTCCTTCAAAGTAAGAGATGTTTTCTAGCGGAGGTTTACGTGGTTCAAAACTACCTAATCCACCGGCAATAGCTACAACTTTGGCGTGATGTTGAGTGCCTTCATTAGTGGTGACAATAAAGGTACCATCATCTAGTTTTTCAAGCTTATCAGCGCGTTCACCTAAGGTAAATCCAGGTTCAAAAGCTTTGATTTGTTCCATAAGGTTGTCAACTAAGGTTTTAGCAGGAACCTCCGGAAAGCCCGGGATATCGTAAATCGGCTTTTTAGGATATATCTCGGCTAGTTGACCACCAGGTTGTGGCAATGCATCGATGAGATGGCATTTTAATTTTAACAAGCCAGCTTCAAAAACGGTAAATAAACCGGTAGGACCGGCGCCGATGATTAAGATGTCTGTTTCAATCATTTTTATTTGTGCTTTTGTAAGGTAATAAGTTGTACGAAATAGCGATTAAGCTTCAACATTTACAACTTTTTCAATTTGAGGTGCGTATTTTTTGATAGTCATTTCTACCCCTGCTTTTAAAGTCATATGATTGACTGAGCAGGTCACACAAGCGCCTTGCAATTGAACTTTGACTAAATTGTCAGCTTCATCTATTTCGACTAGAGTAATATCGCCGCCATCATTTTGAAGAAAAGGGCGGATTTCGTCTAGTGCTTTAAGAATATTAGCTTCGAGTTCTTTGTTTACTGTGTTCATAAGTTATTTCTTTTTTACCGCGCTACAGCCAGCCATAGTTGTAATTTGGATGGATTCAGTTGGCGGAAGGTTTTTGTTGCGTTTTACGGTTTCTCGCACAATGTTTCGCGTCATCTCAACAAACGCTTCGGTGACAGGAGTACCGTCTTGAAGGGCTGCCGGATGACCGACATCACCGGCTTCGCGAATACTTTGAACAAGTGGAATTTCACCTAAGAAAGGAACATCTAAATCTTCTGCCATGAAGCGTGCTCCTTTTTCACCAAAGATGTAATACTTGTTTTCCGGTAACTCAGCGGGTGTAAAATAAGCCATGTTTTCAACAAAGCCTAGCACCGGAACATTGATGCTTTTTTGTTGGAACATCGCTACGCCTTTGCGGGCATCAGCAAGGGCTACCTTTTGTGGAGTACTCACAATAACTGCTCCCGTGATAGGAATGGCTTGCATAATGGAGAGGTGGATGTCACCTGTGCCCGGAGGGAGGTCAACGACTAAAAAGTCGATTTCACCCCAAGCGGCATCAAAAATCATTTGATTGAGAGCTTTTGCCGCCATCGGACCACGCCAAACTACAGCGGTGTCAGGTTCTGTAAAAAATCCGATAGACAAGATTTTTACGCCATAGCTTTCAACAGGTTTCATCTTTGAGCGGCCATCAACTTCTACAGCTAATGGGCGTTCGCGCTCCACATCAAACATGGTCGTTGCAGATGGTCCGTAGATGTCAGCATCGAGCAAACCAACTTTAAACCCCATTTTTTGTAGGGTGATGGCCAAGTTAGCCGCTACTGTTGATTTTCCAACTCCGCCTTTTCCAGAGGAAACAGCAATGATGTTTTTGATGCCTTTAATCGGCTTACCTTTAATTTCAGCTAAAGTACCTTGACTAGGTGCATTGACACTCGTGTTGACTTTGACTTTAATTTTGGGATCGATCTGGTCGTGAATCGCTTTCATGACATCCACTTCTGCACGTTTTTTGACGTGCATTGAAGGTTTGTGTACTTCGATATCGACAACAACTTCGTCTCCAAAAATATTGATATTCTTTACGGCGCCACTCTCTACCATGCTTTGTCCATCACCGGCTTCAGTGATAGTATCTAAGGCTTTGAGGACGTTAGATTTGTTTAATTCCATAGAAAAAATCCCTTTGTAATGTTCTTAATTAGAATTATTCTAAAGTACAAAGATAAGGCATAAGTCTATATAACATTCTTAAAATGATTGAATTTATTGATAGTTTATAATTTAGTTTCTATAAACAAAAAAAACTAGGATTTAGAATGTGGATTTACCCTCTTCTAAATCCTAGTTTTTACTAGGGATACTGTGTTTTTATCTAGCTTTTTGCGAGTAAACCTGTCGATTATTGAAAAATAGTCAAATCTAATTTTTCAGATAATTCTTGAATCATGTGATAGCCGGCGATAGAGTTGCCGTGTTCGTCAAGCGCCGGGCTATAAGTGCCGATTCCTATTTTTCCGGGAACACTGACGGCAATTCCGCCACCGACACCAGATTTACTCGGTAAGCCTACGGTGCGTGCATAATCACCACTGTAATCGTACATGCCGGCAATGAGCATTTGCGATTGAATAAGCTCGGCTAATTCTGAATTTTTATAGCGATCATCGCCGTCAAAACGCACGCAATCATGTGCAAAGAAATAACCGATTTTAGCTAAATCTTCAACCGATACATTAATTGAACACTGTCTGAAATAATTGTCTAAGTTTGACGCTTCGTCACCTTCAATTAAGCCATTGCTTTTGAGTAAGTAAAAAATGCCGCGGTTGCGATTTCCGGTTGATTTTTCAGAGTGATATACGGATTTATTGAGACGAATGTCATCGTTTTTGGTGATATAACGTATGCGGTCTAAAATGCGTTTGTAAGGTGTTTTGCCTTCTCCTTTAATAAGCGAGGTGGTTAAAATGGCCCCGGCATTCATCAAAGGGTTTAGCGGTTGACCACTGCCGGTGTCGAGGTTGGCATAATAGTTAAAAGGCTTGTTGGTGCCAAAGTAACCCATTTTTGAGAATAGGGTTTCTTCACCTAAATCTTCAACAGCAATCATCAAACCGATGATTTTAGAAATGCTTTGAATAGTAAAAGTTTGTTTTGTGTCACCTACGCTGATGAGGTTGCCACCTTCAGTCACAACAGCAATAGCGATATCTTTTGGATTGGCTTTGCCGAGCTCGGGGATGTAATTTGCTACTTTTCCTTGAGCAATGTATTTCTTATTGTGATTGACAACCTCTTGTAATATATCTTTAGTGATGTGTTGATTAGAAGTTTGGGCGCGTGCAGCTTGTGGATTACTTATAAATAGAAAAGCAATAACTAGCAAAACTACAGACGAATTTTGAAACGTTTTCATTGATTTTGGTTTAGATAAATCAGCGTAAAACTGATGGTGTGTTTTATGCAAAGGTAAAAAACTATACGTAAATATAAAGATAGCTTTATTTTATGCTAATTAAGAGGTTTAATGTTGTGAAAATAGCAATAAATATCTTGTTCTGTTATAAAAATAATCAAAATAAAATGATTTTTTAAACTGTGATTTGTGGTGTTGCTTTTCTGTAGGTTGTCAAAAAAAAACTGGTAAAAGTAAAAATACTTTCTTGTGTCAAGACGGCATATTAAGTTTTAATCAAAGTTGTCAAGGTAGTCAAAAATCAGTTCGGCTTCATAACCTTTACGCATTAAAAAATCAGCTAGTTTTTTGCGTTTTTTGTAGGGGTCTGTATCGTGCAGTTGTTGCCAGCGCTTTTGAGCTAGGGTTTCAAAAGTTAGGCGATAGTCGTCAGCATTAATTTCTTTGAGGGCTACTCGGATAAGATAGGGCGAGAGTTCGCGTCTTTTGAGTTCTTGGGTGATGCGGTGTCGTCCCCATTTTTGCAGATTAAACTTGTCGTAAGCAAAAGCTTTGGCAAAGCGTTCTTCATTGAGAAAGCCTTCATTCATAAGTGTGATGACAATTTCCTCTTGCGCAATAGGAATCATGTGTAAGGCGTTGAGCTTGGTCATCACCTCTTGATGACAGCGCTCGCGATACGTGCAAAATCGCCTTAATTTTTCAGTCGCTTCTTCTACGGTATAAGAGGTTCTTTTGTTGAACATAAAAAGGAAGGTAATTTTGTGTCTGGATTTAGGTAGGATACACTGTCAATCGAATAAGGTAATTTTATGTGTAATATGTTTAAAACAGGATAAAAATCTCCTTTTAGATAACGAGCGAGTCCTATGTTTTACAGGGCATCTTAAATGAGGTGTGCGATTACTGTTTCCTAATAGTACAAAAATACACAATTGATAAGATGTATAAAAACGAGATGAAGAAATTTTACGCTAACTTAAATTGAAAAAATGGTTTAAAATAAAAAAAGGAAATCAAAAATTATGAGTAAAAAGAGTGAGAGAGTTATCAGGAACATTTAAGGGGGGTTAATTCTTAAAAAAGAATATTATTTTTAAATAGTTAGATTAATGTTCTTGTTTTTGATAAAACTTTTTTTTGACGATATAGTAGTTAAAATGCTTTGTGTTTGGTGATTAATTGGTTTTATTTTCTATTTTAGCAAAAATTATAATTTAACACATGAGAGGATTCAATTTTCTACAAAAAACTATGACTTGCTTGCTACTAGGCTTGTTTATAGTGCCCCGCATGGTCAAAGCTCAAGAGACCCCTGTTTGGAAAAACCCAAGCGTTGTGGAAGTCAACAAAGAGTTTCCACGAACAGAGTTTATGACCTACGATTCTAAAGAGGCTGCATTGAGCAAAACCTTTGAAGAAAGTAAGTATTACAAATCATTAAATGGCACTTGGAAATTCTATTTTGCCGATGCTTATGGTGATTTGCCTAAAAATGTTACTGATTCAGCTACATCAACCGAAAATTGGGCTGATATTAAGGTGCCTGGCAACTGGGAAGTGCAAGGTTTTGGAACAGCCATCTATGTCAATCATCCTTATGAATTTGTAGAACGTGATCCGCATACGGCGCTCCCTAAAATTCCGCCTCCACACATGCCTGAAGAAGATCCGGTAGGGGTTTATAGACGCGATATTAATATCCCGGCTGATTGGTTAAAAAACCGTATGGTATTTTTAAATATCGGCGGCGCTAAATCTGGTGTTTATGTGTATATCAATGGCCATAAAGTAGGTTATAGTGAAGATTCTAAAAACCCGGCTGAATTCCGTATTAATAAATATGTCAAGCCAGGCGTTAATAAATTGGCCATCAAAATTTATAGATGGAGCACAGGTTCTTACCTAGAATGTCAAGATTTTTGGCGTATCAGCGGTATTGAACGCTCTGTTTATCTCTGGTCACAACCTATGGTGTCGCTACGCGATTTCCAAGTCAAATCTACTTTAGATAACACCTATAAAACTGGTATCTTCCAATTGCAAACTACCTTAGCTAACTATGGTATTGACGATTTAAATCAAGATGCTATTTATCATCCTATTGCTTATGCTACGCCTGAGGTAAGCTATGAGTTGATGGATGCTGAGGGTGAAATTGTTGCTGAAGGACAAGCTGAAGTAACTGTTAAAGGCCGTGGTACTATAGATTTTAAATTTCCAGAAGTGCAATTGCCTAATGTTAAACCATGGACAGCTGAAACGCCTTACCTCTATACGTTAGTGATGAAGGTTGTCGGTAAGGATGGTCAACAAGAAAGCGTAGTGCCTTACAAAGTAGGCTTTAGAAAATTTGAATTTAAAGAAGTAGTCACTGGTGATCGCAAAGATCGTTTGTTTTTGATTAACGGTCAACCTATCAAGTTGAAAGGAGTAAATATTCACGAACACAATCCTAAAACAGGACATTATGTAACTGAAGATTTGATGATCAAAGACTTTACTTTGATGAAGAAAAATAACATCAACTCTGTACGTTTAGCGCACTATCCACAATCTCGTCGTTTCTACGAATTATGCGATAGTATTGGTCTTTATGTTTATGACGAAGCTAATATTGAAAGTCACGGTATGTATTATGGCAAAGAGTCATTAGCGAAGCATCCTATTTGGCAAAACGCCCATATGGATCGCATTAAAAACATGTTTAAACGCAATAAAAATCACGCCTCTATAACTTTTTGGTCTTTAGGAAACGAAGCTGGTAATGGCGTTAATTTTGAAGTAGCTTATCGTTGGTTAACAGATCATGAAAACGATTTGATGAACCGACCTGTATTGTACGAACGCGCTATTTGGGGCTTTAATTCTGATATGTATGTGCCGCAATACCCAAGTGCTGCTTGGTTAGAAAGCGTGGGTAAACGCGGATCTGATCGCCCTGTAGTGCCGTCTGAATACTCACATTCAATGGGTAACTCTACAGGAAATATCGACTTGCAGTGGGAAGCGATTTACAAATATCCTAACCTCCAAGGAGGATACATCTGGGATTGGGTAGATCAAGGCCTTGCTGAAACAGATGATCAAGGTCGTTTCTACTGGTCTTATGGTGGCGATTATGGCACTAACACCGCTAGTGATGGTAACTTTAACGACAATGGGTTAGTCTTGCCTGACCGCACACCACACCCGGCTTTACAGGAAGTGAAGTTTGCTTACCAAAACTTTGCTTTTAAACCTGTTGATGTTCAAAACGGAACTTTTACAATTAAAAACCGTTTCTATTTTACCAATACTGATAACTATACCTTAACGTATAGCTTACTCGAAAACGGTAAAGTGATTAAATCAGAAGATATTCCGATGAACTTGGCTCCTCAAGAGTCTATGGAAGTTAACTTGCCGATTAATGATTTTGATTTAGATCCGGCTAAAGAGTATTTTATCAACTTTAGTGTGACCATTAACGATGGTGAACAAATGATTCCTTCTGGTTACGAAGTGGCACATAATCAATTTAGATTAGCTGCTGCTACTGATAAAGTTGCTTATCAACCAGCCGAAACTTCTAAAGTCAAAATTAAGCAAGGCGATAACGAAACCGATATCACTGTTGGTCGTGCTCAAATTACATTTGACAAAGAAGAAGGCGTATTGACCTCATATGAGTATCGCGGAAAAGAATACATCGAAGATGGATTTGGTATCCAACCAAACTTCTGGAGAGGGCCTACCGATAACGACTATGGTAACGGTATGCCTAAACGTCTCCAAGTTTGGAAACAAGCTAGTCACAACTTTAATGTAGTCGATGTAAAAGCTGAAGATAAAGGTGATTATGCTACTTTAAAAACTACTTATCTTTTACCAGCTGGTAACTTGTATATCATCAATTACAAACTCTATGCGGATGGCGTGTTAAAAGTGAATGCTGAATTTACGTCAACAACCATGAAGCAAAATGATATTGCCGTTTCTGATGCTACAAAACGCGCTACTTTCTCTCCAGGAATGGAAGAAGCTCGTGCTAAAGCAGCTAAATTAGTAGTGCCACGTATTGGGGTACGCTTTAGAGTGCCAACCAAAATGGATCATATAGGGTATTACGGTAACGGTCCACATGAAAACTATACCGACCGTCAATCTGGTGCACGTGTTGGTATTTATCACACCACTGCTGAAGATATGTATTTCCCATATGTTCGCCCTCAAGAAAACGGTCACCGTACATTCACACGTTGGGTAAGTGTTACTGATAAACGCGATCGCGGCTTGTTGATTGTGGCAGATTCTACTATTGGATTCAATACACTACGCAATTCTGTTGAAGATTTTGATTCGCAAGAAAATGAAAATCGCCCTTATCAATATCACAACTACAATTCAGAAATGATTGCAGCTAATGACCCAGATCGTGCTAAAAATATTCGTCCACGTCAAACGCACATCAATGATATTATACCGCAAGATTTTGTTGAAGTCTGTATAGATATGCGTATGTCAGGTGTAGCTGGTTATAACAGCTGGGGCGCTCGTCCATTAAAGCCTTATCAAATCCCTTCTGATAAAAACTACAAGTGGGGCTTTACCATTGTTCCTGTGAAAGGTGAACAACAAATCGACAAAAAAGCCGATTTAGATTATTAATATTTCATATTTTTAATGCTATAAAAGAGCTCTCCTTGTGAGGGCTCTTTTTTAACCCCTCAATTTTTCTTATGCTTACTATTAAAAAATTAGGCCTGTGCTTAGGCGTTCTGTTTTTCCTGAGTTACTCCGGATTTTCTCAAACAGATCCTATTGTCATTGCCACACAACACACCAATTTGATTTATAAGGTCAGCGATAAAGGCACCTTATACCAAGTGTATTTCGGTAAAAAACTAGCGCACAAAACGGATTATAAACATTTGTACTCCATGGGGCGCGAAGCCATTGTCACCGGCGGTTATACCACAGAAGGCGAGCCTGCTTTTGCAGTTACACACGCTGATGATAATCCTTCTTTGGCTTTAGTCTATCAAAGTCATCACAGCGCAATAAAAAATGGCGTGCAGACCACAACTATTGAGCTAAAAGATCCACAGTATCCATTTTACATTACGTTGCATTTTCAGGCTTTTCAAGAAGCCGATGTGATTGCGCAATGGGCTGAAATTAAACACAAAGAAAAAGGAAATGTGGTGCTAGACCACTTTGCTTCTGCCTTTTTGCAAATGCCGGGAACGGAGTATTACTTAACCCATTTTTACGGCGATTGGGCGAATGAAATGCGTCGTGAAGAAATAGCCCTTCCCGAAGGAATTTACAATATAGAATCTAAATTAGGAACACGCACCACTAAGTTGCATCAACCTTCATTTATGTTGGCTTTAGATCATCCGGCACAAGAAGAATCGGGTGTTGTTTTAGCGGGCACTTTGGCGTGGACAGGTAATTTTAAACTCTTGTTTGAATCGCTTAAAAATCGCGAAAAAAATGCCGATATGGTGGCTGTTATTCCGGGTATTAATAACTACCGCTCGCATTATGTTTTAGAGCCTAAGCAGGTGTTTACAACACCAAAATTTATCTATACCTTATCCTATGCCGGCCAAGGGCAAGCGTCTAGAAATCTACACGATTGGGCGGTCAATTATGGCGTTTATCATGGCGATAAACCTAAACGTACCATCCTTAATAACTGGGAAGCGACTTATTTTGATTTTGACGAACAAAAATTGGTAGGGCTTATTGAAAATGCCGAAGAATTGGGCGTTGCTGTGTTCTTGTTAGACGATGGCTGGTTTGGTAATAAATATCCTCGCAACTATGCCGGCGCAGGCTTAGGCGATTGGGAGGCGAATCGTGAAAAATTGCCACACGGCTTGTCATTCTTAGCAGATAAGGCTGAAAAAGAAGGCGTTGTTTTTGGGATTTGGGTAGAGCCTGAAATGATTAATCCGAAGAGTGAACTTTACGAAAAACATCCGGAGTGGGTACTCAAATTACCTAATCGCCCGGAAGATTATCAACGCAATCAATTGGTTTTAGATTTATCAAACCCTAAAGTGCAGGATTATGTGGTGAAGATTGTCGATCGTATTTTAAAACAGAATGATAACATCGGCTACATTAAATGGGATTGTAACCGCTACATGTCTAATGCTTATTCTACCTATCTCGGTGATAAACAAAGCAACTTGACTATTGATTATACCTTAGGCTTATACAAAGTTTTAGAACGCTTGCGCGAAAAGCATCCAGAAGTAGAACTCATGTGGTGCAGCGGAGGCGGCGGTCGCGCTGAATACGGCGGCTTAAAATACGCCAATGAATTTTGGCCAAGCGATAATACCGATGGCTTGCAGCGTATTTATTTGCACTACAATTATTCGTATTTCTTTCCGATGGGAATTCAAGATTCGCATGTTACTACTTGGGGCAATCAGCCGTTTAAGTATAAAGTCGATGTGGCTATGGCCGGAAAATTAGGTTTCGATATTCGCGTCGATGAATTGAACGATAAAGAAGTAGCTTTGGCACAAGAAGCTGTCAAAAATTATGAAGCCTTACATACATTGATTAATGCCGGTAACCTATACCGCCTAATTGCGCCTTATCAAAATAACCACGCCGCTTGGATGTTGGTCAATGACGAGCAAACCAAGGCCGTGTTATACGCCTATAACTTTAATGTGCTTTATGGCGATAAGTTTTCAAAAATTAAATTTGGCGGACTAGACCCGAATAAATTCTATCGTCTAGAAGAAATCAATTTGCCGGAAGGCGTTAAACCACAATTGCCGGTAAACGGGCAAGTGTTTTCAGGCGATTTCTTGATGAAAGTAGGGTTAAATTGGTATTTGCGTAGCAGTATAACCAGTAGTATTGTGGTGCTTACCGTTGTTGATTAAATCCAAAACTGATTACAGCATATAGAAAACGCCGAGTGATTTATTAAAATGACTCGGCGTTTGTAATTTGATTTAAGTTTCGGTGTCATTATTATAGGTCTCCTCTCTTTTCTTCGAACGAAATAAGCTAATGCCGTATGAGCAAATTATATAGTCCAATTGTGACAGTAGTCTCATTGTACTATTAATTTGTTACCCAAGGTATTATACCTGCAAAAAAATAGTATAAATCGGACTAAAACATAATTCTAATTGGTATAATAAGGTTTGTCCATTTACCACTATTATTTTACTAAGGGAATAAGGTTTTCATCTAGATCCCTTGAACCTTATTAGCTTAGTAATCCACAAACAACGCTCAACCATAAACCTTATTATCTTATGAATCTATTTGACTATTATTCAAGGAACGACTATATAGTTTATCCATACGGTGTTATGGATTTGTAGAAACGATCTCATTTTCTACCAAGCTATTTTTCTCTTCTACTTTAAGCTGTTCTTTAAACACCGCATCCAAAACTTGATGTACAGGACCACTTTTACCCATTGAGTAATAATGTATCACTGGCACGCCGGCGGCTTTGAGTTCTTTAGATTGTGTAATGCACCAGTCAATGCCGACTTGTTTGACAGCTTCAGCAGTGTCACAAGCGCGTACAGCATCGACTAGTTCATCGGGCAAATCCACATTAAAGCGATGTGGTAAGATGGTGAGGTGACGTTTTGTAGTGAGCGGTTTTAAGCCCGGAATAATAGGTACTGTGATGCCGAAATCACGACAGCGCTTCACAAAATCGAAATATTTTTGATTGTCGTAAAACATTTGCGTCACCAAATAATCAGCTCCTTGATCAACTTTGTGTTTTAAAAATTCAAGATCCGAATGATTACTCGGCGCTTCAACGTGTTTTTCAGGATAAGCTGCCGCGCCGATACAAAAGTTTGTGCTGTGGCAATTGGTCAATTCATTGTCTAAATACTTACCGTGATTTAAATTTTGAATTTGCTCTACAAGATCAGAAGCGTGCGCGTTACCATCAGGTTCAGGTTTAAAATAGGTTTCATTTTTAACCGCATCGCCACGTAGGGCTAATACGTTGTTGATGCCTAAAAAATCTAAATCTATAAGAAAGTTTTCGGTGTCTTCCTTAGTAAATCCACCGCAGAGAATATGAGGGATGGCGTCAACTTTATAGCGGTGTTGAATAGCAGAACAAATCCCTACAGTTCCCGGACGTTTTTTAGAGACTTGTTTTTTGAGCAAGCCTTTATCGCCAACAGGTTTGTAATGGTATTCTTCACGGTGATAAGTCACATTAATAAAAGCCGGATTATAAGCCATTAACGGGTCGAGGTGATTAAAAATCGAATCGATATTTCGGCCTTTTAAAGGCGGTAAAATTTCTATGGAAAACAAGGTTTGACCTTGTGCATTTTCAATATGTTCTTTGACGGTCATGATAATTAAGAATTAGGTTGATTGGCTACGCGTGGGCGCAACCATTTAAGGGCTTCTTCAGTACTGATATTTCGGCGACGTGCGTAATCTTCAACTTGGTCGAGTTTGACATTACCAAGTCCGAAATAACGCGCATCAGGATGAGCCAAGTAATAGCCGCTTACACTAGAAGCCGGCCACATAGCTAAACCCTCGGTGAGTTTGACGCCTGTGTTTTCAGTTACTTTTAGTAGATCCCAGATGGTGCGTTTTTCGAGATGATCAGGGCAAGCCGGATAACCCGGAGCCGGACGAATACCTTGGTATTTTTCGGCAATCAATTCATCATTAGATAAATCTTCATCAACGTACCCCCAAGCCTGTGTGCGCACATGGTGATGTAAATATTCAGCAGAAGCTTCGGCTAGTCGGTCAGAAAGTGCTTGCATCATGATAGCGTTGTAGTCGTCGTTATCAGCTTTGTATTTTTCGACTAATTCTTCAGTACCAAATCCGGCAGAGACACAAAAACAACCGATGTAATCTTGTTTTCCGGTTGATTTAGGAGCAATAAAGTCGGATAAAGCAAGATTTTCGCCTCCTTTGCGCTTTTTGAGTTGTTGGCGAAGGGTTAAGAACGTCGCTTTAACGTTGCCGTCTTCATCGTAAACTTCAATGTCGTCATCGTTGACACAATTAGCCGGAAACAAACCGAAAATAGCCTGAGCAGTTAATAATTTTTCATCAAAAATGCGTTCCAGAAGGCGCTTGCCATCGGCAAAAACCTCACGAGCTTGTTCACCGACAACATCGTCTTCTAAAATAGCCGGAAATTTGCCGTGTAAGCCCCAGCAGCGCAAAAACGGCATCCAGTCAATAAACGGCTCTAATTTGCGCAAGTCAAAATCGTTGAGCACTTGTACGCCGAGTTGATTTGGTTTGATAATATCAGTTTCTTCCCAATTGATTTTAAATTTATTCGCGCGCGCTTCATCTAGGTTGATATAAGTTTTGTTTTTCTTTTGTTGTAAAAAACGCTCGCTAAATTTGATGTATTCCTCGCGGATTTGATCTTTGTAAGCTTGGTTATCTTTTTTAAACAATTCACCTACAATATTCACCGCACGTGAAGCATCGCTGACGTGTACTACGGTGTGTTTGTAATTAGGCGCTATTTTGACGGCTGTATGCGCTCGCGAAGTGGTAGCCCCTCCGATGAGCAAGGGAATGTCAAAATCGTGTTTTTCCATTTCTTTTGACATGTTAACCATTTCGTCTAAAGAAGGTGTAATCAATCCACTGAGGCCAATCGCATCGACTTGCTCTTTTTGAGCCACCTCAATGATTTTTTCGGGAGGAACCATTACCCCAAGGTCGATGATTTCATAATTATTACAGCCTAAAACTACGCCGACAATGTTTTTGCCGATGTCGTGTACATCACCTTTTACGGTAGCCATCAAAATTTTGCCTCGGCTTTCCTGATTGTCATTTTTTGCAGCTTCGAGGAAAGGGTTGAGGTAAGCCACAGCTTTTTTCATCACGCGCGCCGACTTGACCACCTGTGGTAAAAACATTTTTCCACTGCCGAATAAATCACCTACAACGCCCATCCCAATCATCAAATTGCCTTCGATAACCAGCAACGGACTTTCGGCTTGCAGACGGGCTTCTTCAACATCTTCAATAATAAATTTATCGATTCCTTTTACTAAAGCATGGGTAATGCGATCTTGTAAAGAACCCTCTCGCCAAGATAAATCAGGACCTTGGTTTTTAGATTTTTCACCCTTAACTGTTTCAGCAAAATCTAAAAGGCGTTCGGTAGCATCATCGCGACGGTCAAAAAGCACATCTTCAACGTGTTCTAATAAATCTTTAGGAATATCGTCATAAATAGTCAATAATTCAGGGTTGACGATTCCCATGGTCATACCGTGCTGGATAGCGTGATATAAAAAGGCGGAGTTGATAGATTCACGTACAGTTCGGTTGCCTCTAAATGAAAACGACACGTTGCTGACGCCTCCTGAAACATGGGCGTAGGGCAAGTTTTCACGAATCCATTTAGTGGCTTTAAAAAAGTTAATTGCATTGAGGCGATGCTCATCCATTCCTGTAGCTACCGGAAAAATATTAGGGTCAAAGATGATGTCAGTAGGAGGGAAGTTCACCTGATTGACCAAAATATCATAGGAGCGCTTACAAATTTCAATGCGACGCTCAAAGGTATCGGCTTGGCCATCTTCATCAAAAGCCATCACGATGACGGCTGCCCCGTAACGGCGAATGAGTTTGGCCTGATGAATAAATTCTTCTTCACCACCTTTTAAGCTGATAGAGTTGACAATACCTTTACCTTGAATCACTTGTAAACCGGCCTCGAGAATTTCCCATTTAGAGCTGTCAACCATAACTGGCACACGTGCAATATCTGGTTCAGAAGCAATGAGGTTTAAGAACTTCACCATGGCTTCCTTGCCGTCGAGCATGCCTTCATCCATGTTGACATCAATAACTTGAGCGCCATTTTCTACTTGCGCCTTAGCTACGTCGAGGGCTTCTTCAAATTTTTCTTCTTTAATGAGGCGTAAAAACTTACGTGATCCGGTAACATTGGTGCGTTCCCCGATGTTGATAAAATTGCTTTCAGGTGTGACCACTAAAGGTTCGAGTCCTGATAAGCGAAGGTATTTACAATCTATATCTGCCATGATAAGTGTTGTTTTAAAAAATTAATTAGCCGAAAAAGCTGCTGTTAAACTGCGTTTACGCGGCGCATAATTCTGTGCGAGTTCTGCTATTTTTTGAATGTGATCTGGTGTGGTGCCACAGCAACCACCAATGATATTGATCAAGCCTTCTTCAAGGTAAGGTTTGATAAAGGCTTGCATCTGTTCAGGTGTTTGTTCATATTCACCAAAGGCATTTGGCAAACCGGCATTGGGATGTGCAGAAGTATTAAAGCTGGTCGTTTGTGCCAAACGTTTGAGGTAAGGTTGCAATTGTTCAGCTCCTAAAGCACAGTTAAAGCCGACACTTAGCAGCGGAATATGCGACACGGAAGTTAAAAAGGCCTCAACAGTTTGCCCAGATAAAGTTCTGCCAGAGGCATCGGTAATCGTACCGGAAATCATGATAGGAATATCGGTCTGTAAGTCGTCTTTTACCTCTTCAATAGCAAATAAAGCCGCTTTTGCATTGAGGGTGTCAAAGATAGTTTCGACTAAAAGAATATCCACCCCAGCTGCAATGAGCGCTTCGACTTGTTCTTTATAAGCTTTGCGTAGACCTTCAAAATCAATAGCGCGATAGCCTGGGCGATTCACATCAGGAGAAAGGCTGGCTGTTTTGTTAGTTGGCCCTATACTTCCAGCTACAAAACGCGGTTTATTCGGGTTGAGGGCGGTGAATTCATCGGCGACAGTGCGAGCCAGTTGGGTACTGGCGTAATTGAGATTATACACTTCAGGTTGCAAATCGTAATCGGCCATGGCGATGCTAGTGCCGGAAAAGGTGTTTGTTTCGATGATATCAGCTCCGGCTTCTAAAAATTTTCTGTGAATGTCAGCAACGGCTTCCGGCTGTGTAATAGACAACAAATCGTTATTACCTTTAAGCGGTTTGTGATGCGCTTTAAATTGTTCGCCACGAAAATCTTCTTCTTCAAAATGATAACCTTGAAGCATGGTTCCCATAGCGCCATCGAGAATTAAAATACGCTCTTGCAAAAGTTGATGAAGTGCACTCATGTGTGTTAATTTAAATGGGTTGTAAGTTGAATAAGTTCTTGAATAAATTGTTGATCTAAATCGTTTTTTACAGTAGATTTAGAGCGATTCACCTTGTGCTGTTGAGCGGTTTGTGTAGCTTCAGCTGTCAAATGTGCTTTGATAACTTGTTTGTTATACACAAAGGCAGCTGTGCTTAAATTCTCTTGATCTTGAGCTGAAATGCTTGAGAGATGTGCATTTGCAGAAATCAAGTGAAACCCGTTTTCAAACAATTGACAATAATTACGCAAAAAGCAATTGTCGTCAGTAGCATCAATAGCAATCAAATTATCGAAATGTTGTCGATGTAAAAACGAACTGATTTCAGAAATGCCATAAGTCATTTTAAACGGATTTAAATCGCTTTTCCACGAATCTTTAGCGCCATTTTGATGTACTAAAGCGATGTCTTTGTCGGCGATAACCGGTAGTTTGATAATCAGTTGTTGATCTTGCGCCAACTGCTTTTCGGCAGATTGCAATTGTTTGATAATACGGCTGCTTAGGCGACCGGCGCCAAAGAGCACAAGGTGAACGGTTTTAGACATAACTAGGTTCTTTTTGTTGTCTTATTTTGACAAAGGCTTGTTCTAAATCTTGAATTAAATCTTCTACATCTTCAATGCCTGGTGATAGGCGAATCAATGAATCTTTAACGCCAGTAGCCAGTTTCTTTTCGTGTGGTACAGAGGCGTGTGTCATTTGTGTAGGTTGGCAAATCAAACTTTTTACACCACCAAGGCTTACGGCAAGTTGAAAGAGTTTAGTGCTGGTAACAAAGGCTTCTCCGGCTTCAATGGTATCTTCTTTAAGGCTAAATGAAATAATAGAACCAAAGAGGCCGTTTTGTTGTTTTTTAGCGATTTCGTGATTTTTATGGGTCTTGAGTCCCGGGTAATTGACGTGAGCTACATCTTCATGTTGGTTGAGGTATTCAGCAAGGCGTTTAGCGTTTTCGCAAAGCTTGCGGTAGCGCAAATCAAGTGTTTCTATTCCGCGAATGCACAAGAAACAATCCCATGGGCCGAGTACAGCGCCAGAAGCATTTTGAACAAATTGGATTTTTTCACCTATTTCTTCAGTGCTTGTGACCACAAATCCTGATAATACGTCAGAGTGTCCACCGATGTATTTGGTGCCACTGTGAATGATGATGTCAGCACCGAGTTCGATAGGGCGTTGAGCTACAGGACTAGCAAAGGTATTGTCAACAACAAGATAAGCACCGGCCTCGTGGGCAACTTTAGCGATTGCTTCAATATCGCTGATTTTAAGAGTTGGGTTGGTCGGCGTTTCGAGCCAGATAAGTTTAGTGTTAGGAGTAATAGCTTTAGCGACATTGTCAACTTCAGTGGTATCGACAAAAGTTGTTTTGATGCCGAGTTTGCCATACACATCGATTAATAAGCGGTAGGCACCACCATAGATGTCATCTACAGCCAAGATTTCATCGCCAGCTGAAAGGATTTTTACAACGGCATCAGCGGCGGCGATTCCAGAAGCGAAGGCAAAACCGGCAGCTCCACTTTCAATAGTAGCAACTAGGTCTTCAACAGCTTTACGTGTAGGGTTTCCGGTGCGTGAATAATCGTAACCTTTGTGTACTTCAGGAGCATCTTGAATGAAGGTTGAGGTTTGATAAATAGGGGTTGTTACAGAGCCAGTTAAAATGTCAGGATGAATAGAGTGGAGGGTTTTAGTAGTACTCATGATAATTGATTTTTGATGTATTTTAAAATAATAAGGTTAAAAAAAAGTCCCTTTAGCAAGCGGATTACCAAAGGGACGTATATAAGAGTAAATAAGTTTACAAGTCAATTTTGGCAATATCCGGGCGGGCACATCATCATTGAGCGCATCATCATCGGAGACATCATATTATTAGTTAAAGCCAAATTCATAGTGTTGTATTCAAATAAAAAAGCCGCTACAAATGCAGCGGCTCGAGATAATATTGTATTAATTTATATCCATATCACAAGCCCTGCGGAAGATTCCACATCATCATCATAGACATTCGCTTGTTATTAGGTGTATTCATTATCGTTTTTATTGTGAGGCAAAGATAAGTTTAAATATTTTTAAATTCCCAATAAAAATTGAAGTTTTTTAATCAAAACCAATTCAAACGTACTTTTGAAACCGTAATTTTTGTATTTATGTTGTTGATAATTAACGTATTGAAATTATTTGTTTTTATATGTTAAATATTTTTTATTAACATTTAAAAATCACTTATGCTTGCACTAAAACAAGAGGTGTTTTCTAGAATAAACCGATTTCAAGCTGGCCTTGGTCATTCATTTGAGCGCGGAACATGCCTGTTGTATTAAAATCAGTTACAATATTTCCATGATGATCGATGGCAATAAGTCCACCATTTCCACCTAATTCAGGTTGTTTTTCATGAATTATGTGATGAGCGGCAGTGTTGAGATTAAGACCTTTGTATTGCATTAAGGCTGATAAGTCGTAAGCCACCACGCCGCGAATATAATATTCGCCCCAGCCGGTACAAGATACACCGCAAGTTTTGTTGTTGGCGTAAGTGCCGGCTCCTATGATAGGAGAGTCGCCAATACGACCGTAGCGCTTATTAGTCATGCCTCCTGTTGAAGTGCCCGCGGCAATATTACCGTGTTTGTCTAAGGCAACACAGCCTACAGTACCCATTTTTTCAGCTTTGATGATCGGGTCATAAAAGGTAGAAGTGACTTTATTTTTTTCACGTTTTTTGATGTTTTGCACTTGGGTCAATCGTTTTTCTGTAATAAAATACGACTCAGGAACGGAGTCAAAACCTTGAGTAAAGGCAAATTCTTCAGCGCCTTTTCCGGCAAGCATGACGTGCTTGGAATTTTGTAATACGCTGTAAGCTAAATTAATGGGGTTTTTGATGTGACTTACACCGGCAATAGCCCCTGCTTTTAGGTTTTTTCCTAGCATGATAGAGGCGTCTAGAGAAGGCTGTTCGTTATGTGTCAAAACAGCGCCTTTACCGGCATTAAATAACGGGCTATTTTCCATAACATTGATGCTTGCTTGAACGGCATCAGCAGCTTTTCCGCCATTTTTTAAGATGGTATAACCAGCAGTAATCGCCTCTTTAAGCTTGGCTTTGTAAGCCGCTTGTAAAGAATCGGATAAATTTTCAGCGCGAATGTCTCCTGCACCGCCATGAATAACAATAGCAAATTCATTGGTAGGCGTGAGGCTAGAGTCTGTAGGAGTTGTATTTTTTGAAGAGGTGTTAGCACTAGGCTGTTGACAAGCGGTTAAAACTAACGCAAAGACAGCAATAATCCACAAAGGCAGTTGTGTTTTCATAACTAGAATAGATGATTAGAATATTTTGGACTAATTTAGGTATAAACTTTAATTTTATAACTAAAAAATAATGTTATTTAAGCGGTAAGTAGATGATATATCTATAATCAATCGGACGGCCGTCCGATTCCAAGCAAACCCCGTCCGATTTTACACAAAAAAGCCCGTAAACAGTATGCTTACGGGCTTTAATAGTGGAGTCGGAGGGACTTGAACCCTCGTCCAAACAAGCAATTCAATAGCTTTCTACACGCTTAGCTTTCACTTAATTTTCGTCGTAAAGCCGGTAGAAAGCTACCAATTTTACGCTTAACTTCAGTTGAGTTTCACGGGTTTATCAAAGTCCTAAACCCGCTATATTTACTTTTACGGTGTCTCTAATCCAGCCGCCGTAAATCAAGGCTTCTGAGAGACATCTTGGTCACGCGTCTAACGCTGTGATTAAACCCAAAATCCTACTGTGATTCGGATTAGGCAGCCAAGGCGTAATTATTTTCGCCGTTTAAAAAAGTATGAAATATGAGATTAACGAGCTGTATCCCAGCGCTCGACGTGCTTACTACTCAATTCGACCTGCTGTCAAAACCAAATCGACCCCTTAGTAAGTTATTTAAAAGAACTTAAAATTTCCTTAAGAAATCTGTATGCAAAGATACAAGAAAATCATATATTTGGAAACCTTCTATTACTTTTTCAACCACTTATTATTAAATTTATGATTATAGGTCTTATAAAAGAGCGGAAGGCAACCCCTGACCGACGTGTTGTCTTTTCGCCTGATAAATTACTCGAATTAACGGCTAAGTATCCTGATGTTGAGGTGCTTGTTGAATCATCTGATATCCGCATTTTTTCTGATGACGACTATAGAGCAAAGGGATTTACGGTGACAGATGACCTTTCTACTTGCGATGTTTTGTTAGGGGTAAAAGAAGTGCCTATCGAAGCTTTGATTCCTAATAAATCTTATTTTTTCTTTTCGCATACCGTCAAAAAACAACCTTACAATCGCGATTTGTTGCGGGCTTTGCTGACAAAAAATATCACCCATTACGATCACGAAACTATTGTAAATACTCATGGGCATCGACTTATTGGATTTGGGCGCTACGCGGGCATTGTAGGAAGTTACAATGGATTTCGAGCTTTTGGATTGCGCGAGCACACTTATGAATTGCCCAAAGTAAAAACCTTACCGGATTATCAAGCGGTAATTGATGAATTAGAAAATATAAAGTTGCCAGATGATTTTAAAATTCTGTTGACCGGCAATGGCAAAGTAGCGCATGGTGCTCGTGAAATTTTGGAGCATTTACAACTCAAGGAAGTGTCAGTTGAAGCTTATTTGCACGATGAGTTTTCTGAGCCTGTATTTTGTCAAATAGACGTTTTAGATTACAATAAACGAAAAGATGGACAGGTGTTGGATAATAGTGATTTTTTCAATCACCCTGAAGCTTATGAATCTGATTTTATGCGATTTGCCAAGGTGACTAACTATTACATTGCTGGACATTTTTACGGTGATGGGGCCCCGTATTTATTTACGCGGAAGGATGCTAAAAAAGACAAATTCAACATTGATTTAATTGCCGATGTGAGTTGTGATGTCGATGGGCCTGTAGCTTCTACAATTCGGGCATCAACCATCAAAAAACCGTTTTATGGCTATGCGCCGAAAACCGAAGCTGAGGTAGCCTATGACGCTTCAAATGCCATTACGGTGATGGCGGTAGATAATTTGCCGTGTGAGTTGCCAAAAGATGCTAGCGAAGGCTTTGGTGAGATGTTTTTAGAGCATGTCATTCCAGCTTTTTTTAACGGCGATAAAGATGGAATTTTAGCACGGGCTAAGATGACCGAAAATGGACAACTCACCCCGCGATTTGCCTACTTACAAGATTATGTAGATGGTAAAACAACCTCTAAATCAGCTTAGGTTTACTTAGCTTCAGCTAGCAAGTACAAGCCTAAACGAATTTTTTCGTAAGGCATTTTTTCATTGAAATACTCAAAATAAGGCTTTAATCCTTCGGCGTCAGCTAAAGCGATTTGAGCCTTTTTTAAGCTGTCAATTTCTGCTGAAGAGATAAACTTAGAAAAGTCAAAATCATGACCTTCTTGGTGCATTTTTACAAAATGACCGATCACCGTGCTTGACGACAGTCCGCGTTGTTGAGCAATTTCATCTACAGATAGATTTTTGTCACAATAGAGTTGATAGCTGTAAGCATGCGAGCTCAATTTTAATGCTTTTCGGTTTTGCTGATCTATTGTTTTCAATAAAACCGACATAAAATCGGTTGCATATTCTAAAACAGGAGTAACTTGATTGTGAAAAAGACGTTTAAAATCAGCAGAGGTCGTGGGTTGCTTGATGGCTATTTTATCTAAATCGATGTCGGTAGCAATGGCTGAGAGTGCACATTCGTTTTGTTCGGCTAATTTTTGGCGTTGGTGTTCTAATTTTTCCAAAAGTGAAAGTTGCTTTTTCTTTTTGGTTTGTTGCTGTTTTTTATCAATGTTAACCACTTCAGGATGTTCAGCGATATAAGCTTTGATGACTTTTAAGAAATCAGTGGCATAGCGCTCCAATTTGGTTTGCCCTACGCCGGTTATTTGGGCAAAATCAGCTGTTGATTGTGGCAGTTTATCATCCATATCTTGCAAGCTAGCATCACCAAAAATCACATAAGCCGGTACGCCGGCAGCTTCGGCCAACTGGCTACGCAACTGTCGCAATTTTCCAAAAAGCGGACTTTGTGTTAAGGTACTTCCTGTAGATTGCTGACGTTTAGATATTTGATTGATATTGGCTAAGCGCACTTTTAAGCCTTTAAACAGAATTTGTTTAGCGATAGGCGTGAGGATAAGTCGCCCCTTTTCGTGAAACCAAATTTCAATCACCCCTTGGTTGGTGAGTTGGATGATGTAATCGTGTAAGTTACGCCAGCTGAGGTCTTGGGCGGCGCCGTAAGTTTTGATGTGTTGATAGCCTTTTTCCAGCACTTGCGCATTGTGTGACCCGCGTAAAACATCGACCACCATGTTGACGGGTTCTTGTTCTTTAAGGCGCGCAATAGCCGAGCAGATTTTTTGAGCGATAACGGTGCCATCAAAATACTGAGGAGGATTTTGACACACATCACAATGGCCACAATCTTTACTGAGGTGTTCTCCAAAGTAGCTCAAGAGGGTTTTGCGGCGGCAACTCAAGGCTTCAGCGTATTGCTGCATGCGCTCGAGTTTAGCTATTTTGTAATCTTTACGCGGACTTCCTTCAGCAAATTCCCGGAGGATGCGCACATCACTGTAGCTGTAAAACAATAGGGTGTCTGAGGGGAGGCCATCACGTCCGGCACGCCCTATTTCTTGATAATAGCTTTCGATGTTTTTGGGCATGTTATAGTGAATTACCCAGCGCACATTGCTTTTGTCGATTCCCATGCCAAAGGCGATAGTAGCCGTGATGATAGGCGTGCGATCACTGACAAAATTTTCTTGTACACGTGCGCGTTCTTCGGCTGATAATCCGGCGTGATAAGCGGCTACTTTATACCCTTGACGCTGTAAATCTTGAGCTAATTTTTCAGTACTTTTTCTACTTAAACAGTAAATAATACCACTTTGATCGGGGTGACGATCGAGAAAGTGTAAGATTTGTTGCTTGCGTTTTTGACCGGGACGCACATCGAGGTAAAGATTAGGGCGATCAAAGGAGGCAATAAATGTTTTGGCGGCAGGAATGTGGAGCTGTGCAGCAATGTCTTCGCGGGTAGCCCGATCAGCCGTAGCGGTTAAGGCGATGAGGGGAACTTGAGGAAATTCTTTTTTTAAGAAGGCTAATTCTTTGTAGGCCGGTCTAAAATCGTGTCCCCATGATGAAATACAATGGGCTTCATCAATGGCAAAAAGCGCAATGTTGAGGTGTTTAAGGGTGTAGTAAAGTTGTGGTAAACTTTCAGGCGCAACATAAAGAAGTTTTAGGCTGTCGTTTTCGAGTTGTTGCGTGATTGCGCGTTGTTCTTCCTGAGCCTGTGAACTGTTGAAATAAGCCGCTTTAATACCATTGGCTTTCAGGCTGTCCACTTGATCTTTCATCAAGGCGATGAGTGGCGAAATAACAATGGTAACTCCCGATAAAGCCAAGGCTGGCAGTTGAAAACACATTGATTTACCTCCACCGGTAGGCATAATCACCAAGCTGTCTTGTCCTGCCATAACATTTTGGATGATAGCTTCTTGTTGCGGACGAAAACTGTCATAACCAAAATGGGTTTTGAGTAGGTGAAGGAGTTGTGCTTGATCGATAGAAATAGGTGAAGACATAGAAATGTGTTTAAAAGGCAAATTTCTTTTTTTTAATACAGAATTGAGTTGTTTTCAGAAGAATAAATAGCTTCTAGAAGAACAGTTGCTTTAAAGTTACAGATTTTAAAGGATACTCAATGATTTGTTAGGAATTAATTCGCTTTGCGATAGAATTAAAACTGTTTTAAGGCTGTGTATAACTTGCCGATAGGAAAGCCCATAACATTGTAAAACGAGCCTTCGATATGTTCGATTCCTATTTGGCCAATCCACTCTTGAATGCCATAGGCGCCAGCTTTATCAAAGGGCTTGCAAGTGTTGATGTAATAAGCAATTTCATCGGTTTCGAGCGGTTTAAAGAATACTTTAGTGACGGCGTGCATAACTTCTGTTTTGCTAGTAGAACAAAGACAAGCAGAAGAAATAACCTCGTGTGAGCGTCCTGAAAGGGCTTGTAGCATTTGTGTAGCTTCTTCAACAGATTTAGGCTTACCTAAAATGGTATCATCCAGACACACAATGGTATCGCCGGTAATCAATAAATCATTGGACTGTAATTCATCGCGATAGGCTTCGGCTTTGAGCTGGGCTAAATACTCAGCAACTTCGGCACGGCGTAAATCTTTGGGGTAAGTTTCGTCAATATTTTTAAGGCGCACTTCAAAGTTAAGTCCCAAATCTTTTAAAAACTGTTGACGACGCGGGGAGCCGGAAGCCAGAATAATGCGGCGGTTTTGTAAGTGTTCAGCTAAAGTCATACGTGTAAAATAAATTGATATAATCCTAGAGATAAAATGCTAAATACAATGCAGCAGCTCAAGGCATAATTCATCTGTTTGTAATCTTTTTTATGCTTAGCAGATACAGTTTTTATCAATACAAAAAACAGCGGAATCAACAAGAACACAAGGGCATAAATCAATGAAATGTTATGCATGTATAAGTATTGAGTCATGTAATATACAATGCAAGCAATAGGAATGAAGGTCAGTACCAAAATAACGCGATTGGTACGTTCTTTTCCTAACACAAGTGGAAGTGATTTGGTTTTGAGTTTGTGGTCGCCATCGCAGTGGAGTTGGCTTAACACGAGTTCGCGTATAAAGCATAAAATGCTGATGAGAATGGCATAATCAATAATGATGGAGAAGAAAGTGGTTACAGTCACTCCATTTTGTGTGTTTATGGCCGGAAATAAATCGAAAAAAGCTATGGCAGTTACGCTTAATCCTGACAGAATGCTTAAAATCAATGGGCTAGCTAGTAGGTATTTGTTTAAGCTAGAAGCATTGGCGTATAAAAGAGCTGAGGCGAGAATAAACAACACTGAAAAGCTAGGATGCCCAATGATATTGGCCAAATAAAAGCCGATTAGGACTCCGATGATATTAAAGATAAAAAAGAGTTTATTGGCTTTTTTAACGGAGATATGTTTGCCTATAATCATGTGATCAGGCTGATTGATTTGGTCAGCTTTAAGGTTGTAAATAGCTTTGATGATATAGCCGGCAGCGGCAATGGAGGCTGTTGCTATAGCGAGTAAAGAAACCCCAAACCAGTTGAGGGTGATGGGCACATGAAAAGGTGCTAGCAAGGTATATTTAATGATAAAAGGCGTAGCAATAATCAGCAGTAAATTAGGCCAGCGAATAAGTTTTAAAAAGTTCAATTTGAGGTGGTTTTTAGGGTTAATCCCTCAACTTAAAAGTTAAGTTGAGGGTAAGAGAGGTGCTTAAGATACAAAGGTGTTTTGATTATAAAATCCATTTTCCTTGAATCTTCATAACCTGTTCAATCAAGTCACGGGCACAGCCTTTTCCGCCATCACAATGTGAGATATATTTAGAAATCACTTTGACTTCAGGAGCCGCATCTTGGGGGCAGGTAGGCAGTCCAATTATTTTCATCGGATAAGTGTCAGGGACATCATCACCCATATAAGCACAGTTTTCGGCTTTAATAGCCTTGTTAGAAAAGTAAGTTTTCAGGCAGCTAATTTTGTCATCAACACCTAGGTAAATGTCAGTAATACCGAGGCCTTGTAAACGCTGACGAACGCCTTCGTTTTTGCCGCCTGAAATGATGCAGACGTTGTAGCCGGATTTGACAGCTTTTTTGAGGGCGTAACCATCGCGCACACTCATAGAACGCAAGAGTTGCCCGTCGGTAGAAACTAAAACTTTTCCGTCAGTTAATACACCGTCAACATCAAAAATAAAGGTGTCGATTTGACGTAAAGTAATTTTATAATTTTGATCCATTTTGAGCTTGAATTGATTGGGTGAGCAAGGTATAAATTTCTTTTAAGTTGTCAACATGCAATTGTTGTAAATGCGCGCTGATGGTTGCTTGATCATGGCGAATAGCAGGACCGGTTTGCACTTCAGCAGGCTGATGTGATTCGATTTTGTGCGCTGTCTCGGCAATAAGTGGTTGTAAAATGTCAAAAGGGATTTGGTGTTTCTCGCAAATAGTATCTGCCAGCGCGTACATGTGGTTGACAAAATTACAAGCAAAAACAGCCGCTAAGTGTAGTTTTTTGCGTTGATCAGTGTTGAGGCGATAAACTTTTGAGCTGATGACTTGCGCTAAGTGGAGTAACAAGGCTTCGCTTTGAGTTGAATCGGCTTCTACACATAAGGGGATTTTCGAAAAATCAACGGCAACTTCTTTTGAGAAGGTTTGCAGTGGATAAAACACGCCATTGTGCTGTTGTGAAGTTTGCAAAGGGACACTACCTGAGGTGTGAGCCACAAGGCTGTTGACGGGCAGTTGTGCGATGAATTTAGCCGTAGCATCATCGCTAATTGACACCAAATAGAGGTCTGCGGGGAGTAGTTGAGAGATATCTGTAGTGGTGTCAGTGTGGTTTTTAAAAAAATCTAGTCCCTTTTTATGACGGTTATAAACTTGTATAACTTCAAAACAATCAGTGTTTTGTATGGATTTAAAGAGGTGAGTGGCGACGTTTCCTGTGCCGAGTAAAACTATTTTTTGACGCATAATGGGTAGATTATTAGGAAAAAATTATAATTTTAAAATATTGTTTTGAGTGTTTCAAAAATAAAAAAGTTGATTTAATATTGCCGCTTTAAAAACTAGATGCCATGAAACGTGTTATTGTTGATTTCAAAAAGCTCACTCCGGAGATAATGTCAATGTTAGTCGATAAATATCCTGATGGATATGGAGACGATGATATTATCACGTTTAAAAATGCCAAAAGCGAAACTGTTGAAGCAGTGGAGTTACGCACTGAAGATTGTATGTATCTTGTAAAAGTCAGTACGCGTTTGCAAGACGTGATGGCTGATTTTGACGAGAATGATTACGATGAAGATGAGTTTGATGAGCCAATTGTTGAGTTGCCACAACGTCCTAATGAAGAGGTTGCAGCTGACAACGATGACGAAGAAGAATAACTACTGAATATCAATTTGCCGGTAATCAACGCAGCTTATCGGCAAATTGTTGACGTAGTTTATCGATTTTGGGGTCAATTACAATTTTGCAATAAGGAACTTCGCGATTGCGGTCGTAAAAATCTTGATGAATCGTTTCAGCCGGATAAAAAGGAGTCGCTGGTTTTAGCTGCGTCACTATTTTTTGACTATAAACGCTGTCGTTAAGGAGTTGAATAACTTCTTCTGCGCTATTTTTTTGGGTGTCAGAATGATAAAAAATAGCACTGCGGTAATGCGCTCCAATATCATGGCCTTGACGGTTGAGGGCAGTTGGGTCGTGTGTTGCAAAAAAGATCAGCAGCAATTCGCGAAAACTTATTTGCTCAGGGTCAAATTCGAGTTGTACCGCTTCAGCGTGTTTGGTTAATCCTTGAACAACTTCGCGATAAGCAGGATTTTTAATTTCGCCTCCTGTAAATCCGGAAATGATAGTTTCAATGCCACGTATACGTCTAAAAACGGCATCAGCACACCAAAAACATCCTCCGGCAAAAGTGGCAATTTCTGTAGATTTCATAATAATTCCCTTTTTTCAAAGTTATACCAATTAGAATTATTTTTTAGTCCGATGTAAACTATTTTTTGTAAGTATTACAGAAGACACTACTGTAACGGTAGGTTTGAAGAATACATTTTACTGGGCTAAAGGAAATAAGCTTGCAATGTGCTTTCTTCTGCTAGAAAAGTTTATTTTTGTTGACCTTATGATATACACAAAGCACCTCCATAAGTATTATGACGATTTACACGTTTTAAACGATGTAGAATTGCACATTGCAGAAAAGGAAATCGTTTCTATAGTCGGCGCATCGGGAGCGGGAAAGACCACTTTGCTTCAAATTTTAGGAACCTTGGATTATCCGGCAAAGCAAGCCGATACGATTTGGAAGATTAAAGATACCGATATTTATAGCCTGTCAAAAAAAGAGCTCGCTAAATTTCGCAATGAACACATAGGATTTGTGTTTCAATTTCATCAACTTTTACCGGAGTTTACAGCTTTAGAAAACATTTGCTTGCCGGCGTATATCAAAAATACGCCTAAGAAACAAGCCGAAGCAAAAGCCAGTGAGCTACTCGAATTTTTAGGCTTGTCAGACCGCGCTAATCACAAGCCGGCAGAGCTCAGTGGTGGTGAGCAACAACGCGTAGCTGTAGCGCGCGCTTTGGTAAATAATCCTGAAATCATTTTAGCTGATGAGCCTTCGGGAAATTTAGACTCTGAATCGGCTGAAAATTTGCACAAGCTCTTTTTTAAATTGCGCGATGAATTTGGGCAAACCTTTGTTATTGTCACTCACAATTTGGAGTTAGCTGATATGGCTGACCGAAAGTTAACTATGGTTGATGGCTGTATTCAACACGATAAGTAGTTAAAAAGAAGTTTTGTTTTCTAAACAATTTGCCTATTTTTACTTAATAGCTATTTTTTTATAACCCGTAATTCTTTTTGTTTATGCAAGTTAGTCCAATTACTGCAGCTAAAATCAAATTAAAAAAACACAAGAGAAAGACAAAATATAAAAACGTAAACCAAGCGCCTGGGAAGGTGGTTTATGTGGGTGATAAAAAGAAAGCAGCAGCTAGTTTTGATATTATAGTGTATGATGATGAAGAGAATGAACGTTATCAAACCAACAAAATAGAAGCTATTTTTGAGCGTTGGGAAGATGATAAAATGACCTGGATAAATGTCAGAGGGCTAAATGACACTCAGGCCGTAGAGGCTTTAGGAAAGCGTTTTGGACTGCACCCTTTGGTGTTAGAGGATATTGTTGACACGCACCAACGTCCAAAGTTTGATGAATATCCAAAGTATTTATTTTTGGTAGCTAAGATGTTGTATCTCTCAGATGATGACGATATAACGTATAGCAATGAGCATTTGAGTATTGTGGTTGGTCCCAATTATGTATTGACCTTTCAGGAGTCAGAAAAAGATGTATTTGAACGCTTGCGCGAACGCATTCAAAACGGATTGGGTTTGCGCTCTAGTAAATCTGATTATTTGATGTACACCTTGCTCGATGCTGTAGTGGACAATTATTATTTGGTGATAGAGAGTCTTGGTGGGCGTATTGAGAGTTTAGAAAACTGTATTTTTCTCGGTAAAGCAGATGAAGAAGATATTGTACAAGACATTCAAAACTTGCGTCCAGAGATTATACAAATGCGTCGGGCTGTAAATCCATTGCGTGATATGACCAGTCATCTGGAGAACAGTACGCATGATTTAATCACCTTAAAGACCTATAATTATTTACGCGATTTACACGACCACAGTTTACAAGTCACCGAAACAGTAGAAATTTATCGCGAGATGACGGGTAACTTGATGGATATGTATATTTCGACCATCAGTAACAAGATGAATGAAGTAATGAAAGTGTTGACTATTATGGCCAGTATTTTTATTCCATTGACGTTTATTGCCGGAATTTACGGGATGAATTTTGACTATATGCCAGAGTTGCATTTGCGGTATGGTTATTTTTATGTGTGGGGATTTATGATTCTTCTTATTCTGCTTATGCTTTGGTATTTTAAACGTAAAAAATGGTTGTAAGTTCATAAAGCGCTTGAGAAGAGATAAAGTATACATTTATAGTTGATTTTGACCAAACATTTAAGGCTATAGTGTACTGAATCTGCTTTTTTGCCGTATTTTCGCTGAAAAATTGTTTGAGATGAATTCCATTGCTTTTTATCGAGAGAATTTTATAGATTATCTTAATCAAAAAATTCAAACCCGATCTCCAGAAAATTTATACGACCCTATGGTTTATATTTTGAATATTGGAGGTAAGCGTTTACGCCCTGTATCAGTATTAATGGCTGCAGAGCTCTTTGGAGCGCCCTATCAAAAGGCTTTAGATGCGGCTTTAGCGATTGAGATTTTTCACAATTTTTCATTGGTACACGACGATATTATGGATGATGCGCCTGTGCGACGCGGAAAAGCTAGTGTACATGAAAAATGGAATATCAATACGGCTATACTCTCAGGTGATGCCATGCTGATTAACGCCTATCAATTGTTTGAAAACTATGAAGGCGAAACCTTTAAAGACTTGGCTAAGTTGTTTACAAGAACTGCCATACAAGTTTGCGAAGGGCAACAGTATGATATTGATTTTGAAGAACGCGAAGATGTCAGTATAGCTGATTATATCAAGATGATAGAGTATAAAACAGCTGTTTTAGTTGGCGCATCTATGGAAATGGGAGCGATAGTAGCTAGTGCTTCAGCTCAAGAAGCTCAACATATTTATAAATATGGGTGTTTGTTGGGCTTAGCTTTTCAAATACAAGATGACTATCTTGATGTATTTGGTGATTTTGAAAAATTTGGAAAACAGATAGGAGGTGATATTATTGAAAATAAAAAGACCTTTTTATATTTAAGTGCTTTACAAATGGCCTCTGCAACAGAAGCTCAACAATTGCAACACTTGTATTCTGTAAATCCGTCAGATGCGCGCCAAAAAATAGAAACCGTTAAAACTATTTTTGAGAAAACAGGCGTAGCTGAAAAAACACGCACTGAGATAAAAACTTATACGCAAGAAGCCTTTGACTTGTTAGAACAGATGAATTTAGCGTCAGAAAAGAAAGCTGTTTTTCGAGCTTTTGGAGAAAAATTAATGCACAGAACTTCTTAATTTTTCATAAATAAACTATTTATTTAAAGTGATTTTGAGGTTGAGGTGTGTCAACTGGTCAAAATAAATTATTTTTGCAGTTTTAAAACCTAATGCCTTATGGGGAATATTGTAGCCATTGTAGGACGACCAAATGTTGGAAAATCTACGTTTTTTAATCGATTAATAGAGCGCCGAGAAGCCATTGTTGATGCCGTAAGTGGCGTGACACGTGATCGTCATTATGGAAAATCCGAATGGAATGGACGTGATTTTTCGGTTATTGATACCGGTGGATATGTCGTAGGAAGCGATGATATCTTTGAAGCTGAAATCGACAAACAAGTCCAATTGGCTATTGAAGAATCTGATGTGATCATCTTTATGGTTGATGTGCAATCAGGCATTACCCCGATGGATGAAGAGGTTGCTAAACTATTACATCGCATTCAAAAACCTGTACTCTTAGCTGTTAACAAGGTTGATAACGTTCGTTTACGTGATGAAGCTGTTGAGTTTTATAATCTTGGCTTAGGTGAATATTATCCTATAGCAAGTACCAACGGAAGCGGTTCAGGTGATTTACTTGATGCTGTAGTAGAAGCTTTACCGGAAAAAGAAAAAGAAGATGTGGCGGATGAGTTGCCACGTTTTGCGGTGGTTGGCCGTCCTAATGCCGGAAAATCATCCTTTATCAATGCTTTGATAGGTGAAGAACGTTATATAGTAACTGATATTGCCGGAACTACACGCGATTCTATTGATACAAAATACAACCGATTTGGATTTGAGTTTAATTTGGTTGATACCGCGGGGATTCGTCGTAAATCAAAAGTAAAAGAAGATCTTGAGTTTTATTCAGTCATGCGCAGTGTACGTGCTATAGAACACGCTGATGTGTGTTTGCTACTCGTTGATGCCACACGTGGTTTTGACAAACAGGTGCAAAATATATTTTGGCTAGCGCAACGCAACCGTAAGGGGGTTGTTATTTTAGTTAATAAATGGGACTTAATCAAAAAAGAAACCAATACGGTTAAAGAGTTTAAAGCACAAATTCTTCGCGAAACAGCTCCATTTACTGATGTGCCGGTAGTATTTATTTCTGTAAAAGAAAAACAACGTATTTTTAAAGCTATTGAAACAGCTGTTGAGGTGTATAAAAACCGTTCACGCAAAATTAAAACGAGCGAGTTGAACGAAGTTATGCTTCCTTTGATACAAAATTACCCGCCACCGGCTTATAAAGGAAAATATGTGAAAATCAAATTTATCACGCAATTACCTACACCACAGCCGCAATTTGCCTTTTTCTGTAATTTGCCACAATACGTTAAAGAACCGTATAAGCGTTATTTAGAAAATCAATTACGCGAACACTTTGATTTAACCGGTGTTCCGGTATCTATTTATATGCGTAAGAAATAAAAATCTTTAAGCTAGTATAACAAAAATCCCGATTTTACTCGGGATTTTTTAGTACTTGGCTCTAAGTTTGACTCCATCGACTCTAACACCGTATGGATAAATTAAATAGTCCAATTTCGACTTTGTCTCATTGTACTAGTAATTTATAAACCACGGTGTTATACCTATAAAAAATATTCTAAATCGGACTAAAAAATAATTCTAACTGGTATAACATCAGTTGTCAGAAGGCGGGCGCTGGTTTTTTGAATAAATAGAAGGGAGTTGAAAATTAAAATACACTGCTAAAGATCGAAGGGTAAAAACTACCAATCCAGTGATGATAAATACAAAACCATCGGACAGCGGGGTTTCGATTAAAATAAAGTAAACGAATCCGCCTAAGATACAGGCTGTAGCATAGACATCTTTTCTGAAAATCACCGGAATTTCATTGGCTAATATATCGCGCGCCACTCCGCCAAAACAGGCTGTAATAGTTCCGGTAGCAATACAAATAGGAATAGAATAGCCTGCAGCGAGAGCTTTTTCAAGCCCAATTAAGGTGTATAAAGAGATTCCTAGTGTGTCAAAAAAGAAGAGCGAACGCCTTAAGTGTACGAGTTTTTTTTGGAAGATAATGGCTAGTACAGCTGTGATGATAATGACGTAAACATAATCCATGTTGCGCATCCAGGCTACAGGTACATCGATGAGTAAGTCGCGTAGCGTTCCCCCGCCGATTGCAGTAACAAAAGCGATAATTAATACCCCAAAGGCATCCATACGTTTTTTCATGGCGGTTAAAACTCCGGATATCGCAAAGGCGATAACTCCAAGAATGTCTATAATGAAGATGTAATCAATAGTCATAACAGTGTGTGGAATTTTAAACAGACTTACTGTTGTGTGTAATAATTGTAATCGGCAATAACTTGTGTGATAAAGCTAGAAGGTTGTTCGTTTAAGTCTATTTGCATCACTGAGGCTGCCTTTTGGGCTAAATCATAAATTATTTGTTGTTGATGTTGACGTTGAGCCTTTTGAAAAAGCGTTTTTATATCTTGTATGTCACGGTCAGAAAACAGCGTAACTTGTGGATAAGTAGGCTGATAATTTTCAGCGATATCTATTTGAAGTGTTTGCTGTAAGCTGATGTGTTGTTTTTCAGAAATCACCGTTGTTTGCGCGGCAATATCGCCAAGACGCTGACCTTTATCATTAAACATGAAGGTGATTAGTGCGCAACCCCCTGAAGTCAGTGAGATATCAATAAGGCGTAAGAGCCAACGCAGTAAATAATTAGAAAATCGGGCAGGACTCCCGTCTAAACGAACAACGCGGATTTTTAAAACTGCCTTTCCTATAGATTGTCCATTGTTAAAGGTTTCGAATATTAAGTGGTATAAGAATGGCGGTAGTCCAAAGACAAGCATTGTTGCCCAGGTTGAAAGTCCTAAGTTAGTGCTTATTACTATTAAAAATACAATGAGTTCGTAAACAGTAATCAGAAGCAAATCGACCAAAAGCGCTAAGATGCGATCGCCTAAAGTGGCAATATTTTGACCAATTTGAATATTTTGTGCGGTTTCAATTTGAAAATTATCCATTTAATCCGTTAATTTGAATACTGATTTACAATTTTTCATGCGCGAAGCAGCTTTCATAAAACAAAATAAGGCTAAATGGACTAAATTTGAAAATGTTATTACTGATAATATTCAAATTTCTCCAGATGAGTTGTCACAATTGTATATGGAAGTGACTGAAGATTTGAGTTATGCACAGACATTTTATCCTGAAAGCAATACCTTGCGTTACCTCAATATGTTGTCAGCAAAAGCACATCGCCAATTGTATAAATCAAAAAAAGAATCTTCTTATAGGTTTATTCATTTTTTTACTAAGGAATTTCCCTTGTTTTTTTATCAATATCAAAAGCAACTGTTGTTATCCTTTTTAACTTTTTTGCTATTTAGTATTGTTGGTGCCTTTTCAGTGGCCCAACAAGATGGATTTGCGCGCGAGTTTATGGGGGATGCTTACATCGATATGACCCTTCACAATATACAAAAAGGCGATCCCATGGCGGTGTATAAGCAAACTAATGAGATGGATATGTTTTTAGGAATTACCATCAATAATGTCAAGGTAGCTTTGTATGCTTTTGTATTTGGTATATTTTTGGGCATTGGCACCTTGTATATTTTGATGCGCAACGCCATTATGTTAGGCGTATTTCAATATTTTATGTATGACCAGGGCGTATTTTGGGATTCCGTGAGGACGATTTGGATTCACGGCACTATTGAGATTTCAGTGATTATCATTGCCGGCTGTGGGGGATTAGTATTGGGTAAAAGTTTACTTTTTCCAGGCACCTACACGCGCCTGCAATCATTTGTTAAAGGCACAAAAGACGGCCTAAAAATCGTAATTAGTACAATTCCCTTTTTTGTTATTGCCGGGTTTCTTGAAGGTTTTGTGACACGACATACAGAGATGCCTGATTGGTTAGCGCTATGTATCATTACAGCATCGTTAGCTTTAGTTTTATTTTACTATGTGTTTTACCCACATTATTTGCACAAAAAACAACTTTTAAATGACACAAAATTCTAAATTAATCAACTTTAAACGCGAGCGTGATCTCGGTGAGGTTTTATCGGACACCTTTAAATTTATACGTTTAAATTACAAGATTTTATTACAGGTATTTACACGGGTAGTTGGCCCTGTATTATTGCTTGCGGTACTCACTTTTGTCGGCTATAATTTTTTGATTGTCAAGCAAGGGTTTAGTATGACGAGTATTGTAGAAAATAGTCGACAAGTTGCTGAAGAATTAAATCACTTTGGATCAACTTTTTTTATTACATTTTTTCTGTTTTTAATGACCTCTCTTTTGTTTTACGCTGTATTTTATGCCGCTTTTAACTACAGTGTAAAGTCATATATAGAAAACGATGGTCAAATTGATGTTCACGAAGTCTCTAGCTTAGTGCGTCAACATTGGGGTAGTTTTTTAGGGCTAGCTTTTATAGGCGGGTTATTTGTATTTATAGGTCTGTTCTTTTGTTTTATTCCTGGCATTTACTTGTCAGTACCTATGAGTTTGATTTTTTCAATAGCTGTTTTTGATGAGCTAGATACCGGAGGGTCTATTGCGCACAGTTTTAAGTTAATTCGCGGCAATTGGTGGATGAGCTTTTTTACGTTTTTTATTATGGGAATTATCTATTACCTCGCCTCATCGGTTTTTCAAATGCCGGCAACCATTTATGTTATTGTCAAAGGATTTACAGGAGCGGGTTCAAATACAATGGCAGACATTGATTGGAATAATGCTTATGATTTAGTTTATATCGCTTTACTTGTAGTGGCTACTATAGGGCGATTTTTGCTCTATAGCATCATGATAATCACCTCGATTTTTGTGTATTTTAGTCTTAATGAAAAGCTCAATCAAACCGGTGCTTACGAAACGATTAATAAATTAGGAGATAAAGAGTAATATGGGAGGTAAACGCTGGTTGTTCTGTAGCCTTTTGTTATTGTTATTTTGGCCTGTAATGGGGCAAGATAGCTTGCAGTATGACCAGCGATCAGAGGTGTATCCTGTAAAGTTTGATACTGAAAAATTAAGCGATTATCAATCGGATCCTGCTTTTAACTATAAGCTCAATCAAACCGACTCTAACTGGGTGGCTGATTTTTGGAATTGGTTAAATTATTTGTGGAATTCCTTTTGGAAAAATTGGTTTGATGGGATTGAGCTCGGCTCATGGGTAGTGGTTGTCGTGCAAATTTTAAAGTATGTTTTTGTCGGGGGTGTTATCGCTTTAATCATATGGTTATTTATTCGCCTTAATCCGGGACGGGCATTTATAAAACCTAACAGTCCTCCAGAAGTCTTACTGACAGAAGAGGCTGAGCTGATGCAGCGGCAAGATTTAGAGAAGCTTATTTCTGAAGCCTTAAAAACAGGAGATTATCGTTTGGCTATTCGCTATTCTTACTTGTTTATTTTACAACAATTACGCGAGCGAGAACTGATTAATTATCAAGTTGACAAAACTAATCAGGATTATCGAGTTGAACTTCAATCTACTGCCTTTGCCAGTGAGTTTAATCAAGCTTCTGGGTTGTACGATGTAATTTGGTATGGTGATTTTCATATTGAAGTTGCTCAATATAAGCAGGTTCAAAAAGCATTTCAACACTTACAAAACCGTCTAAATTCCTTGAAACATGAGTAGACGGTTAAAACTAATGATAGGCTTTGGGGTTTTGCTGTTTGGATTGGTTATTTATTTGCAATCCATCCAAAAAGACAAGGTTGATTGGACGCCTAGTTTTTCAATACAGGACAAAATTCCTATGGGAACTTACGTTTTTTACCACAGCCTTGAGCAGGTGGTCGAACAGTTCCATTTAGTAAAAGAAACGCCTTTTGAATTTTTTGCCGATACTACCAAAACCAATCAGGTTTACATGGCTGTTCACCGAGAATTTCCAAGTAACAGATCGGCTCAAGATGCCTTGTTAAATTGGGTTTCGGTGGGCAATACGGCTTTTATTTCAGCTTCTTTTTCGCCCTTGTTTAATTCAGATTCGTTAGGGCTATCTCGGCGTTTTAAGCGCTTGCGCAATAAAGTGTACACTTATCCCGCTTACAACTTGGTAAATCCTGCTTTAAAAGCAAATCAGAGTTGGGTGTTTGACCATCCGTGGAAATTGAGCTTTTTTTCAAAGCTAGATACTTTGCGCTACCGCGTTTTAGGAGTCGGTCAAATCAAAACTGATTCGTCTAAAACAGGACAAAAGGAAGTTAACTTTATCGAAATTCCTTATGGCAAAGGAAAGTTGTTGTTGCATACGTCGCCTGAAGTATTTAGCAATTATTTTATGTTGACTCATCAAAATTACCGCTATGCCGAAGCTGCATTGAGTTATATCAATACGAGTCAACCTGTGTATTACGATGTGTATTACGACCCGGAATATCAGGATTATCACAGTTCTCCTTTATATGTTCTATTAGACAATACCTATTTAAAATGGGGCTATTACTTTTTGTTGATAGGAGCCGTTTTATTTGTTGTTTTTGAAGGGAAACGTCGTCAAAAGTCAATAGAAGTCATTCCGCCTATTCGCAATAAATCCTATGATTATGTACGTACTATTTCAGGATTGTACCTGCAAAAAAAGGACCACACAGCAATTGCTCATAAAGTAATAGCTCAATTTATTGCAGAGCTACAGCAGAGTTGGCATATGGAGATAAAAATAATTGACGATAAGCTAATAAACAGATTAACGGAGTTAACCCATTATTCGGCAGAAGATATTCGTAAGTTGTTTAATGAAATAAACCGCTTACAAAATAAAACGATCATTACTAAGAAGGAATTACTTCGCCTCAATGCGCTAATAACAAATTTTAAACACTACAACCATGACTGATATTCAGCCCCAAAATACAGAAGACGAGGATTTAAATTTTTCATCACGACTTCCTTTGACCGATTTAAAGCAAGCTGTAGAGCAGATAAAAGCAGAGCTAACCAAAATCATAATAGGGCAGGAGGCTTTTATTGATTTACTCATTGTGGCTTTATTAGCCGATGGTCATGTTTTAATAGAAGGCGTTCCCGGCATTGCAAAAACTATGACAGCCAAGCTATTTGCTAAAACAGTGCACACTGATTTTAATCGCCTACAATTTACGCCTGATTTAATGCCAAGTGATGTGTTGGGAACCTCTATTCTCAATGCTAAACAATCTGATTTTGAATTTAAAAAAGGGCCTATTTTTTCAAATATTGTTTTGATAGACGAAATCAATCGGGCGCCAGCTAAAACACAATCGGCGTTGTTTGAAGTTATGGAAGAGCGTCAAATTACAATAGACGGCAATTGCTATCAGCTTGAGCAGCCTTTTATGGTGTTAGCTACGCAAAACCCTATTGAACAAGAAGGAACTTATGCTTTACCTGAAGCTCAACTCGATCGATTTTTATTTAAAATTAATATCACTTATCCCAACTTAGAGGACGAGGTTAAAATATTAACCACACACCATCAACGCAAAACGACTTCGCCACTAACACTGATCAAGTCTGTTTTAACTGCCGATCGCATAAAGGTGTTTAAGCAACAGATAGCAGAACTAGTTATCGAAGAAAAAATAATTCGTTATATTGCTGAAATTGTCACTAAAACACGCAATCATCCACACTTGTTTTTAGGAGCTTCCCCGCGTGCTTCATTGAGTATTATGCAGGCTGCAAAAGCGTTTGCGGCTATAGATGGCCGCGATTTTGTGTTGCCTGAAGATGTCAAGAAAACCTTGGTCCCCACTTTGCAACACCGCATTATTTTGACACCTGAGCGCGAAATGGAAGGAGTAAAACCTGAAGATGTTATTGAAATGATTACTAAATCTGTTGAAATTCCACGTTGAGGTGATACCATTTTTAAAAGCTCTATATCTCACTAAACGCTTCTTTTACGGCATAGCCGTAATAGCAGTGTTGTTTTTAATTTCCTATTGGTGGCATCCGTTGTATGCTATAACTTGGGGCATTGTCAGTTTGGGGATACTGTGTGTGTTAGGAGATGTAGCGGCTATTTTTAGTGGTCAATTATTTCGAGCCAAACGCGTATTGCCCGATAAATTTTCAAATAGCGATTTTAATACAGTCATTTTAAAGTTGCACAATAATTACTCCTGGAAAATGCATGTGCAAATTATTGATGAATTGCCGATGCAATTTCAGAAGCGCGATTTTTTATTGAATACACAAATTAACCCCAAAGATAAAAGTCAATTAGACTATGCCTTGCGTCCCGTTGAACGCGGTGAATATGTCTTTGGCCGATTAAATTGTTACCTCTCCACAAAATTAGGCTTAGTACAACGGCGTTATCAATTTCAAGATCAGCAGCTGGTTAAGGTGTATCCTTCATTTATACAAATGCGGAAATATGATTTTCTAGCCCTATCTAATCGCTTGTCAGGTATAGGGTTTAAAAAAGTGAGACGCTTGGGACACACGATGGAGTTTGAGCAAATAAAAACCTATGTGCGTGGGGATGATGTGCGTACGGTCAATTGGAAAGCTACAGCAAAACACGCCCGATTGATGGTAAACCAATATCAAGACGAAAAGGCTCAGCCTATATACAGTATTATCAACACAGGACGTGTGATGAAAATGCCTTTTGAAGGGGTGAAATTATTAGACTATGCTATCAACAGTAGTCTCGCTTTCTCAAATATAGCCTTAAAGAAACAGGATAAAGTAGGGGTGCTGACTTATGCACACAAGATAGGAACGTTTTTACCTGCACAAAGAAAAAATAGACACTTAACGCGTATTCTAGAAACCCTTTATAACATTAATACCTCTTTTTTAGATTCTGATTCAAGAATTTTGTACGCTCAAATAAAACGGCAGATCACTCAGCGTAGTTTACTGTTTTTATACACCAATTTTGAACATATAGCAGCTGTTGATCGGCAGTTACCTTACTTAAAAGCCATCGCCAAACAGCATCTTTTAGTAGTGGTATTTTTTGAAAATACAGAATTAAAGGCATTAGTTGAGCAACCTGTTGATAACCTAAGTGCAATTTATGACCAAACTATAGCACGGCAATTTAAAGCTGATAAACAGCAGATATTGCTGAAACTGAGGCAAAACGGTTTACAAGCCATCCTAACTACACCACAAAATTTGACGGTTAATACCATCAATAAATACCTCGAATTAAAATCACGTGGATTACTGTAAAAAAAATGGAATCACAAATTGTTTAATTCATCGGTATTACTATATTTGCAGCGTTCAAAAAACTGGTCGCGTAGCTCAGCTGGATAGAGCATCTGCCTTCTAAGCAGACGGTCACAGGTTCGAATCCTGTCGCGATCACAACTTTGTAAGACGGTTATGCTCTTGGAGTATAACCGTTTTTTTTATAGTTACATTTTTTTCAAAAAAGAAAGCCGATTCCTCAGTAGTGAATCGGCTTAGAATTGTAAGTGTAAAATTTGAGCTTAGTCTTTGTCTTCTAAGGCTACACGATTAATTTTAAACGGTCTGATGATTAGTCGGCTGGCGCGATCGTAATTGATGTAGCGATACATCCAACTTAAAAAGGTGCCCACGCGATTGCGGAACCCGATGAGGTAATACAGGTGTACAAACATCCAAACAAACCAAGCAAAGAAGCCTGAAAAGTGATATTTTTTTAAATCGACAACTGCTTTATTTCTACCAATGGTCGCCATAGAGCCTTTGTCAAAATAAGAAAAGGGCTTTAAAGGTTCATTAGTGCTTAAACGAACAAGATTTTTAGATAATAACAAGCCTTGTTGAATAGCGGGTTGCGCCATCATAGGATGCCCTTTTGGATATTTGTCAGTTTGCATTAAGGCAATGTCACCAATAGCAAAGATGTTTTCATGGCCTTCTACTTGGTTATATGTGTTGACTTTATATCTATTAGCGCGATCTACTAAAGCCCCTTCAAGACCTTTAATAGCGGCGCCGGTTACTCCAGCTGTCCACACAAAAGATTCCGTTTCGAAGGTTTGCCCGTCGTTAGTAGTGACGGTATAGCCATCATAAGATTGGACTAAAGCACCCAGATGTAACTCGACCCCTAATTTTTCAAGTGATTTTTGGGCATTTTTAGAAGCTTTAGCGCTCATGGCTGCCAGTACTTCTTTTTGGCCTTCAATCAGATGAATATGAATTTCAGAAGGATCAATGTCAATATAATCTCTAGGAACAACATTTTTTCTAATTTCAGCTAAGGCGCCACTGAGTTCTACGCCTGTTGGTCCTCCACCAGCTATGACAAAGTTGAGTAAAGCACTGCGCTTTTTAGGATCTTTAGTGATCGTAGCTTGCTCAAAATTTTCCAAGATTAAGCTGCGAATATTTACAGCCTGAGGAACGGTTTTCATGCGCATGGCATTGGCTTCAATTTGTTTGTTGCCAAAGAAATTGGTTTTTGAACCCGTAGCAATAACGAGATAATCGTAAGAAATCTCGCCTATATTAAGGATAACCTTCTGATTTGACGGGTCAATTTCAGTAACATCACCCATCCTAAAATAGGCCTTATCAGTGCGTTTTTTTATGGTCTTACGCAATGGATAAGCAATCGCACCAGCATCTAATCCCGCACTAGAAACTTGGTAGAGCAGTGGCTGAAAAGTATGATAATTACGCTTATCAATGATGACGACTTGAAATTTTTGGGTATATACGAGTTTTTGAAGTAATTTTAATCCTCCAAATCCGCCGCCAATAATTACGACTCTTGGTAGTGTTGACTCAGGAACATTTAAGGTGCGCATATCACTATTTTTAAGCAAAGTTAAAAACAATAATTATACTTTGCTTGTTTATTCTTATTAAAAATCATGTTTTTTAGGCAGAGATGTTTGCAAGTTTAAAATAATGATAATCAATTTATTAATACCTTGTGAAATATTAAAAAATACAACTTAAGTTGAATTATATATTGAATGATTTAAAAATTAAGTGGGCTAGAAGTTGAAATTGAGATTGTGCGCGTAAAAAAAATGAAGAATCCATGCAGAAGATAAGCTTTTAAACACGTAAAAATATGATATATTTGTGGCCATATAATATGTAGCAATACTTTATGAAAATTTCATATACCTGGCTTAAAGATTTTATAGAAATAGATTGGCCTGCTGATAAAACAGCTGAATTACTTACCGACTTAGGACTTGAAGTTGAAGGCGTTGAGAATTTTGAATCTGTAAAAGGAGGGCTTAAAGGCATAGTTGTCGGCAAAGTGCTCACTTGTGATAAGCACCCCGATGCTGATAAATTAAAGATTACAACTGTTGATATAGGCGCCGAAAAACCATTGCAAATTGTTTGTGGAGCTCCTAATGTTGCCGCTGGTCAAAATGTGCCGGTAGCGACTATAGGTACCGAACTCTACGATCCTGAAAATGGAGCTTGGAAAATCAAAAAAGGTAAAATTAGAGGAGAAGAAAGTTTTGGCATGATTTGCGCCGAAGACGAATTAGGAATCGGTAAAAGTCACGATGGCATTATGGTGCTTGACGAAAGTCTGAAACCTGGAACTCCTCTAGCTGAAGTTGTTGAAATTTTAACGGATAAGGTGTTTGAAATCGGGTTAACTCCCAACCGATCTGATGCCATGAGTCATTATGGTGTAGCACGTGATTTACGCGCCGGCCTAACTCAACAAGGCATTAGTAAGCCTTTAGATACCCCTTCTATTAGTCGATTTAGAGTAGATAATCATACGCGTCAAATTTCAATTAATGTTGACAATTCAGAAAAAGCGCCGCGTTATTGCGGAATTTCTTTGTCTGAGGTTGAGGTTAAAGATTCACCGGATTGGTTAAAAAATAGACTAAAAGCTATAGGACTAGCACCTATAAATAATATTGTTGATGCTACTAATTATGTCATGCACGAATTAGGGCAACCTTTTCATGCCTTTGATGCTGATCATATCAGTGGTCAAAAAATTACAGTTAAAACACTTAAAGAAGGTACTAAATTTACCACTCTAGATGGTGTTGAACGCAGTTTAAGTGCTGAAGACTTAATGATTTGTGATGAGAAAAAGCCACTTTGTATAGCAGGTGTTTACGGTGGTTTAAACTCTGGAGTAAAAGAAAATACAACTAATATATTTTTAGAAAGTGCTTATTTTAATCCTGTAAGTGTTCGTAAAACAGCCAAACGCCACGGCTTAAATACAGATGCTTCATTTAGATTTGAACGCGGCATAGATCCTGATTTTACAGATTTTGCCTTAAAACGCTTAGTCTTATTGATTCAAGAAGTGGCAGGCGGAAAAGTGTCTAGCGATATAGATGATTTTTATCCTAAAAAAATTGAGGGATTTCAAGTGTTTTTACGCTATGACAAGATCTATAATTTAATAGGTCAAGAGATTGATCAAAATGATTTAAAGTCGATTTTATCGTCGCTCAATATTCGTGTCAACAATGTTACTGAAAGCGGAATGGGACTCACAATTCCTTCATTTCGTACAGATGTACAACGCGAAGTAGATGTTGTAGAAGAGATATTGCGTGTTTATGGTTATAACCGTATTGGATATGGCAATAAACTGAATGCTACAGTAGCTATTAATGGTCGTTATGACGATCATAAAATGCAAAACCTAGTTGCCAATCAGTTGGTAGGACAAGGATTTTATGAAATTATGGCTAACTCATTGACTGATGCAGAGCACACGCATCCAGATTTGGGCGCCGATAAGAAAAACGTAGAGCTTCTCAATCCGTTGAGTAAAGATTTAGCCGTGTTGCGCCAATCATTAATTCCTGGAGGTCTAGAAAGTATAGCTTTTAACCTCAATCATAAAAATAGTGATTTACGCTTTTTTGAATTTGGTAAAACCTATTATGCTTTACCTGATGGCTATGAGGAGCGTAAACATTTAGTGCTTTTTACGACAGGCCGACAAGAATTCGAAAATTGGGATGCTTCTCAACGTAAAAATGGATTTTTCTATATAAAAGGAATCTTGAAAACCTTATTTTCTCGATTGGGACTAGCCGTGACTTACACTACTCATGAAAGCACACTTTTTTCAGAAAGCTTAGCAATTACAGTTAATGCCGAGGAGATAGGTCACTTTGGCGTATTAAAATCTGCAATAGGTAAAAAATACGGTGTTGACCAAGAAGTTTTATACGCTGATATTTATTGGGATAGTATTTTGAAATTGTTGGCCAATCGCCCAGCTTTGCAAGTACAACCTATAGTTAAATTTCCAGCTGTACGCAGAGATTTTGCCCTGTTGTTAGATGAGCATGTCAAGTTTGCTAAAATTGAAGAATTGGCTTTTGCAACCGACAAGAAACTCTTGAAAGAAGTAGGCTTATTTGATGTTTATCAAGGTAAGAATTTACCAGAAGGTAAAAAGAGTTATGCTGTGAGCTTTACATTTTTAAATGAAAAGAAAACCTTAACCGATAAGCAAGTCGATAAAGTGATGAGCAAGTTGCGCCAACGTTTTGAAAAAGAACTCAACGCCGAATTACGCTAAATAACACTGTACTATTTTATACAAAAAAAGGTGTCTAATTGAGTTTAGACACCTTTTTTGGATTTATAAAACGAGGAGTTGTTATACCATAATGATTAAATTTTTGGCTCTATGTCAAATAGAGTGGGCCCGCTGTCGAAATTGAACTATATAATTTGTCCATAAACTATTAAAACAATTGACGCGGCGCAAGGCTCGCATTGTCTAGTTGATAAATAACACCGTCAGATTGACGTGAAATCTGATTGTTAAGTTCTATTTTATCACCCTTAGGGCTTAAAAGAACAACTTTTCCATTAGCTAAATACAATTCAGAGTGGTCATTGTTTATAGCTTTAATACGCATTTTACCTTGCTTAGCTTCCAGCTGCTGGCCTAACGAAATAAGGTTAAAGTTTCCTTTGTAAATATGATTACCTACAAATGATTTTAGGGCGGTTTTATCTTGATCCAGTTGGCTGCGCACGTTTTCAGGTAAAGCGGCTATCACTTGATTAGTAGGTGCAAAAACGGTGTAATTTTGATCGTTTTGCAGAGCGGTGAGGTAGCCGGATTCAGTTAAATAGTGCATAAATGTAGAGTATTGAGTATTGGCTTTAAGGGCCTCAATAACGCTAGTTGTAGGAGTAGATACATAGGTTGAACTCACCGTAGTGATACTGCTTTGCGCAAAACTTGTCACCCCAATCAATAAGAGAAAAGGGACAAGCAGGTGTTTAATAGTAATCTTTAGCATAGTTTGATTAATAAAAAATTAGGAAGCTAAAAGTATCACATTGCCAGTAGAAAAACAAATTTAATTAAGAAATTATTGTGATTAAGTATTAAAGTATAGCAAATGTTAAACGCAATGGAAACGGCTTGATTTTTAGTTATATTCTTTAATTTAGTTCTAAATTAATACAGTATGCGAAGGGTTAACATGAAAGAAAAATTAGGTCGCCAGCGCGATAAATTTATTTCAGGTGATGAACTTCTTCAAGATATAAAGACCGTTTTGGCCGAAGATGATGAAGAGGAACGCTTGATAAGACGCGCAATCTTATGGGATTTTGGAGAAACAGATCAACTCATCAATAATTTTGATTTCGATAAGTTAGATACGGATAACATTTATTATATCGATCAGATAAAACGGATTTGTACCGTTTATCGCTTGCGATTTTTAGATAGCCATTACTTTAAAGATGAATTGCCTTATGAGGCAGTCAGAAAAACAAAACACCTGCAACGCCAGCACCATATCAGCTTAAGAGGATTTAAGATATTAGCACCTGCAAAGGCATTTCGCTTGCGCAATGCCGATGACCCCTTGTTGTTTGTGCCTATCGGAAATGGCTATTACTACTTAATTCATAAGTGGGGGAATGATTTGCATCCTTTGCGAAAACTTTTGGTGTGGCCATTTCGAAATTTAGAATGCATGATTGGCTTTTTGTTTGTCATCAGTATTGTATTGACAATTATCTTTCCGAAAGATGTGTTTTCAACCCATCTGACAGATATGGAATTTTGGTTAATTGTATTCTTTATGTTTAAGTGGGTGGGTGGAATAGCACTCTATTACTTGTTTAGAAAAGGCAAGAATTTTAGTTCTGCAGTTTGGCGAAGTCATTTTTTTAATGCTTAACTGTATTTTAAACCCTAAATATTTTTATTAAAAAGTATTTAAATATGCTTAAATTGGTTTAACTTAGTTGAAAAAACCAATTATTATGGCAACTGAAGACACAAAATACATTACCGTTTACGCAGGTTCAGAAGTGAATGTTCAACATTTACAACATATTTTTGAACGTTATAATATTGACTCTATCGTGCGCAATAATTTTCAATCAGGATTGCGCTCCGGTTTTGGCGGCGGGCTGCCCGGACAAGTGCAATTATTAGTGCATAAAACCCAGGAACAAAAGGCTGTAAAAATTGTCGAAGAAGTTTTTCCGGTTGCTGATGATGAAGGCTAAGCATTGGCTAATTCAATAGTATTGGAAATGTAGAAAGAGGCTTGGTCAGTAGAAAAGACTTGGTCTCTTTTTTTGTGTTTTGTATAAAACCTATAGCGTCTTTCACCTGCTCAATGGCGTTTGAATTGAGCTGAATATTTTAAAATAATTGCAAATAACTATAGATTTTATCAATGATAGAGCTTAACTTTGTCTGAAAAAAGAAATGACTATAACTCAATTGCGCTATGTTTTAGCTGTTGCAGAATATAAAAACTTTACCAGAGCGGCCGAAAAGGTATTTGTAACGCAACCTACACTGAGCATGCAAATTCAAAAATTAGAAGAAGAATTGTCTATTCAAATTTTTGATCGGTTAAAAAAGCCTATTGCCTTAACAGATGTCGGTCAAAAAATCGTTGAACAAGCGCGTAACATTGTCAATGAAAGCGAGCGTATTCAAGATATTGTCGATCAGGGCAAAGGTTTTATTGGCGGAGAGTTTAAAATAGGGGTTATCCCTACAGTAATGCCTACTTTGTTGCCTATGTTTCTTACTAATTTTATCAAGAAATATCCCAAAGTAAATCTAGAAATAGAAGAAATGGCAACAGAAAGCTTAATAGAACGCTTGGAAGAGGGGCATTTAGATGTCGGTATTGCTGCTACACCTGTTGAGCATGAAGGTATCCATAAAAAAGTATTGTTTTATGAACCTTTTGAAGCTTATATTCCTGATAATCATCGCTTGGCACAACAGACCAAAATTGATCCTAATGATTTAGATTTAGAAGACATCCTATTGCTAGAAGATGGACATTGTTTTAAGGAAAATGTATTAAATCTCTGTAAAGCACAACATCAAGAACGCAACCGTCCATTTCAATTGCAGAGTGGTAGCTTTGAGACCTTGATAAACCTCTGTAACGAAGGATTAGGAATGACTTTATTACCTTATTTACACACTTTAAATCTACAAGAGCGGAACAGAAATTATATTCACGATTTTATTGACCCGGTACCGGCTAGAGAGATTAGCTTGATTTATACAAAGAGTGAACTGAAAATGCATATTATTGAGGCCTTACACTCAATTATTACTCAAATTGTTAAGGGGGCTATTACTTTTCAAGATGTCAAAATTATTAGCCCTATACACAAGTAGAAACTAGTGTAGGCTATTTTTTAAATCACAAAAGGCAAGGAATGATCCTTGCCTTTTGTGTTGTTATTTATAATCTACTCTTAATCTTGAGAAGCGCGAATAAAGCCGCCATTGAAATCAAATTGCAGTTCTAAGCCGTTATCTAATTCAACTTTTTGAGTTATTGAATTGCCTTTCCATGATAAAATGTGACTGTCGGGGTAGGTGTCTTGCACATATTTGTATACATTTACAGGAATGACTGCTTCCGGAAGTGGCTTTTGAGCTTCAATCTTACGCGCTTCAAATTTTTTATTAAATTCTAAATCGACATTGTTGTCAAGTTCAACATCGTATTCAATTTTAAATAAATTCTTCTCTTTAGTTACACGTGAAATGTTGCCATCAGGAAAAAAGCGTGTCACATAATCTTTTATTTGTTGAGGCGTTTGAGAAGGGGTGAGTTTGTATTCTTGTGCGCTGACAGAAAACCCAAGGACTAAAGCGATTAAAGCGAAATAGATTTTTACTTGTTTCATAATGTATATAATTGTTTAGATGTTAGTTAAATTAGTGACTATCTTTATGTAAAGACTGTGCAACTTCGGTATTTTGGTGCAAATACCAATCCAAAATTAACTAAACTATCGTTAAAAACATATTGGGAACTCTGTCTTTATAGGCAACTAATGTTTAGGCAACTTCTAAAAAAAGACTAGGACCATCTCGATCGAATTGGTGTCGATTCTGAAAAATAATAAGCTTGATTTAATCAAAGTGGTAAAGACAATCTAAAGATTTTGTGTAAAAACCAATTATTTCTTGTAAAATGCTTATAATTAAATAGATGTATGTTTAGATTTAGCAAAAGAAAGCACTAAAGATTAAGTTTTTTATATCGCTTAAAAAGCCTATTTTTGCCGCCGATTGGTTCACTGAATTTAGTCGTGATTAAAAGGGAATTTCGTGATAGTCGAAAGCTGTTCCCGCAACTGTAAGCTCAGTTCTTAATTAAGAATGCTTATCGCAAACTTCAATCCACTGTTTTAAAAAAAAATGGGAAGGACGCTGATAAGACGCAAGCCAGGAGACCTGCCAATTGTATTCAAATTAAAAAAAATTCTCGGGTAAAGAGTTTGTTGTTTATGAAAATTAAAGGTCTCTTTTTAGGGCTGTTGTTAGCTGCAACCCCAAGTTTTGCACAACGTGCTTTTACCGCTAACGATTCAACAGAAGTACTCGCAACAGTGGTGCTTACTGATGCTAAACTAGAATCTTTTTCGGTGGGACAAACCTTGCAACAATTTGGTGATTCGGTATTGACCTACAACGCCCCTTCTTTAATCACCTTGTTAGAATATAATACCCCGATTTATTTTAAACAAAACGGACTCGGCATGGTGTCGTCGCCTTCTTTTAGAGGAACTACTGCCTCGCAAACTGCCGTGTTGTGGAATGGAATTAACATCAATTCAAATTTTAATGGGCAGACCGACTTTAGCACAGTTAATGCCGGCGTGTATGATCAAGTAGCAGTACGAGCCGGTGGAGGAAGTTTGGTATACGGCAGCGGCGCTATTGGTGGAACCGTGCATCTTAATACGAGTTTAGAATTTGATAAGCCGCTTTCTAATCAAGTGTATTTAGGCTATGGCAGTTTTAATACCTTAGATGCGCGCTATCACGTCAAATACGGCACTGAAAAGTGGAGTTTTAACTTTGCTGCAACGCGTAATAGTTCAGATAACGATTATGAATTTCAAATGCGCGATGGCCAAAATACCAATGGCCAATTTTATAACACTTCGGCTAATTTAGCAATAGGGTGGAAGCCGAATACGCGTAACAAGCTGGCCTATTACGGTGAAATTTATGACGGGAAGCGGCATTTTCCAATATATTACGGCACAGAAATACGCACAAAATACGGCGATTTTAATTTTAGAAATTTGTTAGAATGGGAAACGCATTTTGGCCGATTCACTTCTAATTTGAAGACGGCTTTTCTCAGAGAACACTATGAGTATTATCCGGATATTGATCGTGAAAAACATTCGTTTGGCAAAGCAACTACCGTTTTAGGAAAATACGATTTGAGTTTTAAACCTACTTCTAAAACCTTACTGAACGCTAGCTTATCACATCGTTATACTGAAGGGCAAGGCTCTGATGTGCAGGCTGATATTCGCAACATCTCATCACTGGGTCTGTTGTTTAAACACCAATTAATTGGACAGTTAAAATATCAAATCGGTGTACGCAAAGAAATTACCAATGCTTATGAAAGTCCGTTTTTATACGCTTTAGGTATTGCTTATCAACCGACTTCATTTTATACCATAAAACTGTCAACTTCAAAAAACTTTAGGCGACCGACTTTTAATGATTTGTATTGGACACAAAGCGGCAATCCCGATTTACGTGCCGAAGAATCACAGCAAGTAGAACTAGGTAATAGCTTTAAATTTAAGTCTGTTGAATTGACCTTAACGGCTTACTTTAACGATATAGAGGATATGATTCACTGGTTGCCAACATCGAGTGGTTTGTTTGCTCCGGTAAACGAAGATCATGTGCAAACTTATGGATTTGAAGGCCTCTTAAACTGGCATAAACAATTTGGCGAGCACCAAGTGGGGGTAGCCGGAACCTATGCCTATACTATTTCGGAGAATGTCAAAACGCATAAACAATTGATTTATGTGCCTTATCACAAAGCAACTTTAAACGGTACTTATGGCTATAAGCAATGGCGTTTTAATGTGCAAACGCTTTATAATGGTGAAGTTTTTCTGCACTCTGACAATGCCCCTCAGTATAAATTGCCGGGTTACTTTTTGGTCAATGCTGGCTTGTCGTATACCTTGGGCAAGAAAAATACTTATGAGCTAGGCGTGCAAGTGCGCAATATATTTAATAAGGCTTATGCCAATGTAAAGCGTTACGAACTACCAGGAACAAATTTTAATTTCTATATAAACCTTAATATCTAAAAAATGAAAATCACAAAATTCAGTAAATTCTTTTTAGTGTTGCTTTTAGGGGTGTTTTTATTCACTTCTTGTAGTAGCGATGATGTTGTCATTTCAGATGATGATAACCCGGGAATCGTTGGCGCGTATTCTAATGGCTTTTTTGTTTTAAATGAAGGCCACTTTCCTGATGCAGGTAGCGTGACCTTTATTGCTGACAACTTGCTTAATGTGCAACAAAGAATTTATGAACAAGTCAATGGTGAAGACGTAGGTAGTGCGCCACAATCTATGTTCTTTGACGATCTTGATCGCGTGTTTATAGTCTCTAATGGAGCTAACTTTGTATCTGTAGCAGATGCGAATACGTTTGAAAAAATTGACCGTATCGAGAGTGATCAATTTAATGTGCCGCGTTACGGAGTGGCCGAAAATGGGAAAGCTTATATCACTAATAGTGGAGCTCATCATGTAACCGTTATAGATTTAGAAACGCTAGCAGTAGTTAAAACTATTGATTTAGGGAATGCAAGCGAATTTATTTACGAAGGCGAAAACGGTTTGTTGTACGTTCAAAAAGCAGTGTTTAACGGCGGAAATGAAGTGGCTGTAATCGATCCTAATACCGATACTGTTGTAGGGAATATCACTACAGGCAGTGGCTTAAACTCTATAGCTGTTGAAGGTCACTTTTTGTACACCTTGAGTCAAAGTGGCATTCAAAAATTTGACTTGAATGCTAATAACGCTGAAGTAGCTTCGATTCCGTTAAATTATGACAGTCGTGCAGCTAACATTGATGTAGAGGATGGCAATATTTACTTTACATCAGGAAAATCAGTGTACCGCATGACTATTCTTGACACTGAAGCGCCTGAAATGCCTCTGTTCACTTATCAAACAGAATCAGCTTGGGGAGCGTTTTACGGCTTCGAGGTTGAAGACGATATCATTTATGTAGCTGATGGCGGCGATTTTATTTCTGATAGCTTTGTTGAGTTATACGATTTAACTGGCAATAAAATAGCTACAATCCCGGTAGGTATAGGTCCTAACGGATTTTACTTTAATGATTAATGGTGGATTAAGGTAGGCGCTCCTCTCAAAAGCGCAGTAATGTACTTTATAAAATCCTCGAGGAACATTTTTTTGATTCTCGAGGATTTTTTATATACTAAAAATACTTAACTTTAGCAAGTGAAATTGAGTTTAATTTTTTGTTTTGTAAATACGGCTGATTGGTGTTGTTTTTTAAACTGTTTATTATCAGTTGGTTAAGTTTTTAAAATTAACAATAAATTATAGTGTTTACTGTTGTAAAAGAAACTAATTTTGCCGCCCGATTCAGAGGTACGCTGAGGATCGAAATATAGAGTTATACATTTAAATTATTACAATTTAAACTGAGGTTTTTAGATTAATTGTGGGCTTATGAAAGCAATTAAAGTTAGTAATCTTAAGTACTATTTACTCATGCATTTTGTGGTTTTAGCATGGGGATTTACCGGTGTATTGGGTAAATTGATTCACTTAGAATTTTACCGCATTGTATTTTTTAGAATGGCTATTGCCGGGTTGACACTTTTGCTGTTTCTGTGGTTTCGCAAAAAACGCTTTTTGATTAAAGACCGTCGATCCCTCTTAAAGGTTGTTGGTGTCGGCGTTATCGTGGTACTACACTGGCTAACTTTTTACAAAGCTATTCAAGTATCTTCCGTATCGCTAGGTGTGTTGTGTTTGTCAACAACAGCTTTGCACGTTAGTTGGTTAGAGCCCTTGGTGATGCGGCGCAAATTTTCATGGATGGAATTTGTGTTAGGACTCTTGGTTATCGGCGGAGTAATGGTAGTTACCAGCAGTATCGATGGCAGCCAATTAGCAGGTTTAGCTTGGGGACTCTTGGCGGCTCTGTTGTCTGCTTGTTTCGCCGTGTTTAATGCGCGCTTAAATAAAGATGGCATTCCTTCAGCCTCTATCACCTTATACGAAATGTTGACAGGAGCTATAATTTTGTTTATCGGCTTGAGCTTTACAGGGAGTATCGACGCTGAATTTTTTCAAATGACTCTGAGTGATTTTTGGTGGTTGGTGTTTTTGGGTATTGTTTGCACCTCTTTAGCTTTCATCTTAATGATTGATGTGGTCTCTAAAATTGGTGCTTACTCGGCCACCTTAACTGTAAATCTAGAACCTGTTTATTCAATTATTCTCGCTATCTTAATTTTGCAGGAAGACAAAATGCTCAATAGGCAATTTTATATAGGAGTACTCTTTATCTTACTCATTGTATTTTCAAATCCGATGATTAAAGGATTGCAAGCCAAGCGCAAACGCAAGTTGGCTTTACATAAACACTTGGGCTAGTTAATTTAAAAGCCTAAGAAAAGATTTTTTTATTTTTCCGCCTCTGCAGTTGACACCAGTCAGTTGTTGAGGCGGTTTTTTTGTGAGTTGATTGAGCAAAATGCTGATACTGAAGCGTATTTCTAACTAAACCTACCCTGATATTAGATTTATTTGTAACTCAAGTTTCAGATGCGCTATAAGGTATTGAAAATCAGTTTGTTAAAATAAACTGATACTCGTATATGTTTGATTTTTAACAAATACCGTATGGGTAAATTATATAGTTGTTCCTTGAATACTATTCAAACAGATTCATAAGGTAATAGGGTTTATGGTTGAGTGCTGTTTGTGGATTACTAAGATAATAAGGTTCAAGGAATCCAGATGAAACCTTGTTCCCTTAGTAAAATAATAGTGGTAAATGGACAAACCTTATTATACCAATTAGAATTATTTTTTAGCCTGATTTAGAATATTTTTTTGTAGGTATAATGCCGCGGGTAACAAATTATACGGAAATGATTTTTAAAATAGACTAAATATTTTAACAGGAAGATTGGTCCATTTTGAATGTCACTTCCGTATTAATAGCACAATGAGACTGCTGTCGAAATTGGACTATATAATTTGTCGGTTCTACCACGAATGTTGTGGAATTACTAAATTAGCAGACAAAAAATGTTTT
>CAYVJG010000002.1:0-10948 GCA_964451785.1 uncultured Flavobacteriaceae bacterium
GACGCCATAGCTAAGGCTATGTCTGCGTTTTTCGCCTTGACCTTTAAAATTTATCCTATAAATCTTTAGACTATTTAATAAATAAAATTGGTATAAATCGACACTACTCTACCCCCCTAGGTCTTAAAATATTTAGGTAATGAGGCTTCAAATTATTATAATACTCCTACTTTTGCCATTCATTTTAAATTAATCATAGTTATTATGGACCAAGTTGATGAATTTAACGCCTACCGCACTAAGATGACGGGAAAGATTTTAGGCGAAAACAACAAAGTACTGAAACGTATTTTCAATTTGGACACCAATGCTTTCGTGAATGGTGCCCTAGATAAACGCACCAAAGAAATGTTGGGCTTGATCGCCTCCTTAGTGTTGCGTTGTGACGATTGCGTACGCTATCATCTTGAATCATGCCACAAAGAAGGCATTACAAAAGACGAAATCATGGAAATTTTAAGCATAGGAACGCTTATCGGTGGTACTATCGTTATTCCTCACCTCCGCCGCGCTTATGAATATTGGGATGTTTTAGACAGTAAAGTCACCACCTCTATTGCTGAATAACAGCAGTTTTCACAACTGTACTACTTATAAAGACAAAGCTCCAAATCATCTGTTGACTTGGAGCTTTGTCATATAATTTATACACACTAAGTTTTTTACATTACAAGCGAATCAACTCGCCTTGCTCTGGAAAAATATAAGTCACCTCTAAGGGATTATAACTCCTCAATTCCTTTTTGATTTTAGCAATATTACCGGCTTCGGGTTTAAGGTGAGTTATGATTAACTTTAAATTGGTCAATTTTTTACGCCCTACTTTATCGGCTAAAACTTGTAATTCAGCTTGTAGCAAATGCGGCGTGAGGTGTCCGAACAGTTTTGTATCGGGTTGGCTATTAGGAAAAGAAACCTCTATCAAAATGGCTTTCAGCTTGTTTTGTTTTATCAGAGGCGCTACAGCCGTCCAGAGTTTTGCTAAATTATGACTGTGCTCTATACGGTCAGCACCTGTATCACCAAGGTATAACACGGCTTCACCAGCTTTATTTTTTACTAGAATAGCTGAGCTAATAGCATGTTGGCCGTGGCTGAGTTGAAAGAGTTGGCCGGTTAAATCTGTATGATTTATAGCAAATACTTCGCCCGGCTGGTGAGCTTGATAGGTATAAGTCCCCAAACGCGGCACATCGCCTTTGTTGGCAAAGTTGCTCCAAGTGTGGTTGGTGAAGTAATAATTTTTTAAAATATGAATGGTAGAGGGCAATCCATAAATAGGTTTATGACTATCAGAAGGCGAATTGATAATAAGGCCCGCTAAATGATCGAGATGCCCATGCGAAATGAAATAGCCTTTGATATCATTACGTAACACCTCAAGATTGGATTGTTGAAAAGAGCCTTTTGTTATAGCCACATTAATACCACTGCGCAAAGTGCCGGCATCAAGACAAATGTATGTCTGTTGTCCTGCTTCACCTAACAAATAAGCGCTGAGATTGCTTTCATCGCCTCCGCCATAAACTCCTAAAGGAACGAGATCAAAGCTTTGCGCAGAGTTAGCTTGTGGATGTAGTCCTAAGCTAAACCATACAAGCAGCATGGCAAAAGTAGATTTATACATAAAATTAATTTTGGTAAAGATTATTTTTCGCGGTCAATAACATAATTGACCATTAGTGCCAAGGCCGATTTGAATTCCGAATCCGGATAAGCAGCGAGCAATTCAAGCGCTTCGGTCCTAAAAGCTTTCATTTTTTGAGTAGCGTAGTCTAAGCCGCCAGCATCTTTTACAAATTGAATCACCTCTTTAACGCGTTTTTTATCGGTATTGTGGTTTTTAACTGATTTAATCAACCAGCGTTTATCTTTCTCAGAAGCTGTATTGAGCGCATAAATCAACGGCAGGGTCATTTTCTGTTCTTTGATGTCAATCCCGGTAGGTTTGCCAATTTTTTCTTCGCCATAATCAAACAAATCGTCTTTAATTTGGAAAGCCATCCCTATTAATTCACCAAACTTGCGCATGTTTTCAACATCAGGTGAGTTTGGTTTCACTGAAGCGGCTCCTAAGCTACAGCAGGCCGCAATCAAGGTAGCTGTTTTTTTACGGATAATCTCGTAATACACTTCTTCAGTGATATCTAATCGGCGTGCTTTTTCGATTTGTAAAAGTTCACCTTCACTCATTTCGCGAACGGCAACAGAAATGATTTTGAGTAAATCAAAATCGTTATTATCAATTGACAATAACAAGCCTTTTGACAGTAAATAATCACCGACAAGTACGGCTATTTTATTTTTCCAAAGGGCATTAATCGAGAAAAAACCACGTCGCATATTGCTATCGTCCACTACATCGTCGTGCACCAAGGTAGCCGTATGAATCAATTCAATAACTGATGCCCCGCGATAAGTACGGTCTTTAACTTCACCTCCTGAAACCATTTTAGAGACTAAAAACACAAACATGGGTCGCATTTGCTTCCCTTTTCGATTCACCACATAATACATTACGCGGTTGAGCAAAGCTACTTTTGTAGACATTGCCAAACGGAACTTCTTTTCAAAAAGTTCCATCTCGTAAGCAATTGGCGCCTTTATTTTAGCAATAGGTTTCATGTGAGCGAAGATACAAAAGCAACAGTAAACTTCCCTATTAAAAAACAGGTGATTACTAGTTTATAAGGATTCATTTAAGGCTAATAGCTCTTCTAAATAATTGCGATTATTGGCTAGTCGTGGAATTTTATTTTGCCCGCCTAATTTATTTTTCTGCTTAGACCAGGTATAAAACAACTCAGGTTTAGCGACATTCAATTTTAGACGATTCAGGGTCATGTTATTTTTACGTTTTGCCTGATAATCGGTATTTAAATCTTGTAGTGCTTTGTCGAGGCAATCAATAAAGTAATCCATGTCTTTGGGTGGATTTTTAAACTCGATTAACCACTCGTGAGCTCCTTTTTCTTTGCCTTCCATAAACACTGGGGCAGCCGTATAATCAACAATTTCAGCATTGGTTAAATTAGCTGCTCGTTTCAGACCTTGATCCGCGTTTTCAACAATCAATTCTTCGCCAAAGGCATTGATAAAATGCTTGGTGCGGCCAGACACTTTTATACGATACGGAGCAGTTGAGGTAAAGCGCACGGTATCCCCTATTTGATAGCGCCATAAACCAGCATTTGTAGTGATAACTACCGCGTAATTTTTGCCGATTTCCACTTTTTCAAGCGGAATAACAACTTGCTGATCGGTGTCATAGGTATCCATGGGAATAAATTCATAAAAGATACCATAATCGAGCATCAACAAAAGTTCCTTGCTATTGTTTTGGTCTTGCACAGCAAAGAAACCTTCAGAAGCATTATAAATTTCATAATACTGAAACTCATCGGTAGGAACCAATTTTTGATATTGTGCAGCATAGGGGTCAAAGTTAACACCGCCGTGAAAATAGACTTCCAAATCAGGCCAAATTTCGAGTAAGTTATGGCGTCCTGTTTCGTTGAGTATGTTTTGTAATACCACCAACATCCACGAAGGCACACCGGCTAGGCTAGTGACATTTTCTTGAATGGTGGCTTTTACAATGGCATCCATCTTCACTTCCCAGTCTGAAAGCAGAGATATCTCGTTATTAGGGGTGCTGCTATACGATGCCCAAAAAGGCATGTTATCAATTAATATAGATGACAAATCGCCGTGTACAGTATCGTGCTCAAAATAATTTTCTTTACTACCTCCTAGGCGCAAGCTTTTGCCATTAAACAAGCCGGCATTTTCATTGTTGTGCAAGTAGAGACAAAGTAAATCTTTACTCCCTGCATAGTGACAATCTTCGAGTGATTCTTCACTTACCGGAATGAACTTACTGCGCGCATTAGTGGTGCCGCTAGATTTAGCAAACCACTTGATGCGCGAAGGCCAAAAGATATTGGTTTCACCTTTTCGCGATCGTTCAATATCTGTAAAAATATCTTCATAAGTTTGCACCGGAATACGTTCTGCAAAATCTTCATATGATTTAATTGATTTAAAATCATACTGCTTTCCAACTTCTGTATCCTTGGCTTTTTCGAGTAATTTACTCAGCAATTCATTTTGTACGTCATGTGGGTATTTTAAAAAAAGTTCAACTTGATGTAAGCGTTTTTTTAAAAACCAAGATGCAATAGAATTTACTATGGGAAACGACATGTAAAGTGTATATTTATACCAAATTTTCGATATAAAAGTAACTTTTATTTCGGAGCTAGAAAAGTTTTTAAATAAAAATAAAATCTATGTTTTTTACTGGTGTACTTCAAAAAATGAAAACTGAACTCAATCAGCAAGTTCAGTATTTTTTAGATCTCAATACCGATTTCATAAATGTCAACCAGCTACTTGACAAAACAATATCACTCACACGTATCGGACACGAATGCTTAAACTGTCATCAAGATAAGCCTATTTTTAGACAGGGGTTTTGCTACGATTGTTTTTATAAAAGTCCGCTGGCTGGCGAGTGGATTATAAAACCTGAATTGAGCACCGCGCACCTCAACCAAGAAGATCGCGATTTAGAATTTGAAAAAGCAATGCAATTACAGCCACATATTGTGTATTTAGCTAATTCAGGACATATTAAAGTAGGTATTACACGCAAAGCACAAGTACCGACACGTTGGATTGATCAAGGGGCTCACGAGGCAATCCCTATTTTAGAAACACCAAATCGCTATTTAGCTGGCGTAGTAGAGGTGGCTTTAAAAGCGCATATTTCTGATAAAACCAATTGGCGTGATATGCTGAAAAATAAGATTGATGATGCTGATTTATTTGAAACTCGCAATCAATTGGCTCAGTTTATACCTGAAGAAGTTAAGCCGTATTACATAAGCAATATCGAGAAAACTGAAATTAACTTTCCTGTCTTGCAATATCCGAAAAAGGTAAAATCGCTCAATTTTACTAAAACGCAAAGTTACACAGGAGTTTTAAAGGGCATTAAAGGCCAGTATTTACTATTTGAAGACAATACAGTTTGCAATATTCGCAGCAACAGTGGCCAAGTAGTTGAGTTGAGCATCTTATAAAAAAAACAATCCTTGTGAGTAAAAAATTACTCACAAGGATCACTCAATATTTAACTAAGATATAAACAAAAAATCCACGATTCCATAACGAAAAGAATCGTGGGATATATAAGATGTGTAAAATTAAAGCTTAAACTCTAATTTTGATTAAATATCTTCTCTATCTCTCAAAGACTGAATGTAAGCAGCCTTTTGGATTTTTCTGCGATTAACGACAGAAGGTTTTGTAAAATAACGATTATCGCGAAGGTTTTGCAAAACCTTAGTGTTGCGATATTTACGTTTCATGCGTTTTAGAGCGCGTTCAATTTTTTCACCTTCTTTTACTTTAATTATAAGCATAGATATATGTTTAAACTTTTACACAAACGGTCACTATAACCGAATTCAATCATTTTGGGCTGCAAATATACAAAACTTCTACAATAAAAAACATTGTAACACATTCTTTTTAAAAGAATTTACACGCCTTTTGATTTAAACTATTTTACAGAGTCTTTTGAGCGTTTCTTTTTGCCAAACAATCCCTCAAGGACGTTTTTAGCTGCGTCTTTAACTTTATCTTCTTTACTTTGGATTGTGTCAGTTGCGGTCGCATTATCTTGTGTTGTTGAATCTTTTTGCTGCCCTCCTCCCAAAAGATTACTCAAACCTTCAGAAACCTTATCTTTCAAATTATCTTTTTGTTCAGCTATAATCTTATCGGTTAAGGTTTTAGTAGCAGCTTTAAAGTCAACTTGAATTTTAGGGCTCGTCAAAGTTCCGGTAAAGGCAATTGGCAAATCCACTTTAGTGTTTTCTAAATCTGTTTTACTGAGTTTAGCTAATCCTTGACTGACATCTTTTCCTAAATATTTAGCTGGCACATCTAAATCGAGCGTGTAATTCATGTTGTTTGTAAAACTGTGACTCCCTCCTAGATGCGCAGTAATACCTTTGTACAATTTAAAATCGAATGGTTTAAACTTAATAGCACCATCTTCAAAACTAAAATGCGCGGTTAAATCGTCGAGATTCAGCTTGTCGAGATCCATAAAATTGAGCTTAGCATCTAACTGAGATAACAATGGCATTTTAGCCTTATCGACCTTGGCATTTAAAATAGCAGCCAATCCATCACCCGTTAAGCTGTTATACACCGGCATTAGATCTTTTGTCAAATCGCCACTTAAACTTATAGAGGTTGTTAGATTACCGACTAATCCTTTTAAAATTGGCGCAAATTTTTGGAACAAATCCATTTCTTGAATAGACTGTACAATGTCAACTTTCTTTAAGCTCAAAGCCACATTAAACTTAGGGGTAGCTGTTTTTGTAGCCACACTGCCATCTAGTCCAATTGTTCCGCCAAAAATATCAGCGGTAATGTCTTTTAAAGTAGCTGTTTCATCCTTAATCAACAATATGCCTTTGGCGTTGGTCAATGTTAAATTATCATACAACACTTTATCAGCACTAAAATCGAGTGCTACATCTAAAAACGAAGGAATTTTTATAGCTTCTTCTGAAGTTGGTGTTACTGACTGTGATGTATTAGCCGTTTGATTAGTTTGTGTGGTATCGGCTGGTGAAGCCATCATAAAATCGTTAACCGAAAAAGTATTAGAGGTCAATTTAAATCGTCCTTTAACGGGTTGATTTTTAAATAGAAATCCCATCAAATTTTCTAGTTTTCCGGTGAGGTGCGCATCTGTTTGTCCAGTAGTCATATCAAACTGCTTTAGCACCACATTTCCCGGATCAAAACTCAAACTCGCCTGACTAATTTTTACAGGATGCGCCATTTCTGTTGAGCTATAGCTAAAGTTGCGCAAGCTGGCGGCTCCTTGCGTTTTAATTTTAGAATAACGTTCGTGCTCTATATCACTCATAGCAAAATCTGCTGAAAGATTAGCCTGTAACACGCCATCTAAATCAAGCTCCATATCAACGGGGTAAGCCTTTTCTATATTTGCTAAATTCAATGTACCTTTAGCCATCAAATCGACCAACATGTTTCCGGTTAAATCTTTTAAATGTCCTTGCATTTCAAATTTATCACGGTCAATTTGAAAGGCCAATTTGTTTAAATCAAGATTCATATCCTTCATCAAGCCTGTTGCATTTTTCAACACAGCATCAATGCTAATATGCTCTACAGATTTAGGTAAATCCGGATATTTAAAAGAAGCATCATTACTGTTTACAGCTATATTAATTTTAGGAATATGCGTATCGTCAACTACGCCATATACACGTCCATCAACACTAAATTTACCCGTAGTCTGTACCTGATCTAGGTTTTTAGCATATTCAGCTGGCATCACCCCTAGAAAGTTTTTAAAATCAGAAGTCGGCGTTTTAAAAGTCAAATCCATTTCTTGATTAGCGTCATTGACCTGTACATAACCTGCAAAAGTTAAAGGTAACTGATTGATCAACGCTTTATTATTAGCAAACGTAAAACGCATTTTATCTAAATCCATTTGAATGTCAGCGGTTAAATCTAACTTGGTGTTTTCAAAATAAGTGGTACTGTCCATCGCAAAAGAAACCAGCGCATCGGTTTGTGTTTTTAAAGTGGAAGTCGAAGCCGAAAAATCACCTGTTCCCTGGTGATTAAATGCTTTTAATCGCAGAAACATTTTGCTACTTTCGTCGAGATAATTAATTCGAGAATCGGTAATACTATAATGCTGAACCGCAAAATTCATATCACTCTCTGCTCTTGTTGTATCTTGAGTTGTTTCTGCTGAAGTCTTGGTAATATCATAATTTGCCACGCCGTTTTTATCAACTTTCACATTCACCAAAGCCTGTTCAAGTCCTAGTTCATTAATCGTTAAATTACCCCCTTTAAACAGCTGAGGAATTCCCATATCTAAAAACAAAGTTTTAGCATAAACCAAAGTATCTCCGGCAAAAGGAGCTTTATTGATCACACTAATATCTTCTAATTTTAAACGAGCATCGGGAAAACTGCTCAATAAACTCAAACTCAAGTCTTGCCATTCAACAGTAGCATTAAGGTTTTCATTTATAGCTTTCTTGACTTGTTTTTCTATAGTTCCTTTAAACAAAAAGGGGGCTACAAGTAAGAAAATAATCAATAAAAGGACGACAATTCCTATAATTTTAAGGGCTTTCTTCATAATAAATAGTGTAGTTTGAGTAGCTAAAAATACAAAAATTAAAGTATTTAGGTGAAATAATAAAATGGAATATAACTATTTACTTTAAGCCAATCCATGTATTTTTGTGCGTAGAAAATCACATGGCAATAAAATACCGTTTACATTGAGCACTCCAGTTATCACTTATGTCGCTTTAGGCAGCAACGAAGGTAATCGACTTGATTTTCTGCAACGCGCCGTCGATGCTATTTTTGAGGAAATCGGTCAAATTACAGCCGTTTCTCAGTTATACAAAACACCAGCTTGGGGGTTTGAAGGCAATGATTTTTTAAATGCTTGCATTGCAGTGAGCACACGCTTTTCAGCTGAAGAAGTCTTGCAAAAATTACAGCAAATCGAATTACTCTTAGGGCGCAAACGTTATGATGATGATCAGCGCTATCACAACCGCACGGTAGATTTAGATATTCTTTTTTACGGAGAAGAACAGCAGAATAGCGCAACATTAACTTTGCCACATCCTCGCATTCAAGACCGTCGATTTGTGCTAGAGCCCCTTCGCGATATTGCTGCCAAAATGATACATCCTACACTTCACAAAAGTGTAGCTCAACTGGCAAATGAAACCGATGACCATTCAGAAATTAGTGTTGCTACTGAAGTTTTAAAACGCCCCGAATTACCATTTTCCAGCTTATCTTATTTAGCTATTGAAGGAAATATTGGCGCCGGAAAAACAAGTTTAGCCACCATGATTGCGCAAGATTACAACGCTAAACTCATCACTGAACGTTTTAAAGACAATCCTTTTTTACCAAAATTCTACGAAGATCAAGCGCGTTATGCCTTTCAATTAGAAATGTCATTTTTAGCCGATCGTTACCAGCAATTACTAGACGATATTGCGCAATTCGATTTGTTTAATGATTTTGTTGTCGCCGACTACGACATTTATAAATCCATGATTTTTGCCGGGGTTACGCTTTCTAATGAAGAGTACAACCTTTACAAAAAGTTGTTTTCTATTATGTATAAAGACATGGCTAAACCTAATTTATACATTTACCTTTATCAAAACACCGACCGCCTCTTGCAGAATATCCAAAAACGCGGTCGTAGCTATGAACAAAATATCCCTGTTGATTATTTAAAAAACATCAACCAGGGCTATTTAGAATTTATCAAACAACAAAATCAATTCAACACCAAAATTATCGATGTCACCGAATTAGATTTTGTCGCGAATAGAAAAGATTATTTACAGCTGATCAATAGTATTAATTCTGCTTTAGAAAAATAGGACTATTTTCTCGTTCTTCCAGCTTCCACAGCTTTTTTAAGTTGTTTTGCCATACGTTTTACCCGTTTAGGATATTGCGCTGCCAAATTGTACTGTTCAGCTTTATCTTCTTCTAGATGATACAACTGTGGTTCCATACTCAATCCGGTTTCGATGTTTACGGCTCTATTGAGTGCTGGTCCGCGATGTGGAGGGATGTACTTCCAGCCTTCTTCAATATAAGCTAAAGCGGCTCCGTTGTTTTGTTCGATATAAGTTTGACGACCGCGATCTTTTTTCCCGACGAAAGTCTTCCATAAATTCTGACTATCTAAAGCATCTTCTTTATCCAAATTAACGTTCAAATAATCGGCAAAACTCGCTAGTAAATCCACTTGACTCACCAAGGCATTTGAAACTCTTGGCATCACTTTTCCCGGCCAATACACCATAAAAGGCACGCGCGTTCCGCCTTCAAAAAGGCTGTACTTTCCTCCTCTAAAAGGGCCAGCTGGTTGATGACCATGTGCCAACTCAACCGCTTGGTCTTGATAACCGTCGTCTAAAACAGGCCCGTTATCACTCGAAAAAATAATCAGTGTATTATCAGCAATTCCTAAGCGATCCAAGGTGTGTAATAATTCGCCCACAGCGTAATCCATTTCTAAAATCACATCGCCGCGATAGCCCATTTTACTCTTTCCTTTAAAGCGTGTTGCCGGCATACGAGGCACGTGAATTTGATGAACGGCGTAATACAAAAAGAAAGGCTCTTTTTGATTGCGCTCAATAAAATTTTTAGCTTTGGCTAAAAAGGTATCTGACAATTCTTCATCCGTCCAACGCGCTGTTTTTCCGCCAGACATCCAACCTATACGCCCTATGCCATTAACAATGGTCGAATTATGTCCGTGTGATGATTTCATTTTGAGCAACTCAGGATGTTCTTTTCCCGTAGGATCATCCGCCACTTTATGACGATAACTCACCTGAATAGGATCGTTTTTATCTAAACCTACCACCTGATAATTTTCTACAAATACCGTAGGTACGCGATCAGCTGTTGCTGGAAAAATAAAACTGTAGTCAAAGCCTACCTCAAGTGGTCCCGGTTTAATTTCACCATTCCAATTCGGCCCACCTTTAGGACCAAGACCTATATGCCACTTCCCCACTACTGCTGTGGTATAACCTGCTTCTTGAAATACACCGGCTAAGGTTTGCTTATCCTGCGGCACCAACAAAGCTGCATTTCCCGGTAAAATATGGGCGCCTTTATTTCGAAATGCATAATTGCCGGTCATGATAGAATAACGCGAAGGCGTACAAGTTGAAGCCGTAGTATGGGCATTGGTAAATTTCACTCCTTCATCTGCCAATTTATCAATATTTGGCGTTTGGATTTGCGTAGCACCATAAGCACTCAAATCACCATACCCCAAATCATCAGCATAAATCACAATAACATT
>CAYVJG010000002.1:11048-121203 GCA_964451785.1 uncultured Flavobacteriaceae bacterium
CATAAGCACTCAAATCACCATACCCCAAATCATCAGCATAAATCACAATAACATTAGGTGTTTCAGATACTGCGCGCTGGCCAAAGCACCACTGCACACTCAACAACAAGCCAAAAGCTAGATAAATATATTTCATAATCGCAATCATTTACGCTCTTCACTACACAATAAGCATCAAAATAGGGCGTATATTAATTTTTATTCGGCTAAATATACACGTAATTAATAAAATAAAAAATTAACAAGCATAAAAAAACCGTCCCAAAAGGACGGTGATACCGTATGGATAAATTATATAGCCTAATTTTGACAGCAGTCTTATTGCATTATTAATCTGTTAACCAATGTATTATACCGATACAAAATAATACAATTTAGACTAAAAATTTAATCCTTATAGCATTATGTTTTCATAGTATTAGAGAAACGAATAGCCTAAGGCTACTGAGAACACGTTATTTTTACCCAAGTTATTAGCCACATCCGTAAGTCCAAAGTGATAACGCGCTGTTAACTGAAAGCCTAATGGCAACTCCAGCCCTGCACCGACAGCACCTGACATATCAAAATCTTTGGTTTTTAATTGGTCGCCAACAGAAGGAGCGTTATCGTTAACTACAAACCCAAACTGCGGACCTACTTGAAGATTGAGTACATTTCCTATCAAATAATACTTAAACATAACCGGCACAGTAATGTAGTCTAAATCAAAATCTCCTAAATCAGTTTTTGCCCCCTGTTGAGAGTACAATAATTCAGGTTGCAGCCCCCAGTGATCAAAGTTAACGGCAACAAAAGCACCGGCTAACAAACCTGTTTTACTATCCAGATTACTAGCATCACTAATATTGGCAAAGTTAGCACCCACCTTAACTCCTAGGTCAAGACTTTGCGCTTGAGTGTTCAATGAAAATAGACCCATAAAAGCTACTAGGCCCACAAACAAAAGCTTTTTCATAATGTATAGATTTTAAAGTTTATAGAACAAATTTAATAAATAAACTTATCATAACTACCATTTTAGGCAAATTCTATAATTTATGTCTTATTTTTCTTAAAACTGAGTTCCAAACTCATAAATATTCGTTTGCTTTCAATCAAAATAGTAACTTTGTCCTCCTAGCTGAAGTGGCTTGCTTTTAGCGTTTAATACGAATTAAAACTAAAGACAACAGCACTTCTAGTAATTGGATTAAAACTATTAAAACCCGATTATCTGTCCATTTACACTATATTGACACTTAACTTATATGAAAGGAATCGTTTATAAATCTACAGGTAGTTGGTACTACGTCAAGGGTGAAGATCAACACATTTACCCATGTCGTATTAAAGGAAAATTTCGCATTAAGGGTATTAAAAGCACCAATCCACTTGCTGTAGGCGATCATGTTGAGTTTCATGTAGAAACAAAAGGAGACGAAACTATAGGCGTGATAGCAAAGATTATTGATCGAAAAAACTACATCATCCGTAAATCAGTCAACCTCTCAAAACAAACACATATTATTGCGGCTAATATTGACAAGGCTTTTTTGATGATTACTTTAAAAAATCCACCAACTACCACCGTCTTTATCGACCGTTTTTTAGCCACTGCCGAAGCCTATCATATCGAAGCGATTCTGTTATTTCACAAAACCGATATCTATACAAATGAAGAGCTAGACGAAATCAAATATTTAGCCGATATGTATCGCCAAATTGGCTACACTTGTATCGGCACCTCGGTAGTCAACAACAAACACATCGACACGGTAAAATCACTTATGCAGGGACAGACCTGTTTATTTTCAGGACAAAGCGGCGTAGGAAAATCAACAATTATTAATGCCATTGCACCACATTTAGATTTAAAAACTTCACATATTTCTGAACAGCACAATACAGGGCGCCACACCACTACCTTTGCCGAAATGTATGATATTGACGATACAACTCACCTTATCGACACTCCTGGAATCAAAGGTTTTGGATTGGTTGACATGGAAAAAACAGAAGTAGGTAATTACTTCCCTGAATTTTTAGCCCTCAAAGAACACTGCAAATTCAACAATTGCCTACACACTAACGAACCCGGATGTGCCGTTAAAGCAGCTTTAGACGGAGGAGATCTCTTTTGGTCGCGCTACGAAAGTTATTTACAAATTTTAAAAAGCGATGACGACAACTACCGTCCGGACATTTACCACAAAGACTAATCTACTAAACAAAAATTATATGCGAGCAGTTGTGCAACGCGTCAGCCACGCCAGCGTAAAAATCAATCAAAAAATTAATGGTCAAATTGACCAAGGCCTACTGATTCTCTTAGGCATTGAAGCCGAAGATACCCAAGAAGACATCGATTGGCTGTGTCGTAAATTGGTTAACATGCGTATTTTTGAAGATGAACAACAAGCGATGAATCGCTCGTTAATAGATATTGATGGCGAGGCTTTAATTATCAGTCAGTTTACCTTGCACGCCAGTACTAAAAGGGGAAATCGCCCTAGCTTTATTAAAGCTGCTAAGCCGGATATAGCCAAGCCACTTTACCTCACGTTTATAAAAATTTTTGAACAGCATTTGCAAAAAAACGTAGCTACAGGACAGTTTGGTGCCGATATGAACGTATCACTTTGCAACGATGGCCCAGTTACCATTATTATAGATTCAAAAAACAAAGCCTAATTATGGATATAAAAAATGCTCAATTAGCCGTTGACAACTGGATTAAAGAACACGGCGTTCGTTATTTTAACGAACTTACTAACATGGCGCAACTCACTGAAGAAGTAGGTGAAGTAGCCCGTATTATTGCCCGTCGCTATGGCGAGCAAAGCGAAAAAGAATCTGATAAAAATAAAGATTTAGGTGAAGAGCTTGCCGACGTTGTTTTTGTTGTTTTATGCCTAGCCAATCAAACCGGAATTGACTTACAAGACGCCTTTGATAAAAAGCTAGACTACAAAACAAAACGCGACCACAACCGTCACCATCAAAACAAGAAACTACAATAAGCATGTTTAAAAAAGTTATTTCATCTAAAGGATTTTGGCGCTCTGTTCTCATCTTAGCCGTTGCCTTTATGCTCATTTTTAATCTTGTCAGAGCTTTTTTTGAACATGGATTTCATTTAGGAGCTTACTTTAATTTTTATTTCCAACCCAATCACCTCTTCAACTTTTTAATCAGCAATATTGTTGGAGGCGTACTATATGGGTTTATTATGGCCTTTTATAAATATTACCGCCATTATAAAAATCAAGAAGATTAACCTTATACAAAGCCGTCTAAACAGACGGCTTTGTAATTCTACTTCTTTCAAATTCACTTATTTTTTTTAACACAAAAATCTATCTCTCTGTTAAAAAATATTTTATTTTTAGGGTTTTATTAGTTTCATAAACTCTATTCTAATGCGCGTTACTCATCGCAATTGCCTTAAAGGCCTATATAAGTTAAGATTTTTTTCCTTCTTAATAAGTTTTTTTCTTCTTTCAATGCTTTCTGCACAAGAATTTCCGAGTTATCCCGACAGTGATTTCTCCACTTATTATCATCAAAAGGCTTCTCAATACGCAGTCTTACCTCATCAAACAGGACAAATTGTATTTTTAGGTAACAGTATCACCGATGGTGGTTCATGGGCTGAACTCTTTCAAGATCCCAATATTATCAACCGCGGCATCAGTGGCGATGTAACGAAGGGCGTGCTCAATAGACTCCAAAATGTCGTTAAGCGCAAGCCGTCAAAACTATTCTTACTCATCGGCACCAATGACTTAGCACGTGGTGTTTCTACTGATAAGATTCTTCAAAATATTTTTAAAATCGTCAAGCTCACTCAGGCACATTCCCCTTTGACAAAAATTTATATACAAAGTATTTTTCCGGTAAACAAAAAACCGGGCAAATTCGGTTCACACACCAAAAATGGGAAACGCATTGTACAACTTAACCAAAAGCTCAAAACTGCAAGTGACAATTTGGGGTACATTTTTATTGACGTACACAGTGCCCTATCCAATTCTAAAGGACACTTAAACTTAAACTACACCAACGATGGTTTACACTTGTTAGGCGCTGGTTATATGCAATGGAAACACGTTCTTTTTCCTTACGTTTACGACCTCAACACTAAACCGTCTATTGTTCCGCTACCGCACGAATTAGAATGGAAAAATGAACAATTTTCACTTTACAAAAATCCACCTATATACCTTGCAGATGCTACTTTAAAACCTGAAGCTCAATTTTTAAAAAGCTATTTAAATCAACTGGGGATATCCTCTTCTATTACAACCAAAAAGCCACAACAAAAGGCCTATATAACCTTAAAAATAAACCGCGTAAAAGCGCCTTTATTTAAAGATGAGGCCTACCTATTAAATGTTTCTAAGGATAAAATTGAAATTATAGCCAACACGAATCACGGCATTTTTAACGGCATTCAAAGTTTACGTCAATTAATGCGCGATGGCGTAATTGTAGATGGCGTTCAAATTAAAGATTGGCCTGCATTTAAATGGCGTGGTTACATGATTGATGTAGGTCGAAACTATCAATCTATGGCGCAAATAAAAGCGCAAATTGACGAAATGGCACACTACAAACTCAACGTATTCCATTTTCATTTAACTGAAGACATTGCTTGGCGCCTACAAATAGAGCATTACCCACAACTCACAGCTCCTGAACACATGACGCGTGATAAAGGACAGTATTACACTATCGCTCAGATAAAAGATTTACAAGCTTACTGCAAAGCCCGTCATATCACTTTAGTTCCTGAAATTGACATGCCGGGACACAGCGCTGCCTTTAAACGTGCTATGGGTGTCGATATGCAATCAGACGAAGGCATGGCTTACCTCAAAACAATTCTTCGTGAAATTGATTCGACTTACCAGTTTCCCTACCTCCACATTGGCGCTGATGAAGTGGCTATTCACAATAAGAAATTCATCTCTACTATGGTTAATTTCTTAGAAGATTTAGACGTTAAAACCATAGGTTGGTATCCTGGAGGAAATTATGACGCGCGTACTATTCATCAGTTATGGGGCAGCAAAAAGATAGATACTACAAGCCAATCACAATATATTGATTCGCGCACATTATACATCAACCACAAAGATCCGTTGAGTGGCGTAGTCTCCATTTTTAATCGCCAATTAGGAGATGTCAATCATGGCACTTCACAAATTTTAGGTGGTGAGCTCTGCTTGTGGAATGACAATAGAGCAGCTAATGAAAAAGATATTTTAGAAATGAATTTTGCTTATCCAGCTATTCTCACCTTTGCTGAACGCGCCTGGATAGGTGGTGGGCACAAGGAAACATCTACTGTAATAGGTAAAAAATCAAGTGAACGTTATCGCGTTTTTAAAAATTTTGAAAATCGTTTACTCGATCAGAAAAAATTATTCTTTAAAGACAAGAGTTTCCCTTACGCCGCTCAAGCTGACATCACTTGGAAATTATACGGCCCCTTTGAAAATGAAGGCAATTTAAAAGCCGAATTCTGGCCTGAAAAAGCACCACAAAAATTAGCCACTACCGACCCTACACTAACTGTTACCGGCGGTACCATTTGGCTGCGTCATTTCTTTAATCCGGCCATCAAAGGAAATCTTGACAATCCACAACCCAACACCACCTGGTATGCGATGCGCAAAATATACAGTCCATCTGACCAAATTGGACATTTTTGGATCGGCTTTTTCAACCCTTCGCGCTCTTATGTTGTAGCTACGCCTCAATTAGGCACTTGGGACAATCGTCAAAGTAAAGTATGGGTAAATGGACAAGAAATACTCCCGCCACAATGGACTTATCCCGGGCGTGATAACTCAACCGAAAATCCTCTTGTTGACGAAAGCTACGAATATCGTCAACCCACAGCTATTCACCTCAGCAAAGGCTGGAATACCGTATTGATCAAAGCCCCTGTTGGCAGTTTTGCCGGTAAAGATTGGCAACACAAAGTAAAATGGGAATTCACCTTTGTTCAAGTCAATAAATAGTTTTGAGTGGTGCCATTTTAATAAATACTAACTGCTTCACAAAGAGGAGATATAAAACTGTCGCTTCATGATTCTAAATATAAAAATCAATGCTTGTTGACCTAGTTACACCACTGTTAATCAATACAACCTGCACTAAAACTTCATCTCAAATATTAAAATCCCTACAAGTTATTTCTATGCATTTTCATTTTTTTAGTTATTTTAGTACATAATTATTTGTAATCACATTAAATCTTCGTGCATTTTAACTTAAAAATATTCACGTATTTACTTGACAACCCCTATCTTGAGGTTGTATATTTGCAATTCTAAATTTTTTCATGTATGGGAATGAAACTCTCGCAGTTTGACTTTCAACTGCCTAAAGAACTTTTATCAGAATATCCATCTGAAAACCGCGATGAAGCGCGTTTGATGGTTGTCGATCGAAAAACCGGAAAAATTGAACACAAGCTGTTCAAAGATTTGATTGATTATTTTGAACCAGAAGACCTACTGGTTATGAATGATACTAAAGTTTTTCCAGCAAGACTTTATGGCAACAAAGAAAAAACAGGAGCGCGTATTGAAGTTTTCTTATTACGTGAATTAAACCCTGAAACTCGTCTTTGGGATGTTTTAGTTGATCCTGCACGAAAAATTCGTATCGGCAACAAATTGTATTTTGGTGATAATGAAGATTTAGTAGCTGAAGTTATTGACAACACCACTTCTCGTGGACGTACCTTGCGTTTTTTATTCGACGGTCCTTATGAACAGTTCCGCCAAAAATTATATGAATTAGGCGAAACGCCACTTCCTAAATATATCAAACGCGATGTAGAACCTGAAGATGCCGAACGCTATCAAACCGTTTTTGCTAAAAACGAAGGCGCTGTTGCGGCACCTACCGCGGGTTTACACTTTTCAAAACACCTTTTAAAACGCTTGGAAATTAAAGGCGTTAACTTATCTGATGTAACCTTGCACATTGGGCTAGGTACTTTTGATCCTGTTGAGGTTGAAGATTTATCTAAACATAAAATGCACAGTGAAGAGTGTGAAATATTGCAATCTACCGCTGATCTTGTCAATAAAACAAAGGCCGGCAATCACAAAATTTGCGCCGTAGGCACTACAGTTATGCGTACTATGGAAAGCTCTGTTTCATCTAATGGTCTTCTCAACCCGTATAAAGGATGGACACATAAGTTTATTTTTCCTCCTTATGATTTTAGCATTGCTGATTGCATGATTACAAATTTCCATACACCTAAATCAACTTTATTAATGATGATTTCTGCTTTTATGGGGCACGATCTGATGAAAGAAGCCTATGCTGAAGCGATAAAAGAAAAGTATAAATTTTTCTCTTATGGCGATGCGATGCTAATTTTATAAACTATAAAACACATGCTATAAACCGCTTTCTACAGAAGGCGGTTTTTTTATGCTTTTTCCATATTTATAGCTATCTTTGATAAGCTATGACTACTTTTAAGCTTTCCGATTTATTTGATTCAGTTGATTTTAAATGGGACTATCTATTTGATAGTAATTCCCTAAACACTGATTTAAATACAGAGATTACAATCTGTTTCTCTCAACAAACAGCTCTGTATTTCAATCCAAATCCGACAACTTCTTCTAGCGTGTGCTATGCTGAAAGTGCTGAACTAAGAGCAGATTTCAAAACTTTTATGACTGCTCAGGATATTAAACAGTTTGTGTTAGCCCAACTTCTACAATTTTCACAACACACCGAAATCAGCTATATCCTTTGGGCTAATAGTTCTATTTTTTACCCACACTCTACTGATCAATTTAGAGCGATGTGCAATTTTGGAAGTCTAATTTTAGATAGCAATCTTATCAAATTCCCTTCCATTCTAGCACAAGCAGCTCCTCTTCACCTCTACAAAACAGATGAGCTACAACGTGTTCATAACGCTATAACGAACTATCTAAAAACACTTCAATCTGAAAAATAATCTCTAATTTTGGCTATCTAAATTTGATTGTCGTGTTTAAACATCCGCATCCCTACCCCCCTTATATTCCCGAAAATACTACTAAACTCATTGTAGGCACCTTGCCGCCACCGCGTTTTTCGTCGCATGAGCTCAAGACCGGTGACGTCGATTTTAATTACGGTAGTAAAGATGGGCAATTATGGCTCATCCTCGATAAAATTTTTGAGGCACAGCTCAGTTATGAAACCACGGATAAGGCCATTAAAGAACGTCAAGATTTACTAAAGGCACAACACATCGGTATCTGTGACATGGTAGCTTGTGCCTATCGTGAAAAAATTGACGCTTCAGACATCGGTATTAAACAGTATGAATTACGCGACTTAATAGCTGTTTTAAAAAATCACCCTACAATCAAAACCATTCTTTTTACAGGAGGTAACAGCAAAAACGGACCTGAGTATTTTTTTAGAAAACACCTAAAAGATTATCCTGAGATAAAGCTAAAACGCATCAATCAAGAGACCCCTCGCCTACACGTGTTTTCTTTAGGAGATCGCACAATCACTACGGTTTCCCTAACAGCGCCATCAGGATCGGCCAACCGCGCTGTGGGCAGCATGAGCTTGTACAAATCACTCAAACAGAAAAATCCTGACTTTACCACTATAGATTTTCGCGTGCTGCAATATACCCCTTACTTCAAGGCCTTCTGAAACATCCCAGACCATTAAACAGTCTTACCATTTTATACTAAGCACTATTTAATCTTTTTTTAATTAGCATTATTTATTTAAATTTATACAATAAACAAACAGCTTATGATACGATCTATAAATCCATATACAGGCGAAGAAATAGTCCAGTACAAAGAACTTTCAAAAGCAAAGATTTTTAAAAAACTAAAACTTGCTGACAAGACTTTTAAAGAATGGCGACACACTAGTATTGCCAGACGCGGAGAATTGGTTAGTAATTTAGCCGGTGTATTGCGTCAAAACAAACAGAAATATGCCGAAACAATTACGGCTGAAATGGGAAAACCTATTTCACAAGCCCTAGCTGAAGTTGAAAAATGTGCTTGGGTCTGCGATTATTACGCCGCCGAAGCCGAACATCAATTAACTAAAAAAGAAATAGAAACTGATGCTTACAAGTCCTATGTTTCATTTGAACCTATAGGCGTTATCTTAGCAGTTATGCCGTGGAATTATCCCTTTTGGCAAGTCTTTCGTTTTGCTGCTCCAGCCATGATGGCCGGCAATGTAGGGGTTTTAAAACACGCCAGCAACGTGATGGGTTGTGCGCAACACATCGAAGAAGCATTTAGTGAAGCAGGATTTCCTGAAGGTTGTTTTCAAAACCTCATCATTTCGAGCAAAAAGGTAGACAAAGTCATCAAGCACGAAGCAGTCAAAGCTGTGACTTTAACGGGCAGTAAGCCTGCTGGAAGTGCTGTCGCTTCAACAGCGGGTAGCGAAATCAAAAAAACAGTTTTAGAGCTCGGCGGCAACAATGCCTTAGTGGTTTTTGATGATGCCAATATTGAGCAAGCTGTAAACACTTGTATTCAAGCACGTTTTCAAAATGCAGGACAAAGTTGCATCGCCGGCAAGCGCTTATTGTTGCACGAAAGTATCTACAATAAATTTATGGAGCATTTCTTAACGCAAGCACGCGAGCTCAAAAGTGGAGATCCTATGCATGAAGATACTTATATCAGTGTCATGGCACGCGAAGATTTAGCCGAAGAACTCGAAAATCAAGTCAACAAATCAATCAAAAAAGGCGCTAAACTCATGTTAGGTGGTAAGCGTAATAAAGCCTATTTTGAACCGACTATCCTCCTCAATGTAACGCCCAAAATGCCGGTATTTAAAGAAGAAACTTTTGGGCCTGTGATGGCAGTAACTTCGTTTAAAACCGATATGGAAGCTATTGACCTAGTCAACGCTTCAGAATTTGGGCTTGGGGTTTCCATTTTTACTGAAGATTTTGAACGCGCCAAAGCCATGGTCTCACAATTTGATGACGGTGCTGTTTTTGTCAATGAATTGGTTAAAAGTGATCCGAGATTACCGTTTGGAGGAACAAAAATTTCGGGTTATGGTCGTGAATTATCAGAAGATGGGATTAAAGAATTTGTCAATCGAAAAACGGTGTACTTTAATAAATACAACGCCTAATACCGATACAAACTAACAATCCCCATTCAACAGTGTTGAATGGGGATTTGTCTTTATAAGCTTTAATCCGCCCAATTTATACGCAAATCAGGTAATTAATTTGATTAACCGAGGCTTTTAACACCTTCAAGCATGGTGTCAACCAGTTTATCTAAATCGTATTCAGGGGTCCAATTCCAATCAGTTTGAGCTGGTGTATCGTCAATACTTGATGGCCAAGTTTCAGCAATTTGCTGACGGAAATCCGGCTCACAAACTAATTCAAACTCAGGAATACGTTTTTTGATAGCTTCAGCTAGTGTTTTAGGTGTAAAGCTAATTCCGGCTAAGTTATAAGAAGAGTGAATGGTCAAGTTTTCAGCAGGCGCATCCATCAATGAAACTGTAGCGCGTAAAGCATCGGCCATATACATCATAGGTAAAGCTTCGTTTTCTTGTAAGAAGCTAGTATATTTTTGTTCTTTAAGCGCACCGTGGAAAATATCAATGGCATAATCAGTAGTTCCGCCTCCAGGAGGAGTGGTATAGCTGATAAGTCCTGGGTAACGAATACTGCGTACATCAACCCCATAACGTTTGTGATAATAAGCACACCAGCGCTCGCCGGTTTGTTTACTAATGCCATAAACAGTTGTTGGCTCCATAATAGTAGACTGCGGGGTATTATCAGCAGGAGTTGTAGGTCCAAACACAGCAATACTTGACGGCCAGAACACTTTATCTATTTTTTTATCTTTAGCTAAATCTAATACATTAAACAAAGAACCCATGTTGAGGTTCCATGCTTTCATCGGCATTTTTTCTGCCACAGCGCTCACCATCGCCGCCATTAAATACACTTCATTGACTTGATACTTGTCTACCACAGCTTCTACAGCCTCACCGTTAGTTGCATCTAAGATTTCAAAAGGGCCTGATGACATTAAGCCCTCATTACCTTCGCGGATATCGCTTGCAATAACGTTATTCTGTCCAAATTTATCGCGCAAGATGAGTGTCAACTCTGTTCCAATCTGCCCACAGGCACCAATGATCAAAATTTTTTTTGCCATTATTTATTATTTGTATAGATTTTGAACGTCAAATTAACGATTTTTGTATCAATAAGACAACGTAATTTCACAATAAATTTCTTTAACTTTACAGAATGAAAAAAGCTCACAATCAACCTACTACCCATTTATTAATTTCATTTTGTATACTCTGTAGTGTAATCGTTTTGAGTTGCAAAAATCAATCAAACCCACAAGCGCTTCCTCAGGAGACATATGCAGAAAAAAACGCTGAACTTTTTTCTGTGCCTTTAAATGTAACAGATATAGATCAGGTAGAGCTCAACTCACAAACTCAAAATGCTACAGCCGACTGGCTTGATTTTTTGGTAGTCAAATCTGAGATGGATAAATTTAAAAGTTTTTCTATTCAAGATTTAGTCAGTCACACTAATCACTTAACCGATATTTTTTCGCAGCTCAACGACAGTATTCCTCAAAAATTCATCACTAAACCTGTAGAAAGTAGGATAAATGTATTGATTACTCAAGCTAAAACGCTACAACAATATATTGCCCATCAAGGGAAAGACACTGCTGAAATCAGGGCTTACGGAAAATCTATTTACACCGCTTATCAGAACCTAAAAATTCAATTAAACGAAATATATTTAAGTAATGTTCCTGATTTTGAAATGCGTATAGATCAAGTGCAGGACAGTATCATAAACGCTAAATCAGATAGTCTGCAGAAATGATATCTAATTATTAGTAAATCAATAAACAATATTCACTTCTTTTATCATAAAATCACCTAAAGCTTCCATAAGTATAAAAACTTAATTTATCTTTATCCTCTAAAAATTGAATTTATGAACACACAGTACAAATCCGTACTCACTTTAGCAGTTGTTACAGCGGTTCTTTTTTCATGTAAACAAAATCCTGAAAAAAAGACTGATAAAGAAACAGCTCAAACAGAGACCCATCACGGTATCCAATTAAAATACATGGATACTACCGTGAGCCCTAAAGACGATTTTTACAACTACGTCAACGGGGCTTGGATGAAAGAAGCAACTATTCCTAGTGATCGCAAATCATGGGGAAGTTTTAATAAGCTTCGCAAAAATACAGATTCAACAGTTTTAGCACTTCTCAATGATGCTATTAAAAACAATACAGCCAAATCAGGTTCAGATCAAGCCAAAGCAGTTTACCTTTACAAATCTGAATTAGATACAGCTGCACGTACTAAAGCCGGCATCAACCCAGTGCAACCTGCATTAAAGAAAATTGCTAAAATCACTGATCTCAAAAGTTTACAAGCTGTTTTAGAAAGCAATCCGGTTGAGATAGGTAATCCTTTTTTTGGTATTTATGCCACTGCAAAGCTCAAGCAAAGTTCTATGAATGGGGCGTATCTTTCGCCTGGAAGTTTAGGCTTACCTGATCGCGCCTACTACATCAAAGACGATGCGAAATCAAAAGAAGTTCGTCAACAATATGTAGATCACATCACGCGTATGTTTACTTTAATTGGTGAAGATAAAGCTGAGGCTCAAGACAAAGCAAAACGCATTTTAGCATTAGAAACTAAATTAGCCACCCCGCGTTTAAAAAAAGAAGAACGTCGTGATGCTCGTAATTTAGCCAATCCGCGTTCTATTGCGCAAATTTCAGAAATGCTTCCTGCAGTTGATTGGAATGCGTTGATTGCTGCTTTTCCTGTTAAAAAAACTGTGGACACCATGATTGTTACTCAGTTAAAATACACTAAAGCACTTCAAGATATTTTAACCAATACGGATATCAACGATATCAAAGCCTTAGTAAGTTGGGCCACCTTAAACAGCGCCGCTAGCCAGCTCACTCCTGAACTTGAAAAAGCAAATTGGGATTTTTACAGTCATACTTTAAATGGCACCCCTCAACAACGCCCAGCTGATGAGCGCGCCTTATCTACAGTTAACGGTGTTATTGGTGAAGCCGTCGGTAAAATTTATGTCGATAAAAAATTTCCGCCAAAAGCAAAAGAAATGGCTGAAACTATGGTGCAAAACATCATAGCTACTTATGAAGATCGCATCAATAATCTTGATTGGATGGGCGATTCTACTAAGGTAAAAGCTATTGCTAAACTCAAAGCACTCACCATTAAAATAGGTTATCCTAACAAATGGAAAGACTATTCTAAAATGGCCATCACAGCAGATAACTCTTATTACCAAAATATGGCTGCTGCTGCTAAATGGCATTTAAAAGAAAACCTTTCTAAAATTGGTGAGCCTGTTGACCCTACTGAGTGGCATATGAATCCACAAACGGTCAACGCCTATTACAATCCTTCAATGAATGAGATTGTTTTTCCTGCGGCTATTTTGCAACCGCCTTTCTTTGATTACAAAGCTGATGCAGCCGTTAACTTTGGAGGAATTGGCGCAGTAATTGGTCATGAAATTTCTCATGCCTTTGACGATAGTGGTTCACGTTTTGACGCTGAAGGTAACCTCAACAACTGGTGGACTAAAGACGATTTAACAAAGTTTACTAAACGCACACAAAAACTAGCTGATTTTTACAGCAAGGTTACAGTTGGCGACAGTGTTCACCTCAACGGCGAATATACATTAGGTGAAAATACAGCTGATTTAGGCGGTGTATTAGCAGCTTACTACGGCTTGCAACGTTATTACAAAACTCATGAAAAACCAGGAAAAATTGACGGGTTTACACAAAACCAACGTTTCTTCTTATCATGGGCTACTGTTTGGCGTACTAAAACACGTCCTGCAGCTTTATTGACACAAATCAAAACAGATCCGCACTCTCCAGGAATATACAGAGCTTACTTACCGCTTCAAAATGTCGATGCTTTTTACAAAGCCTTTGACATCAAAAAGGGTGACAGCATGTATGTGACTCCTGAAGATCGTGTAAGAATTTGGTAATACTTACACTCTCAGTTTATAATAAAAAGGTCGCTTTTATAGCGGCCTTTTTAAGTTTAGGTATAAAACAATCTCTAGCTTATTTTTGATTTTAATACATTTTAACTTAACTTGCATTACTTTTTAACATCAATTAATTATACATGGAATCTACTTCTTCAAGCTCACCTGCATTACGAGAAGATCGTCAAATGCTAATGATTATGCACCTCAGTCAATTACTAAACCTTGTTACAGGCATTGGTGGTATTGTCATTCCAATTGTTTTATGGCAACTTAAAAAAGACGAAATTCAAAACATGGACAGCCAAGGCAAAGAGGTTGTCAACTTTCAAATTAGTTTATTTATATACTACTTTGCTGCTACTATTTTGGCCTTTGTACTCATTGGCTTTATCATATTACCTATAATAGCCTTGCTCAATATCATTTTTCCTATTATCTACGGCATTAAAGCTAATGATGGCGTCGCTGATATTCGCTATCCATTAACTATACGTTTTATCAAATAAACCGACTATAAATCTTAAACACCAACAGCCGATTGTGTCAATTACAATCGGCTGTTGTTATATTAATTAGATGTATAAGATGAGTTTATATCGTATGGAAATTATACGATACAGTCCACTTTTGGCAGTAGTCTCAGTGTACTATTAACTTGTTATCCACGGTATTATACCGGTATAAAATAGTATAAATCAGACTAAAAATTTAATCATTATGGTATTACTTCTTACCTCCTCCTAATACATCTTGAAAGCTATTGATATTTAAATTACCTGAATGCGCTGCTTTTAGAACTTCTACTACAGATTCAGCTGTCATATCTTTACCTAGAAGCCTTGCCACAACAAAGCCTTTTTCATCTGAATAAGCGGTAATAATCAACTCTGTAATAGCGCTCTCATTTCCGGTATATTGCACTTGAAAATGTACTCCTGAAAATTGTAATTTAAACAGTAATTTATAGCGCTTCTGTTTTAAAATTTTCAACAATTTATGAACCGATTTATCGTATTGTGACTTGTTATTTCCGTTTAAAGGCAAGGCTAAAACATTAGCTTTTTCAATACGCATCAAAGCTTTTTGTGTTTTGTCTTGCAAGTTGCTTATATTGCCGTACAACAAACTTGTAGGAATATCAATTACCAAAAAATTTTCATCATCTTGGTGATTGACATAAAATTTTTGCAAACTAGCCTTGTGCTGACAAGCCGTCAGCAGAAGTAGTAAAACACTTATAAAACAAAGCCTTAATTTCATCGTTTTTTCTTTGAATTTAAATGTTTCAGGGCTCTAGCGCCAGGAACATTGTGCAAAGCCGAAGCAATATGCCCGATTTCATTGAGGTCTATATCTCCTGTAATACTCAACAAGACATAATGTGGTTTTCCGTGATGATTACCTATCATAACCATCAGCAATTCTTTTACTGTATTGCACGAGTCGTTAGGAATGGCATAAAATTGCAAACGTTTAGGTCCTCTCTTTAAGCGCATCAAGGTATCTAACTTCTCATTTTGGATGTATATTTTGATATCTTTCTGCATGAGAGATCCTATCGAATCATTATGTGTTGAAAGCACTTTTATACTCGTCAAGTCTTTGACAAAATTTATAAAATGTTGTGTTCTTTCATCCTCATTATCCACGTCAACTTGGGCAAGAAGCGCAAACATGTTTTGAGTGATAACCATGCCATCTACATCTTCCATGGTTTCATACCTTTGAAAATCTTGCGCAAAAGCTCGACTAAATAGCAATCCAAAAAACAATAAACTTAAAAAAGTTTTCATATCAACGTTGTGTAATACGTTTAACTTCTAAGGAAGCGTCAGTAGAATCATTAAGCGTGCCATTAATCTCATCTAACTTAAAGAGTTTTAATTCTTCTATATAATTGAGATTTTGCTGACTTTCTTGTGGCATACGTCCAAACATCATCAAGAGGCCTTTCGCATTTTGAGCCTCAACATGTGCATCGCCTTTCTGCAAGTTGGTTTTGGTTTGAAAAGGTTGCCATACCAAAGTGGTTATTAGCACTAACATCACAGCTGCTATGGCAAAGTATTTTTTATAAGAAGGTCTTTTGGGCAATAGGATATCACCTTCATAAGAACATTTTTGCTCAACTACAAAAAAGCTAAACAGATCTTTATAAGGTAATAAATCGACGGGAAGCTCAACAGTGTTTATAAAATAATCGCGTAATTGTTGTTCTTCTGTTAAATTGGTGTTTCCCGCAAGGTACTTCTCCAACAAGTCATCTATCAGCTGTCGTTCCATAGCGGTGCATTTTTAAAATTTCTATTCTAATTTTTTTTCGGGCTCGTGATAAAGCTACGCGTATTGCAGTTTCTTCCATAGCTAAAGCAGAAGCCATTTCACTGTATTCTAATTGCTCAATATCGCGCAATTGAATTAAGGTCTGTTCGCGTTCAGAAAGTGTTTTAATAATTTCAGAGACAATGCGCAATTCATCCTTAGCTTCTAATTGTTGCTGCAATGAGCGTTCATTACCTTTATAATTATTGTGAACAATGCGCAAATTATTATTGTTTCTCAATTTGAGTTGATCTAAGCAATGATTTTTTGTCATCGTTATCGCATAAGCTTCAGGGCTATCGTAATGTTTTAATTTCTTACGACGTTTCCACAGCTTAATAATCACTTCCTGAGTCGCATCTTCAGCAGCATCCTTCGACACTAAATAGCGCAAAGAAAGTCTGTAGATCCGATCTTTTAACGGATTTATAAACTGCATAAATGCTTGCTGAGTCATTTTTCTGATTTACTTCGTTATAATTTAAAGACGCTACAAAGTTACTTTTGTTACATCCGGTTGACAAAATTATATCATTATAACAACTTTTAAGTAATTCTAGCTTTTATTATTCCTTTTTAAAAAATATTTAAGGTAATTTAGCCATTGAAAACCTATTTATTATGGTAAAACGTTTATCACAGCTCTTTATTTTTATACTCTTAACTAGTATATGTGTCTCTTGCTTTGAAGACCAAGACGATAATTTTAACCCTGCTACCACTTCTGAAATCAATGGCTTTGTGTACAGAGGCTTACACTCTTATTACCTTTATAAAGATGATATCCCGGTTTTACAAAACAACCATTTCTCTTCTACAACAGCCTTAAATGATTACCTCAGTGGGTTTTCATCGCCAGAGGATTTATTTGAATCTTTACTATTCAACAAAGACCGATTTAGTGTTATTTTTTCAGATTTCTACAAACTCGAAAACCTACTCAACGGTATTAGTTTAAACAATGGCATGGCTTATGGTCTAGTAAGAATTAGTAACTCAGATCAAGTTTTTGGCTATGTTCGCTATGTATTGCCCAACACCTCTGCTTCTCAAGAAGGCGTTAAACGCGGTATGCTTTTTAATCGCGTTGACCAGACGGCTTTAACTATAAACAATTATCAACAACTGCTCGCTCCCCAAACTTATACTATTGGATTAGCTGAATTGAATGAAAACACCCTGACTAATTTAAACCAAAACATTACGCTCACTAAAACGCAATATACTGAAAACCCGGTTTTAATGCACAAAACCCTAACTATCAATGGACATAAAATTGGGTATTTGATGTACAATGCCTTCACACGCGCTTTTGATCACGACCTCAATACTGCTTTTGCTGATTTTCACGCAGAAGGCATAACCGATTTAGTGATTGATTTGCGCTATAACGGCGGTGGAAGCATTGAAAGTAGCAAAGATTTAGCCAGTATGATTACAGGCCAATTTGAGGGTGAATTATTTGCTACTGAAGTGTATAACAGTAATTTTCCTACTCAAGAAATTAATTTTGACACAAAGTTGCACAATGGAGAAGCAATTAATAGCCTCCAGCTGAACAAAGTATATATTATCGCCACAGGCAGTACTGCCTCAGCCAGTGAATTGTTGATAAACTGTTTAAATCCTTATATAAATGTTGTTCAAATCGGCACAACAACTGTCGGAAAATTTCAGGGATCTATAACCTTATATGACTCACCTGACTTTAGACGATCAACCGTACAGCCAGGGCATACGTATGCCATGCAGCCCCTAATTTTAAAAACCGTAAACGCCGATGGATACACAGGATATTACAATGGCCTAGACCCCGATATTTCAATCTCTGAAAAATTTTCTAATTTAGGTCAATTAGGCAATCCTAATGAGACACTCCTACAACGCGCTATTCAAGAAATTACAGGCACTACAACAATTAGCAGTTTATCTGAATCTTTACCAGTTAACTTTAAGGTGATTGGTGATAATAAAGCACACCAACCAAATTATCAACACATGTACACTGATTTCAGTGACTAAACCCGCCCATAATTCAAGTAAACCAATTAACAGAATTAGAATTGGCATGCAAATTGTAATTATCCTAGGGTTATTTAAAAACTCTAACTTATGAAAACATTATTGCTAGCAATTAGTTTATGTATTGTCTCTTTTGGAGGAGCAACTGCGCAAACTCAACACCAACCTACAGGAATATCAGTTACAGGCGAAGGTCTTGTTAAGGTAACGCCTGACCGAGTAAACATCAAAGCCCGTATAGAAACTAGAGGGCAGTCAGCTGAAGAAGTCAAGGCCTCTGCCGACAAAGTCATGGACGCTGTTATAGACTATCTCAAAAAGGAAAATGTAGATAAAAAATTTTTCCGCACTGATTATGTGCGTATTGACAAGAAAAAAGACTACGACACAAAAGAAACTTACTACACTGCAGAACAAGCCATCAGTATTGAGCTTCAAGACATAAAACGTTATGATGCGATAATGGATGGCCTCATTAAATTAGGTATAAATCGAATTGATGGAATTTCATTTGAAAGCTCTCAACTCGAAAAATACAGAGCAGAAGCACGTCAAAAAGCAGCCCAAAATGCATTAACAAAAGCACAAACTTACGCTCAAACTTTGGGACTTAAAGTTGGCAAAGCACAAATGATTAGCGAAGTGGGCACTCCTACCCGCAATCCTTTTTATGCCCTCAACAGCATGGCAGCACGCTCCTATAAGGCAGAAGCTGACAGCTCACAAGAAACTCTTGCTGTAGGTCAAATTGAAATCACCGAACGAGTTCAAGTTAGATTTGGTCTAAATCTCGAATAGTGATTCCATAAATTTATCCTCATTACCTCGCGCTCTATCAGAAATGATAGAGCGTTTTTTATAGCTCTCAAAAGCGTACAAAATCAACCAATTTATCTGTGTTTATCAATTCACATGATGCTTATACCTATCAGAATTATTTTTTAGTCCGATTTATAATATCTTTTGTAGGTATAATACCGTGGGCCATAAATTACTAGTACAATGAGACAAAGTCGAAATTGGACTATTTAATTTATCCATACGGTATTAATCCAAAAAATAAATTAACTTTGTTATATCACGTTAAACTTATGAAATATGAAACAGGGGCTTCTCGTAATACTGTGTTTATTCATCTTAAGCAGTTGTAAAAATTCAACCGAAAAACAAACTGACAATCCTAACTCGTCTAAAACGAGTAAAGCAGAAATTACTGCACAAAAGCTAGAACAAAACCATCATATAGATCGATTTAAAGCCAACAAAGCCATTGCGTTTCAATTAAAAATTCAATTTGAAAACGACAGCACGTTTAAAGCTAAAATAAGTTTAAATACAGATTTAAACAAAATCAGAGTAGAACTCCGTAATGGCACAACATTGATATACGACGGCAAAACTGCGGGGTTATTTCCCAAAAACAATTATTACAAAACAGCTTCTACAGATTTATGGACCTGGGCTAACCTATTTGCCTTGCCTTTTGAGGTTAAACAACATGCCCGAGGATGGAAGTTGCAATCCCCCGAGACACTCAACAACACCACTTACAACAGATTAGCTGTTAATTTTGATCACAATCCTATCTGGCCTAACCAAGGCTGGAGCACTGTTTACTCCTCACCTTCTACTGGTTTTATTCAAATGGCTACATTCACTTCGCTAGCCACTCAGCAAACGCCCACACAAGTTGTCATTTACAAAGACTATTTTTCACTTCACGAGGTGCCCATCGCCAAGCACTGGGAGATTTACAACTGGTTAGATCATGAAAGGCATTTAGGTAAAAAAATTGCCGAAGCAGAAATTTCACAAGTCAAATTTATCATTCCTTCAAAAGACTATTTCAAAATTCAAAAGCAATCTCATTCCATAAATTAAAACAAAGAAGAATCTTAAAAGCATATTGCCGAACAAAAATATCGGCTTATCTTTGCCATACAATAAAACATTTATGATTGATATCACTTTGCCAGATGGCAGCATAAAATCGTATGAGGTAGGCACAACCCCTCAACAAGTTGCAGAAAGCATCAGTCAAGGGCTAGCACGCAACGTTATTTCAGCAAAATTCAATAATACAACTATTGAAACAAAAACGCCATTGACCGAAAATGGTAATTTGGTACTTTTTACCTGGAATGACGACGAAGGGAAAAAAGCCTTTTGGCACAGCTCCGCTCATGTTATGGCTCAAGCCTTAAAAGAGCTTTACCCTAATATTCGCTTAACCATAGGCCCCGCTATTGATCAAGGATTTTATTACGATATTGATCTCAATGGCGAAAAAATATCTGAAAACGATTTCAGTACTATCGAAAAGAAAATGCTCGAAATCTCTCGTGGTAAACACGAGTTTAAAATGCGCGAAGTTTCTAAACAAGATGCTTTAGAATTTTATAAGAATGAAAATAATCCCTATAAAGTTGAATTAATTGAAAATTTAACTGACGGCGATATTACGTTTTGCGATCACAGCACATTTACAGATTTGTGTCGAGGAGGACACATTCCTAATACCAAAATCATCAAAGCGGTTAAGTTAATGAATATTGCCGGGGCTTATTGGCGAGGTGATGAAAAAAAACCTCAACTCACCCGTATCTACGGCGTTACTTTTCCTAAACAAAAAGACCTTAAGGAATATTTAGCCCTACTTGAAGAAGCTAAAGAACGCGACCACCGAAAATTAGGACGCGAACTACAATTATTTACTTTCTCTCATAAAGTTGGTCAAGGCTTACCTCTATGGCTACCAAAAGGAGCTGCTTTACGTGGAAGGCTCGAAAACTTTTTAAAGAAAGCACAACAAAAAGCGGGCTATGAAATGGTCATCACCCCACATATTGGTCACAAAGAACTCTATGTCACTTCAGGACATTATGCAAAATATGGCGAAGACAGCTTCCGCCCTATTCAAACCCCTAATGAAGGAGAAGAGTTTTTATTAAAACCGATGAACTGTCCTCATCACTGTGAAATTTACAAATCAAGCGCGTGGAGTTACCGCGATTTACCAAAGCGTTTTGCTGAGTTTGGCACCGTTTATCGCTATGAACAAAGTGGTGAATTACACGGATTAACACGCGTTAGAGGCTTTACTCAAGACGATGCACATATTTTCTGTACGCCTGATCAACTGGACAGTGAATTTAAAAAGGTAATTGACTTGACATTATACGTTTTTAAATCTTTAGGATTTGAAAACTTTACGGCTCAAGTATCTTTAAGAGATCCTGAAAACAAGGAAAAATATATCGGTTCAGAAGAAAATTGGGTAAAAGCCGAAAATGCCATTATTGAAGCCGCAAAAGAAAAGGGACTTAACTATGTTATAGAAACTGGTGAAGCAGCTTTTTATGGCCCAAAACTAGACTTTATGGTCAAAGATGCCTTAGGCCGTAGCTGGCAATTAGGCACCATTCAAGTAGATTACAACTTACCTGAGCGTTTTGATTTATCTTATAAAGGCAGTGATAATGAATTGCACCGTCCTGTGATGATTCACCGCGCACCTTTTGGCAGTATGGAGCGTTTTATCGCCATTTTACTAGAGCACACTAAGGGTAATTTCCCCTTATGGCTTATGCCGGAGCAGGTTACGATTCTCTCTTTGAGCGAAAAATATGAGAATTACACAAAAAAAGTTTTAAATTTACTCGAAAATAACGAAATTCGCAGCCTCATAGATAACCGAAGTGAAACAATCGGCAAGAAGATTAGAGAAGCCGAAGTCACTAAGATACCATATATGCTCATTGTTGGAGAACAAGAAGAGAAAGATGGTACGGTTTCTGTGCGAAAACACGGTGGCGAAGACTTGGGAACAATGTCTATTTCAGAATTTGTTGAAATGATGAAAAAAGAAATCCAAGCAACCACCACAGAATTTGAAGTTTAATTTCTAAAACCTAATACAATCCGAAGAAAAAAGTCAAGAAGGCACACGCCACGACAAGAACAGAAAAACCCACATCGTATTAACGAAAATATCCGGGCTAAGGAAGTCCGTTTAGTAGGTGATAACGTGGAAATGGATGTTTATCCGTTAGCCAAAGCGAAGGCTATTGCTAAAGAATTGGAACTGGATTTGGTTGAAATTTCACCAGATGCCAAACCTCCTGTCGCTAAAGTAATGGACTATAAGAAGTTTCTTTATGAACAAAGGAAACGCGAAAAAGCTCGTAAAGCTAAAGCGTCAAAAGTCGTCAATAAAGAAATTCGTTTTGGACCAAATACAGATGAACACGATTACGAATTTAAAAAGAATCACGCTACGCGTTTCTTACAAGACGGCGCAAAAGTGAAAGCTTATGTATTCTTTAAAGGCCGTTCAATTGTCTTTAAAGATCAAGGCGAAATTCTTTTACTTCGTTTAGCGCAAGACCTTGAAGATTATGGAAAAGTTGAACAACTTCCTAAACTTGAAGGAAAACGCATGACCATGTTTATCGCCCCTAAAAAGGCAAAAAAATAATTCAACTTCTTGTTGAATAAAATTATAAATAGAGCACAAAAACACAGAGACATGCCAAAGATGAAAACTAAATCCAGTGCCAAAAAACGCTTTAAGCTAACTGGCAGTGGTAAAATCAAAAGAAAGCAAGCTTTTAAAAGCCACATTTTGACCAAAAAATCAAAAAAACGCAAAGCTGCTTTAACAAAGAGTACTACCGTTCACCAAGCTGATAGAAATAGTATCAAGCTTCAATTGAACTTAAAGTAAACTTTCGGTTTAAATTAAAATAAATTAAAAACCCTGGAGCGGGCCCCAAAGAATTCGCTTTGACGAATCGCCTCCTACAAAACCTTATATTATGCCAAGATCAGTAAATTCTGTAGCTTCACGCGCTCGTCGCAAAAAAGTAATGAAGCAAGCTAAAGGTTATTATGGATCACGCAAAAATGTGTGGACAATAGCCAAAAACGCGGTAGAAAAAGCAATGGTTTATGCTTACCGTGACCGTAAAACCAAAAAACGTAATTTCCGTTCATTGTGGATTATGCGTATTAACGCTGCCGCACGTCTTAACGGAATGTCTTACTCTAAATTTATGGGGAAACTCAAAGCTAATAATATCGACTTAAACCGTAAGGTTTTAGCTGATTTAGCGATGAACCATCCTCAAGCTTTTGAGGCTATCGTCAAAAAAGTAAAATAAATTAAGAAATAATGCTCTATTTTAAAAATCCTTCCCAAATTGGGAAGGATTTTTCTATTTTAGTCAAATGGATTTTCGCAATACTATAGGTGTGTTTTGGCTGTGTCTATTTTTTGGACAATTTTGTCTTGCCCAAGATAATTCTATTGACTCAACATCAACTGACTTTCGCCGATTTTATAAAATCGGTGATCACCAACAAGTTTTTATTCCGCTTGGAAAAATAGCCTTCGCTGATAGTGTGATTCATTTTAATCCTGGTAATCCTGCCGCACACAAGCCCTTTAACAAACCCGAAAATAGCTTAGGAGAACCCGATTTTACAACTTACCGCACCGATAGCCCAAAATATGTTTCTATAGGTTGTCACGGCAGCTTAACAGTCAAGTTTACCGACAATGGATTTATTGATATTCCGGGACCTGATTTGGTTTTTTTTGAAGTAGGTCCATCAATTGAGCCTTTTAGATTAGAAATTTCTACTGATGGCCACAAATGGTACAAACTCGGCAATGTCAGTGGCGGAAAAAGCCATGTGGATATCGCTCAGTTTATTCACCCCACAAGCACACGTCAAATTTATTATTACATCCGTATTACTGACTTAAAGCACTTTTGTAAAGGGCCAACGCCTGGTTCTGACATTGATGCTATCGGCGCTATTGGGGCTGTTATCAAACTGAGTTTAGATGCTGCTGTACTATTTGATACTGACAAATACAGCCTGCGGCAAACCGCAAAAGATCGCCTACTAAGCCTTGCGCAAAAGGCGACACACATTCCTAAAGCTGAATTTATTATAAAAGGCTATACCGACAGTGACGGCAGCAATGAGTACAACATTAAACTCGGTGAAAATCGCGCTACAAGCGTTGCCGATTACCTGAAAAAATTACTAAATGGTTTAGGAGATTATACTTATACCATCGAAACTTATGGTGAAAATCAGCCTATAAGTGACAATAGTACTCCTGAAGGAAAACAACAAAACAGACGCGTTGAAATTATAGTTATTCCATCAGAAGAATTTTACAAATCCCCACAATAAGTTCAATCAGGTTTTGTGCTTTTTAGGCTGTGCAGCGGGAAAGAGTATATTATTCAAAATTAAACGATAGCCCGGTGAGTGTGGATGCAGTGACAACTCTGTTTTAGGATCGCCTACTCTATGCGCATAATCTTCAGGATCGTGCCCGCCATAGAATGTAAAAAAACCTTTTCCTATAGCGCCGTGAATATAACGCGCTTCACCATTAATAGTATTGCGCCCCATCACTGTGACTGTCGCTTTAATGTTATCAGGGTTAAAAGCCGTAGTCTGTCCCATAAATCCTTTAATCAACATGGTATGATCTTGGGTAAGCATAGTTGGAATAGGATCCCACTTAGCTGAAAATGTACGCAAACTAAAATAATCTTTTTCTTTGGACACGTGACGCTTGTTAGTCATATCTATTGACGACAACTCATAGACTTGAGGATCTTGTTCTAATACAAAATCAGTAAAGGCAAAGGTGTTCTTGTACTGCAATTTATTCTGATAGCCTGGCGCGCTCGCATCGCCGTCAAACATAGGTTCACAAATATCTGTATCCGCTGCAGCTAAGGCTATATCAAAAGAATCTGTAGCACTACACATGGCAAACATAAATCCACCGCCAACAACAAAATTCTTAATCTTTTGTGCCACTGCCAATTTTTCTTTTGACACCTTATCAAAGCCTAATTCAGCCGCAAGCGCCTCTGCGTCTTTCTTTTGTTGAATATACCAAGGTGCTGCGCGATAAGCGCCGTAAAACTTGCCGTATTGTCCTGTAAAATCCTCGTGATGCAGGTGCAACCAATCGTACATCACCAACTTATCAGCCAATACATCTTTATCGTATATCTCATCATAAGGAATCTCTGCATAGGTCAATGCCATAGTCACCGCATCATCCCAAGGGCGCTTATCTTTAGGCGTATACACTGCTATTTTAGGTGCTTTTTCAAGCACCACGGCTGCCATATTTTGTGAGGGGCTATTTATTTCGGCTAGTATTTTCGCGGTTTCTTGATCACTAATTACTTCAAAAGAAACCCCTCTAATTTGACATTCTTGCTGCAATGCTTTACTATCTTGCATCAAAAAAGACCCACCTCTATAGTTCAACAACCATTTCACTTTGTGCTGACGTGCCAACTCCCAATACGTAATGCCATAAGCTTTTAAATGATTACTCTGTGATTCTGCATCCATAGGAATGAGCACATACGCCCCAAAACTCAATTGCGAACAGATTAAAAAGAAGAAAAGAATGAGATTTTTTTTCATTCCTCTAAGATAGTAAAAATGCAAAAACCGGCTATAGTAGAATTAAATTTTACGCATAAAAACTGCTGAATTTCAATAAATCAGCAGTTGTAAAAAAAATAGTAATACCGTATGGATAAATTAACTAGTCCAATTTCGACTTTGTCTCATTGTACTAGTTAATTTATGGCCCACGGTATTATACCTACAAAAGATATTATAAATCGGACTAAAAAATAATTCTAATTGGCATAAGTTAATGGTATTTAAAAAGGAACATCGCCATTATCGCCAAAAGCCTCATCAGCAGAAGGGAAATGTCCTATTTGATTGGCGACATCATCGCTATCGTTCAGCTTTGAATGTAGTTCATTTGGTGTATCAAAAGTATCGAGGTTATCAAATCGACCGAGTTCACCAATAAATTTTAATCGAATTGAATCTACAGCCCCATTACGGTGTTTAGCCACAATAAATTCAGCTTGACCCGCTGTTGGGGTACGTTCATCATCGTCCCACTCTTCAATTTGATAATATTCAGGGCGATATATAAAAGATACAATATCGGCATCCTGCTCAATTGCCCCTGATTCACGTAAGTCAGACAGCAACGGACGTTTACTTCCGCCACGCGTTTCAACAGCACGTGAAAGCTGTGACAGTGCAATAACCGGGATTTCGAGTTCTTTTGCTAAAGCTTTTAGGTTACGTGAAATGGTCGAAATTTCTTGCTCACGATTACCGCCTTTATTACCTACAGCGGCCGTCATCAACTGCAAATAGTCAATTACAATCATTTTAATGCCGTGTTGCGAAGCTAAACGACGCGCCTTTGCACGCAAGTCAAAAATAGAAAGCGAAGGTGTATCATCAATATAAAGCGGTGCTTTTTCTAGTGATTTCACTTTAACATTGAGTTGCTCCCACTCAAAAGATTCAAGTTTACCGGTACGCAATTTTTCAGAAGACAAGCCTGTTTCAGAAGAAATCAAACGTGTAATGAGCTGTACCGATGACATTTCAAGCGAGAAAAAGGCTACCGGAATGTTTTGACCTACGGCTATATTACGAGCCATCGACAAGGTCAACGCTGTTTTCCCCATACCTGGACGAGCGGCCACAATAATCAAATCACTAGGCTGCCAGCCGCTGGTTAGTGAATCTAAATCTGTAAATCCAGAAGGAATTCCGCTCAATCCTTCGCGGTTAGAAATTTCTTCAATTTTCTTTTTAGCTTGAAGTACTAAAGTTTCTGCCGACTCCGTAGAAGTTTTAATATTACCTTGTGTAACATCATATAATTTAGATTCAGCCGAATCTAATAAGTCAAATACATCGGTTGACTCTTCGTAAGCCTCTTTGATAATTTCGCCAGAGATGCGGATTAAGCTGCGTTGAATAAACTTTTGCAGGATAATACGCGCATGGAATTCGATATGTGCTGAAGAGGAAACTTTTTGAGTGAGTTGGACTAGATAATAATCGCCACCCGCAGCTTCTAGTCGGCCTTGCAATTTTAACTCACTCGAAACGGTTAATAAGTCAACAGGTTCTCCTTTTTTAAAGAGTGAAAATATCGCTTCAAAAATAAATCCGTGGGCATCTTTATAAAACGCGTCAGGGCTTAAAATATCGACAACCTCATCCACCCCTTTTTTATCAATCATCATCGCCCCCAGCACGGCTTCTTCTAAGTCTACAGCCTGAGGGGGGATTTTACCTTTTTCAAAACTGACAAGGTTCCCTTTTCGTGATGAAGCAGTATATTGTTGAGGGGCATTTTCCATAATGCGAAAGTAAATAAATTAACTATAAGAGACTAAATTTTAACGCCTTGCCTTCACAAAGCCACAAACTGCCTATTAACAGGGTTTCAGAGTTATAAACCGAAAATAAACAGCTTATCAATGGGTTATTCACAACTTACTAACAAGTTGTTGATAAGTTATAAACTTTACTTTGTTGATAACTCGTCAATTTTGTTGATAAAGCCTAAAAAAACCGAAGCGAATCGCTCCGGTTTTTTCAAAATTATAAGCAAAAGGGCTTAACTTTTATAAACGCCCATATCAGAATATTTTTCAATGCGATTTTCAATCAACTCTTTTGGCGTCAATTTTTTCAATTTATCAAAAGCAGCTAATATTTCTTTTTGAAGATTGACACACATCGCTTTAGGATCAGCATGAGCTCCACCTAAAGGTTCAGCAATAATCTTATCAATTACTTTGAGTTCTTTAGCATCAGTAGCCGTTAGTTTTAAAGCTTCAGCAGCTTCTTTTTTATGATCCCAACTACGCCATAGTATAGACGAACAGTTTTCAGGAGAGATGACTGAATACCACGCATTTTCAAGCATCATTACTCTATCACCGAGTCCGATTCCTAAAGCGCCTCCACTAGCTCCTTCGCCAATAACTACAACAATTACCGGAACTTTTAAGCGGCTCATTTCGAGAATATTTTGGGCAATAGCTTGACCTTGACCGCGTTCTTCAGCTTCTAAACCAGGAAAAGCCCCTGGCGTATCGATAAAAGTTACGATAGGCAAGCCAAATTTTTCGGCAGATTTCATCAAGCGCAAGGCTTTGCGATAGCCTTCAGGATTAGCCATTCCAAAATTGCGCAACTGGCGATCTTTAGTATTGCGTCCTTTTTGTTGACCAATAATCATAAAACTTTGATCACCTATTTTCCCTAAACCACCAATCATAGCTTTGTCATCAGCTACATTGCGGTCGCCGTGAAGTTCCATGAAGCTGTCGCCACAAATTCCCTGAATATAATCTAACGTATAAGGGCGGTCAGGGTGGCGTGACAATTGCACGCGTTGCCAAGGCGTGAGGTTTTTGTATATATCTTTTTTAATATTTTGCAATTTTTTTTCAATTTGCTTACAAGTATCACTGACATCTACATCACTATCGTCTCCAATCTTACAAGCTCTATTATACTGTTCTTCAAGCTCCTGAATAGGCTTCTCAAAATCTAAATATTCCATAATTAATGGGCTTTGATAAATTTGCGGATACAAAGATATAAAAACTTATGCTACTCTTTTTAGTTTCCTAAAGGATAAAACTAGGTAAAGCGAAAATTACCACTTAACAAAGTGTCTTAACGTTTTGCCTTACGCAATAAAAAGATGGCTAAAATTCCGAAAAATATATTGGGCAACCAGACTGCTAACAAGGGAGAGAAGGTTGATTTTTCGGCTATAGTTCCAAAAACTTTATCTAAAAACACATAAGAAAAAGCAATAGCTATACCTATAGCTAAGTTAACCCCCATTCCGCCACGGCGTTTCATAGCCGATACGGAAACAGCAATAATGGTTAATATAAAAGCTGATACAGGTACACTCCAACGTTTATAAGCCTCCACCCTATAAATATTAATATTTCCGGCGCCGTGCATTTCTTGTTTTTCAATAAAATCTTTTAACTCAAAATAGTTTAGTGTCTCAGCGATATAGGACACCGGGGTCAGTGCTCCAAATTTAAAGGGTAAAACGGTATCTTTTTTAGGTTCACTTATCAAAATATCATTTTCTGCTCCAATAATACGCTTGCGATAGTTTACTAAGGTATATGACGAATCTTTGGGATTGTACTGTAAACTCGATGCTGAGATTTTGAAGGTCATTTTACCATCTTCAAAGTGTTCTAAAACAAAATTATCAGCTTTGTGTTCATCGGGTTTAAAATGAGAGGTATATATAAATTCGTGTTCATTGACCTGTCTATACACATCTTGGGTTTCTTGAACTTTTTCGTTTTTAAGATACTTGTATTTAAATTCATTATAGCCTTTACTGGCTTCAGGAGCAATATAAGTACTCAACAAAAGCGCGCCAAAACAAACCATTGATGCTCCGACAATATAAGGGCGTAAAAATCGACTAAAGGAAACTCCTGAGCTCAAAAAAGCAACGATTTCTGTATTACTGGCCAACTTAGAGGTAAACCAAATAATAGAGAGGAACAACATTATCGGGAATAATAGATTAGCAAAAAAGACTGTGAAATCAACATAGTAAATCAGCACCTCTTTTAGGGGGACGCTCTTCTCTAAAATTTCATCGATCTTTTCAGCCAGATTTGCTGTAATCCCAATAGGAATAAACAGTAGCATCAGCACCCCAAAGGTAACTAAGTAACGTTTAAGAATGTACCAGTCTAATATTTTCACAAACTATAATTTACGGCCTAATTTATTGACCATTTCTGTTTTCCATGATTTAAAATCGCCAGCGATAATGTGTTTTCTGGCTTCGCGTACCAACCACAAATAAAATCCAAGATTGTGAATGCTGGCAATTTGACGTCCTAGCATTTCATTAACCGTAAACAAGTGACGCAAGTAAGCTTTAGAATAATCTGTATCTACCCAAGTGATGCCCATAGGGTCAATTGGTGAAAAATCTTCACGCCATTTTCTGTTTTTGATATTGATAATCCCTTCGGCTGTAAACAGCATTCCGTTGCGACCGTTACGCGTCGGCATTACACAGTCAAACATATCCACTCCTAGGGCGATGTTTTCAAGAATATTAATTGGTGTACCCACGCCCATCAGGTAGCGCGGTTTATCTTTAGGTAAAATTGCTGTTACAATTTCTGTAGCGCGATACATTTCTTCAACGGGTTCACCTACCGAAACTCCGCCAATAGCATAACCTTCAGTATCTTTTGAGGCGATATATTCAGCTGAATAACGCCTTAAATCATCGTAAACTCCGCCTTGAACAATAGGGAATAAACGCTGACTATGGCCGTAAGCTAGAGGTGTTTTTTCAAGATGAGCAATACAGCGATCTAACCAACGATGCGTACGATCGGTTGATTTTTTAACATATGAGTAGTCTGCCGGATAAGGAATACACTCGTCAAAAGCCATCATGATATCTGAACCTATTACGCGTTGAATTTCCATCACGCGTTCAGGGCTAAAAAAGTGTTTTGACCCGTCAATATGCGATTTAAACTCTACACCTTCTTCTTTAATCTTTCGATTTCCGGATAATGAAAACACTTGAAAACCTCCGCTATCGGTTAAGATATTGCGGTCCCAGTTCATAAATTTATGAAGCCCTCCGGCAGCTTTGAGTACATCTAGCTGAGGGCGCAGATATAAATGATAGGTATTTCCTAAAATGATATCGGGATTAATTTCATCTTTCAACTCGCGTTGATGCACCCCTTTAACATTAGCAATAGTGCCTACCGGCATAAAAATAGGGGTTTGAATAGTACCGTGATCGGTAGTAAAGCTCCCTGCACGCGCATTAGATTGCGCATCTTGTGCTATCAGTTTAAAACTCATATTATCGCATTAGAACGACAAAGATAAGGAATTCCAAAAACTCTCAATTTATAGATTGTAAAATCAAGCCAAGCTTTTTTGTTTTTTCTTCTTTTTCTTTTTTAAAAATTTCTTGCGATACCACCAATACAAAAATCCTGTAACCGGTAAACTTGTACTTATTAAAGCGATAATAAAAGCCAACAGCTTGCCCCACCATCCGCCAATTGAACCGACGTGAATGTCATAATTCATACCGATTAGCTGCTGTCCGGCGTTCATATCAGCAGTGGTTTGCTTGTGCAACAACTCTCCTGTGTATTGATCAAATTGAAAATCGACGCGATCGTAATAGACCTCATCTTTTAAATAAGCACTGATAAATAAAGGTGTTTCTTTACTTGTATTGGCTTGATTAACCATAAAACGTGTACACTCAGGTTCTGCTTTTTGTGCCCGCTGAAGTGCAATATCTATTGGGGTTAATTCAGCTTGCGCTGTAGTATCAGATTTTTTTGTGATATATACTGGTTGCTCTGTAGTTCCTGCAGCTACTACATACAACAGCTTCGGCACAATTTTAAACGAATAAAACAAGCCGGTAACTACAACGATAATAGTCAAGATTAAACTATAGAAGCCTAGTACATTGTGTAATTGAAAGTTTAAACGCTTCCACTTGGCTCTAAAGTCAATTTTAAAAGCATTTTGAACCGATTTTTTATTTTTCCACTTTGGCCACCACAATACGACTCCGGTTATCAATAAAATTAAAAAGATAACTGTTGCCCAGCCCACAATAGGTTGACCGTATTGCGTATTGAGTAATAAAGACCAATGTAAGTATTTTATAACACTAAAAAAATCTTGTTTCATATCCACCACATCGGTCACTTGACCGGTGTAAGGATTGATATACGCCTGTTTAAAATAAGCGTATGAATCAAAAAACCAAAGTGCTTCTGGTTGATCTACTTTTATAGCCATAAACCACGCATTGCGCTGCCCATCGGTATAGACATAACCGTAAGACACCGGTGCCTGCATAGCTTTTTCGGCTGTTTTTTTTAATTGTGCATAAGGCAAAATGACTTGAGGATTATCAGGAACTGTTGCCGCGGCTACCTCATAGCGATTTGGATATAACCAATGATTGATATCGACTTGATAAACGTATATCGCGCCTGTCAAGCTGACTACAAAAACTATTAATCCAGAAATCAATCCCAGCCACAAGTGCAACTGGGATATTAATTTTCGCCCTTTTTTACGCCAATTTGAAGCCATTCTTCTGTACAATTAAAAGAAGTAAGTGAAATTAGCTGTTAAATTACGTCCTACTTGTGGGTTAATCGTTGACCAACCGTTGTAATACTCTTCATCATTGAGGTTGTTGAGTTTTAATGTCACCCCAAATTTATCTGTTTTATAAAACACAGAAGCGTTGAGCACTGTATAAGCATCTAAGGTAAATTGACCAGCTACATGGCGATTAAAAATCATGTTTTCGCTAGCATAATTTCCACCAAATCCTACTCCAAATCCATTTAAGGTTCCATCAGTGAATTGATAAGTTGCCCACAAATTAGCCATATCTTTAGGTCCTGCACTTTCTGGACGAAGCCCTACAAAATCATTTCCTGCTGATGCTTTTGTTAACTTGCTCTCGTTATGGCTATAGCCGGCGATGATATTTAAGCCCTCAACCGGATTAGCCGCTAAGCTCAACTCTACCCCTCTACTGTACAACTCGCCGCCTTGCGTATACACATTAGGTGCTGGAGAGATAACCGTATTAGACACTTCAATATCGTAATAACTCAACGTAGCAGTTAAGCGATTTTCAAACAAATTTACTTTTGTTCCAAATTCAAATTGCTTAGCGTGTTCAGGATCAAATTCTAATATATTTTGATTGAGATCTGTTACTGGAGCAACATTGCTAAAGCCATCCATATAGTTCGCAAAAATTGACCATTTATCCATAATAGGCTGGTAAACCACTCCGAATTTTGGCGATAAAGCCACTTGATCATCGGTTGAATTTTTAAAGTAATCAACACGCAAGCTCGCCATTACTGACAATTCTGGCAACAGGTTAAACACATCAGAGGCATAAGCGCTAAAGGTTTCTTGTTTTGATTCAGTAGGCGTCACGTTAGCATTAGCAAACAAGGCATCAACTCCTGATTTACTCAAAATTCCGCTGTCATGATTCGATAAATATTGCGCTGGATCAGTAATACCAAACACACTCTCATTGACGTTTTGCTGACTAGCTTCTCCTATATAAACTATTCCATTTGCCAAATAACCGGTACTGCTGTTTTTAAGGCGTTGTTGAAAGTAATCTAATCCGACTATCAATCGGTTTCTAAATTGACCTATTTTAAAATCTCCCGTAAAGTTTTGTTGAATATCAGTGGTCAAGGTTTTTGAATTCTGATGATTCAACAAGCGATTAAACACGGCACCTTCTTCTAAAGCAACTCCGTTTAAAGGCAATCCATTAGATGCATCATTGGTGATATAGTTGTGCGTATCTTCATATAAATATGAGTAATAGCCTTTTGATTGAGTTGAACTGCGTGAATAAACTGTTTGTGAGGTCCATTCATCAGACAATTTATAGTTCATTTGAGCCTGCAAGCTAAAAGCTGGATTTTCTAAAAAGATATCATCGCTAGTATATGATTTTTTATTGTCGTATTTCAATTCATCCATATTATGGGTAGCCAAAGGATGAGCGCGATCTAAAAACAACATGGTCGGATTAGTGCCTTTAGAGTTATAAATAGAAGTATTAATTAAAAATGACAAACGATCATTGACTTGATAAGACAGAGATGGCGCTATAAAATAAGACGTTTTAAAACCCGCATCTTGAAAACTATTGCGATCGGTATAGGCGGCATTAACACGTAAGTTAACGCCTTCAGCTAAAGGTGTATTTACATCAGCTGTTACGCGATTTAAACCATAACTACCAGTGGTATAGCCAATATTTCCTCCAAAATAATTGTAAGGCTTTTTGGTAACAATATTAATCAATCCACCATACGATATTAGGCTACTACCAAACAAGGTTCCTGAAGGCCCTTTAACCACTTGAATGCTTTCAATATTAGCAGGATCTGGACTCCCGTTTACTAACCCCGGCAGACCGTTAACCAAAGTAGGTTGCACTGCAAATCCACGTAATGAATAATAACCTGCTCCATCTGTGCCACGTCCTGTTGACTCCCACAACTTGGTCAAACCTGCTGCATTTTTTAAGGCATCATCAAAGCTGGTAACAACCTGACTTTCCAAAACTTCGTGCGTAATGGCAGTATAAACCTGAGGGTTCTCAATTTGTTTAAGTGGCATTTTAGCAACATAAGCCGTCTTTTGTCGGGTAAAGCCATTTTTCTTTTCCCCATTAATCAAAACCGTTGCTAAATTCTCATCACTTGGCTTTAAAACAATTGGTGCTAGCGTAGTTATTTCATCAGCTATTACTTTAACTGACAACTCTACAGTTTCATAGCCTACATAAGATACTTTTAACCAGTAGTTCCCTTCTGGAATAGATTTTAATACAAATGCCCCATCACTTGCTGTAGCCTTACCAAAACTTGAATTTTCTATACTGACATTGGCATAAGCTATAGGTTTATGCTTCTGATTATAAACTTGTCCTTTTAGTGTCCCTGTATTTTGAGCGTGTACTGAAAATAGCACCCCGAATAAACAAATGAGACTTAAATATGTTTTCATTAGATATTTTTTTTTGACGCGACAAATGTAGGGCACAAGGTTTATTTGTACAAGCTTATTTTTAATTATTTTAAATAAGAATAATAACCTTTATTTCACTTTAATAAAGGCTATTAAGGGCTGTTTAACATTACAATACAAAAACACCCATTCAAAGGCTGGATATTTTAGGTAGTTAATCCATTGAAATTGATTACTTTTGCGGCAATCTAAGTCAAAATAAAATGCCAGAACTCAACAAATTAAACGATTTTGTTACACAAGTACGTCGCGATATCTTGCGACAAGTTCACGCAGTCAACTCAGGACACCCTGGAGGGTCTTTAGGTTGCGCTGAATTTTTTACTGCTCTCTACCAAGAAATAATGGACTACTCTACAGAGTTTACAATGGATGGTAAAGATGAAGATTTATTCTTTTTGTCAAACGGGCATATTTCTCCTGTTTACTACAGTGTTTTAGCTCATAGCGGTTTCTTTCCGGTAGAAGAACTTGCTACATTCCGCCTACTCAATTCACGCCTGCAAGGTCACCCAACTACACATGAAGGATTACCAGGAATCAGAATTGCCAGTGGATCTCTCGGTCAAGGCATGTCTGTAGCTCTTGGTGCTGCTCAAACTAAAAAATTAAACGGTGACAGTCATCTCGTGTATTCTTTACACGGTGATGGAGAATTACAAGAAGGGCAAAACTGGGAAGCTATCATGTATGCTGCTGCACATAAAGTAGATAACATCATTGCAACAGTTGACCTCAACGGTAAACAAATTGACGGGGCTACTGACGATGTATTACCAATGGGTAGTGTGAAAGCTAAATTTGAAGCCTTTGGTTGGGATGTTTTAGAAATCAAAGCCGGTAACGATCTTCAAGCTATTATCGACGGCCTAACTGAAGCTAAAGCGCACACCGGAAAAGGTAAACCTGTATGTATTTTATTACACACTGAAATGGGTAATGGTGTTGATTTCATGATGGGCACACATGCATGGCATGGTAAAGCACCTAGTGATGAGCAACTCGCTGAAGCCTTAAAGCAAAACCCAGAAACTTTAGGCGATTATCCTTTATAACACAACAACCCTATAAAAATACTTCCTCTCAAGGAATCATTCTTATGAAATATACAAACACAGGAAATAAAGACACACGTTCTGGTTTTGGTGCCGGGCTTACTGAATTAGGCAAACGCAATGAAAATGTTGTTGCCCTATGCGCTGATTTGACGGGTTCATTAAAAATGGGTGATTTTAAAGCCAACCATCCTGAACGTTTCTTTCAAATCGGTATAGCTGAAGCTAATATGATTAGTATGGCTGCCGGGATGACTATTGGTGGAAAAATACCTTTCACAGGAACTTTCGCTAATTTCTCAACCGGTCGTGTATACGATCAAATTCGTCAAAGCGTAGCTTATTCAGGCAAAAATGTAAAAATTTGTGCTTCACATGCCGGTGTAACCCTTGGTGAAGATGGAGCTACTCATCAAATTCTTGAAGATATTGGATTGATGAAAATGCTACCAGGCATGACTGTAATCAACACTTGTGATTACAACCAAACCAAAGCGGCTACACTTGCTATTGCTGAGCACGATGGTCCAGTTTACTTGCGTTTTGGTCGTCCAAAAGTAGCTAACTTTACCCCTGAAGATCAAAAATTCGAAATTGGTAAAGCCGTTCAACTTACTGAAGGTACTGATGTGACTATTGTCGCTACAGGACACTTAGTGTGGGAAGCTTTGCTAGCTGCTGATGAGCTTGAAGCCAAAGGAATTTCAGCTGAAGTTATCGATATTCACACCATTAAACCACTTGACAAAAACGCTATCTTAGCTTCTGTTAAGAAAACAGGCTGTATTGTGACTGCTGAAGAACACAACTACCTCGGTGGTTTAGGTGAAAGTGTAGCGCGTGTTTTAGCTGAATCACAACCTACTCCACAAGAATTTGTCGCCACACAAGACACTTTTGGAGAAAGCGGTACACCAGCACAATTAATGGAAAAATATGGCCTAAACGCCAATGCAATTGTGGCTAAAGCTGAAAAAGTTTTAAGCCGCAAATAAGGAATTTTCCTTTTAACTAAAAATAGTAAAGCCGAAATCAAATTGATTTCGGCTTTTTTATAGGAATAATTCTAGGCTTTTAAGCAGATTTTTTCTTCATCTTTTTCAATACAGATAAATCTTTTAATCGCCCTACTGATTTTGCTACCAGCATTGATACACAAGCATCGCCCGAAATGTTTACCGTAGTACGGCACATATCAAGCGGTCTATCGACAGCAAATATTAAGGCTAATCCAGCTTCAGGAATACCCGCTTGAGCTAGTACGATAACCAACATTACCATACCTGCTCCCGGCACTGCTGCTGAGCCAATAGAAGCTAAGGTTGCTGTAGCAACAATACCCATTTGCGTAGCAAAAGATAAATCCATACCAAAAGCTTGAGCAATAAACACAGCGGCTACAGCTTGATATAAACTTGTACCATCCATATTAATGGTAGCCCCAATCGGCAATACAAAACTCGTCACGTCATTTTCAACCCCCAATTCATTTTCTACTTGTTCCATAGTAACCGGCAAGGTTGCCACACTTGAGCTTGTTGAAAATGCCAATAATTGAGCAGGAGCAATTCCCTTAGCAAAAAAGCTAGGTTTGCGTTTTGTAAAAATCCAAAGCACAACCATATAAAAACATATCATTAGGCAAAGCCCTAGCAATACACAAAAGGCATACATAGCCAGTGCAGCAAATAAATCGGCACTTGGTGATTCAACTACCAAAGCAGCCAACAAGGCAAAAACACCATAAGGTGCTGCTAGCATGATAACATCTATCATCTTTAAGATGACTTCATTAAACCCGTCAAAGAATTTCTTAACCGGTTCGCCTGTTTTTTCTGGAATTAAAATTAGGCAGACACCAAAGAATACGGCGAAGAAAATAACTTGTAACATATTGGTATTTTCACCAGCTGCCCCAACAATATTTTCAGGTACTAAATCAACTAAAGGCTGTAAAGGTCCCATTTCTTGTTGTACTGCAGCGTCGGCTCTAGCGGCGTCAGCATTACTGCCATAGCTCTCCACTAATTCTGACCGGGTTTCTTCTGAAATAGCATTCCCCGGCTGCACTATGTTAACAACAACCAATCCCAGACTCACAGCGATTACAGTTGCTACAATATATAGGCTAATGGTGCGTACTCCCATTTTTGACAACTGAGAAACGTCTTTTAAATCGGAAACACCTTTAATTAGGGAGGCCAAAATTAAAGGAACTGCAATCAACTTTAGAGCGTTGATAAACATGGTTCCAAAAGGTTTTATCCAATCACCCACAAATTGAGGACCCCATGAAAAACGAGTCATAATTAAGGCAAAGATTACCCCGGCAACCATTCCAATTAAAATTTTCCAGTGTAATGGAAGTTTTTTCTTCTTTGTTTTACTCATATATACTTACTTAAACTCTTACATCATCTTACAGCACAGCGCTGCATCAACACAAAATCAGCTAATACTAAAGCGGCCATTGCTTCAACAATAGGTACTGCACGAGGCACCACACAAGGGTCGTGTCTTCCTTTACCCTGCATTTCTACTTTCTCTCCTGCTGCGTTAATGGTTTCTTGTTTTTGAATTAATGTAGCCACAGGCTTAAAGGCCACTTTAAAATAAATTGGCATACCGTTAGAAATACCACCTTGAATACCGCCACTCAAATTAGTTTTGGTTTTTCCAGAGGTTTCAAATTGGTCGTTGTGCTGACTGCCACGCATACGCGTGCCAGCAAACCCACTGCCATACTCAAAGCCTTTAACGGCATTAATAGAAAGCATTGCTTTACCCAATTGAGCGTGCAATCTATCAAAAACTGGTTCACCTAAACCAATAGGTACATTGTTAATGACACAAGTTACAACACCTCCAACGGTGTCTCCTTCTTTTCTGACTTGTTTAATAAAATCTATCATTTGATCAGCAACAGTAAGGTCAGGGCAGCGTACAATAGTGCTTTCGATTTGTGACAAATCGAGTTGGTCATGAGATTTTTTAGTCTCAATCTCTCCTACTGACGACACATAAGCCGTTATAGAACAATCTAAAAACTGCTTCGCTATAGCACCGGCTACAACGCGACAGGCTGTTTCACGAGCACTCGAGCGTCCTCCCCCGCGGTGATCTCTAAACCCATATTTTTTATCATACGTAAAATCAGCGTGGCTAGGACGATATACATTTTGATTATGACTGTAATCCTTGCTACGCTGGTTTGTGTTTTCAATACTAAATCCAATAGGTGTTCCCGTGGTTTTTCCTTCAAAAATTCCCGATAGAAACTTGACTTGATCAGGTTCTTTTCGCTGGGTAGTAATTTTTGACTGCCCCGGTCGACGACGCACTAGGTCTGCCTGTATTTTATCGAAATCTAATGTGATTCCGGCTGGACAACCATCGATAACTCCACCGATAGCCTCACCGTGTGATTCTCCAAAAGTGGCTAACTTAAATAACCTTCCAAATGTATTTCCAGCCATAATTTGTGTTTTCGCAAAAATAATTCTTTAATTTGGATCACAAAAATAAGTTTTGACTTTAAGCTTTTTTTATTCGAAAATCAATAGGTCAAACAAATACATTTTTTCAACATTAATTTAGTAACATGCAAAACAGAAAGTTAAAGAATAGTGAGTTGAATCGCAAATCAGTTGATGAATTCAAAATAGCATCTAAGACTCCCATTCGCATCATTTTAGATAATATTCGTAGTACCAATAATATCGGTTCTGTTTTTAGAACAGCTGATGCCTTTTTATTAGAAAAGATTCATTTGTGTGGAGTTTGCGCCACTCCTCCTGATCGTGGCATCAAAAAAACAGCTATTGGCGCTACTGAAACCGTTGAATGGGAATACCACAAAGATACCATTGAGCTTATCAAATCACTTCGGGATGAAGGCTATAAAATTATAGCTATTGAGCAAGCTGAAAAAGCGGTTATGCTCAATGACTTTACACCTGATTCTAATGAGCGTTATGCCTTAATAATGGGAAATGAAGTTAAGGGGGTTCAACAAGAAGCTGTTTCCTTAAGTGATTATGTGATTGAAATCCCTCAACTGGGCACTAAACACTCGCTCAATATTTCGGTGAGCACCGGAATTGTGGTATGGGATCTTTTTTCTAAACTGCACTAATTATACTGCTCATCAAACAGAAAAGGCCGGAGATTTAACTCCGACCTTTTTTATATAGCTAAATAAATAAGTTAGGCGTTAGAAGAATCTAACATCGCTAAGAATTTATCGAGATTAGGTAAAATGATAATACGTGTACGTCTATTTTCTTGACGTCCGGCTTTAGTAGCGTTATCAGCTATAGGTTTATAGCTACTACGGCCTGAAATAATCAATTGTTTACCATTTACATCAAATTTATCTTGTAAGATACGAGCTACTGATGCGGCACGACGCGCACTTAAATCCCAGTTATCTTGGATATATGATCCTTTAACAAAGGTACGGTTATCAGTGTGCCCTTCAATTAAAACTTCCATTGCTGGTTCAGATTTTGCGACATTAGCAATTTTTTCTAACAAGTCATAAGCTTTTGGATTTACCCAATAGCTACTACTCTTAAACATTAAATCATCAGAAACAGTAATTTCAACAATTGTACGATCAACGTTTACATCAATACCACTATCTTCTCCTCCAAATGATTGCTGTAAATTGTAAGCTACAGCCAAATCAATTGAATCGCTTAAAGTTTTAGCTTCGGCTAATTTTGCAGGGTCAACCTTTTTTAAGGTTTCGCGCATAGCTTCTTTTGATTTTTCAGACATCACAGTGCCTTCGCCCGTCAATTCTAATTTGCGTGAATTTTCTTCTTGTAAGCTATTAATTTTAGCGTAATAATTTTCTACACGCGCATTAATTTGATCCAATTCAGAATTGGCTTTATACAATGCTGATTGTGAAGTTTGGTATTTGTCTTGTAGAGCTGTGTATTTCTTTTTAGACACACAAGAGGTCGTCAAGATTGACACAGTCAAACCTGACAATAAGATTAATCGTTTCATGATTAGGTTATATTATGGTTAGTTATATGCCAAAAGAACTATATTTGAGAATAAATCGTATAGCAAAAATGTTATAATTTTCATAAAACAAAAACCTAATCCTCTCCTTTTAAAAGCAAAATTCTCGCTAAAACTGAATTTAGCGAGAATAAATAAGGCCGAGTAATGCGTTTAATTAATAGGTTTTATAGTCTGTTATTTCAAGACCATAGCCAATCATTCCAACGCGTTTTTGGCGTTCAGAGTTTGAAAGTAATTTAATTTTACTTATGCCGAGATCGTGTAAAATTTGAGCGCCAATACCAAAATCTTTAGTATCCATTTCTAAACGAGGCGCTTTAATCAATTCACCCTCATGATTTTCCTGTAAACTTTTTAGTTCATGCAGGCGATTGAGTAGATTCATGCCTGTGCCAGTAGGATTAATAAACACAATGGCGCCGCGCCCTTCTTTATTGAGGGCTTTAAACATGTCATCTAGTTTTTTATCGGCATTACTGGTTAAGGTACCTAAGATATCGTTGTTGACTAAAGCAGAATTTACGCGTACCAATACCGATTCTTCGACAGACCAAGAACCTTTAGTCAATGCTAAATGCACTTGATTGTTGGTGGTTTGTTTATAAGCGCGTAATCTAAATTCGCCAAAACGGGTAGTAATTTGAAAGTCTTCTTTTTTCTCAATTAAAGAGTCGTGTTGCATGCGATACGCAATCAAATCTTCAATAGAAATAATTTTAAGATTAAATTCTTCAGCTACTTTGAGCAATTGCGGTAAGCGCGCCATAGTGCCGTCTTCATTTAGAATTTCAACTAAAATTCCGGCGGGTTTCAATCCGGCGAGTCGAGCTAAGTCAACCGAAGCTTCAGTGTGGCCGGTTCTTCTTAAAACGCCACCATTTTTAGCGCGTAGAGGGAAGATATGCCCCGGGCGACCTAAATCTTCAGGAGTTGTTGAATCGTCAACTAAGGCTTTTATGGTTTTAGCTCTATCAAAAACAGAAATTCCGGTAGTACAACCATGTCCTTTTAAGTCAACTGAAACCGTAAATTGCGTGTTGTGCAATACTGTATTATCGCTTACCATAAGGTTTAACCCTAACTCTTTACTTCTTTTTTCAGTAATTGGAGCACAGATTAATCCACGGCCATAACGCGCCATAAAATTAATCATTTCAGGAGTCACCTTTTCGGCTGCAGCTACAAAGTCGCCTTCGTTTTCGCGGTCTTCATCGTCAACAACAATTACAATTTTTCCTTGACGGATATCGTCAATTGCTTCGGCTATGGTATTCAGTTTTTTTAAATTATCTGGTGTTTGTGTAGTTGTCATAAATTCGAAAAATTATAGCACAAAGGTAGGTCTTATTTCTTCTTTTTAAGCTTATCCAGCCCAATTTTACGGAAGAAGTTTTGCAAAGGAACCGTTATAAAATCAAAATTGACGAGTCCTTGATCGGTTGTTGCCCTGTAAGTTACATAAACACTCAGCGGTAGCATAATGAATGTGGATAGCCAAGTGGCTATAAAAGGGCTTATCGAATTATTTTCGGCACTATTTTTAGCAAACATGCCGATGTAGTAATAAATCAGAAACAGCAATATAGCGACGACCATAGGTAAGCCTATTCCGCCTTTGCGAATGATAGCGCCCATTGGAGCCCCTACAAAGAACAAGACGTAACACATGATAGCCAAAGCAAATTTATCGTGTATTTCAATTTCTGCTTTATTGAGTTTTTTCATTTCTCGTTTAAAGCTATCATTTTTACTTTGAATGGTTCTTAAGGTTCCTTGACTTGAGGTTAAAGCCAGGTTAACAACGCGCATGTTGGTGCGCAAACTGTAAGATTGATAAAATTCACTCAAATTAGCAAAATTATAGCTGATTGTATCTTGCTTTAAATGCCGTGAATCTATATCGTGCTTATCTTTAATTTCTAATTTTGTTTCAGGTGTTTTTTCTTCTAACTTAGTCAACAATTCTTTGGTTCCATTGCGCGACATAATGGTATTGGCATAATTGTCTTGGCGTTGATTATAAGCTTGTGAAAGCGAATCAACCGCTACACGCAATTCAGATACATCGAGCATTGAAGCCACATCAGTGTATTGGGTATCTCCCATATCTACATCGTTATAGCCTGATAGATCTATATTGAATTGGTATTCGTCAAATGTATTTTTAATAAATGGACGGCGGCGTCTTTCACGATAATCACTTGAGTAAATGGGTTGATAAACCGTACCGTCATATAAAATAAAGGACAAAATATCTGATTCTTTACTGCTGACTAATTTTCCACGCTTCGCTTTAATGACTATTAGTCCGTTGCCGCGATCCATTTTTTTATGCACAATAACATCGTGCAAATCTTGGCCATTTTTACCTGTTTTTTTAGCAACCTTGATGTTGTAATCTTCCATTTGATTAAACATCCCTTCCACAATTCCTAAAGCCGGTTTGAGTTTTTTGATATTATTACGCAGATTAATAGCTTTGTATTTAGACCACGGAATAACGTCATTAGCAAAGAAAAAGGTAGTCACACTGAGCAAGCTGATAAACAGAATCAAGCTACGCATGGCGCGTTGCAGGGAAATACCGGCAGATTTCATGGCTGCAAATTCGTAGTTTTCAGAAAAGCTACCAAAGGTCATGATGGAAGCTACCAAGATAGTCAGCGGTAACACCATCGGGATAAGACTAGGTATTAAAAACAGTAGCAATTTACCTATAATAACAGCATCTAGATCTTTTCCGGCTAAATCAGAGATATATAGCCAAACGCTTTGCAGTAAGAAAATAAAAATAAGAATCACAAAAACCGTCAAAAAGGTTTTTAAGAAACTTGTAAATATATAACGGTCGAGAATTTTCAAAATTAGTCTAATCTGTTAATGTAGTATCCCTGGTATTTATCGGGGTTAAATTTAAACATATTTTCAGACACGGGTTGATTTACCTTAAAGGATTTCACCTCAACAATAACTTTAGAACGATCTTTAAAAACCTGTATCATTTTGCTGATATGTTTGGTTTGGGCATCAATTCCTAATAAAACATAAGCGATATCAGTTGCTGTTTTTTTAGGGGTGAGTTTTACAAATTGAATTTTTCTGCCGTGAGTATTCTGCACAATATCTAATTGAGCGGTATAGCCATTTTCATAAAAGGTCAACATATCTGAGGGGCTCAAGGTTTGTGCTGATTCAGGATTGTATGAAGCTATATTAATTTCTTCATCTTCAGGAATAATACTATAGAGTTTTTGACCATCAAAAATACGCGTAGTACCCATGAGTTCCATGCGGTATTTATTTCCTTTCAGCGCTACACTTCCTTTGGTTTCCTGGCTTAAATTTAGCGATTGATCCTGTTGCTTATAGCTAAAATCAAGTTCGATATTTGAATAAGATTTCACTTTAGTTGACACTTGGCTGAGCAGTTTTACAGCTGAGTTATCTTGAGCAAAAGTAAAGCTGCTCAAAGCTAGACTTAAGAATAGCGTAAAAAATGTTTTCATTACAGTATAATTTTAAGACTCTTCGTTTAAAAATTGTTCTAACGACACTAAATCAGTCACTAAGACTTTTCGGGCTTTACTACCTTCAAAAGGCCCCACAATTCCGGCAGCTTCAAGTTGATCAATAATGCGTCCGGCGCGGTTGTAACCAATTTTTAATTTGCGTTGCAAAAGTGAAGCAGAACCTTGTTGAGCAGTCACAATCACTTCGGCTGCAGCTCGAAATTTTTTGTCGCGTTCTTCTGCTATATCCTCAACACTTGTGCCACTTTCTTCACCTTCGTATTCAGGCAGCATAAACGCACTGGCATAAGCGCGTTGCGAGCCTATAAATTCGGTAACTTTATCGACCTCTGGCGTATCTACAAAAGCACATTGAATACGCGTCAACGCATTGCCTTGTGTGTAGAGCATATCACCACGACCTATAAGTTGATCAGCACCGCCACTATCTAAAATGGTACGCGAGTCAATTTTTGAAGTTACCCTAAAAGCTATACGCGCCGGGAAGTTAGCTTTAATCATACCGGTAATCACGTTTACTGATGGACGTTGAGTGGCAATAATTAAGTGAATACCAATAGCACGTGCCAATTGTGCTAAACGCGCTATAGGAGTTTCAACTTCTTTGCCGGCCGTCATAATCAAGTCAGCAAACTCATCAACCACCAAAACAATATACGGCAAGAATCTATGCCCATCATTAGGATTGAGTTTGCGTTTTTTAAACTTCCTATTGTATTCTTTGATGTTGCGCACCATGGCCATTTTGAGTAGGTCATAACGTTCATCCATCTCGATACAAAGCGAATTAAGCGTATTGATAACTCGTGAATTATCTGTAATAATAGCTTCTTCTGAATCTGGTAATTTGGCTAAATAATGGCGTTCAATTTTATTGTATAACGTAAGTTCTACCTTTTTAGGGTCAACTAACACAAATTTAATTTCAGCGGGATGTTTGCGATAGAGTAAAGAGGTCAAAATAGCATTGAGCCCTACCGATTTACCTTGACCTGTGGCCCCCGCCATCAACAAGTGCGGCATTTTAGCTAAATCGACAACAAAAGTTTCATTTGAAATGGTTTTCCCTAAAGCAATAGGCAACTGCATTTCTGCATTTTTGAATTTTTTAGAAGCTAGTACTGATCGCATTGACACAATGCTAGGATGCTTATTTGGCACTTCAATACCTATGGTTCCTCGACCAGGAATCGGCGCAATGATACGGATTCCTAAAGCGGCTAATGAAAGGGCGATATCATCTTCAAGATTTCTAATTTTTGAAATGCGAATCCCAGCTTCAGGCACTATTTCATATAAGGTAACCGTTGGTCCTACAGTGGCTTTAATTTGGGCAATTCCAATTTTATAATTCTTAAGCGTATTGACAATATTGTCTTTATTTTCTTCGAGTTCTTCTTGATTTATGGTAATTCCACCTCCTTCAGCAGAGTGGTCAACCAATAGTTCTAGCGTAGGAAAGCGGAAATTACTCAACTCTAAAGTAGGGTCAAACTCTCCAAAGTCTTGAACAATTTTTTCACTCAAATCTTCTTCATCGATTTCTTCTTCTTTAACGGTTTCGACTTCCATATCCACATCATCCTCAGTATCTTCTTTAGCTGAAATTACTATTTTTTCGGTTTCAGTTTCACTGTTGTCATCAATCAACCCATTTTTAGCTTGAAAAGACTCTTCAAATTCCAATACTGCTTTATCTTCTTGATCTGCTGCTTCAATTTCGGCCTGTAAATCAGCTTGTACATCAGGATTTAAATCAAATTCACTACTTGTTACAGCTGGTTCTTTTTCGGCATGGACTTCTTTTGGAGCAACAGGCGTTTCCTCTACTTTAGAAGGAGGTGTTGCTGTGACAGATTCAGCTGCTGAAGAGGCTGCTGTCTGGCGTTGAACTGTCTCTTGCTTAACTTGTGCTTTAGCTGATTTAAACTCGGCATTAACCTGCTTGTGTTGTTGTTTAAAATAAGCCCCCACTTTTTCAGGAGTCAACTTTAAGCGCAATACCGAATAAGCGATAGCAATAAAAAATAAAAGCAAAATAGTTCCCGTTAAGCCGAGGTAATCTTGTAAAAAGTCATTAGTCTCAAACCCAATAACCCCACCTATCAGAGCATTTTGTTTGGCAAAAAAGCCAAAAAAAGTAGAAAACCAGATCATCACCATGATTCCCCACCCCCAGTAAGACCATAGTTTTTTAAGTTTTAAATCAAAAAACATATAAATCCCTGTCAATCCGACTAGAATTGCAATAGAAAAAGCAGCGATACCAAAGCCTTTATACATAAAGAAATCACTGATTGAAGCGCCAAATTTACTCAACCAGTTTTGCGCTTCTACTTGCCTATCTGTCAGTTGTCCTAAAACACTTTGGTCTATTTTCCAAGTAAACAAAAAGGAAGTAAAAGCAATGATAAGTCCAATTGCTAAGAGTATAAAAAAACTTCCCCAAAGCACTTTTTGTTGACGACTCATACGCCAACTGCGTTTCGGTTTAGTTTGTGTAGTCGATTTTGTATGTGGATTTCGTTTTTTCGTTTTAGCTTTTTTAGCCATTATTGTCGATTGGGTTAGGTAGGCAAAAGTACAAAAATGCCTGTATATATTTTCAGTAGTTTCAGTGGGTAAATCGCAGTTTTACCACAGTGTATTAGTAACGTAAAGCCCGGCAAAATATTACGGGAGTAAAAGATAAGAAAAATACGGCAGATAAATCAACGCCCCAACTATTAAAGCGCCAATAGCTAACAATAGGACCCCGGCTGCAGCTATATCTTTTGCTTTTCCCACTGCGGGATGATACTCAGGATGCAAAGCATCTGCTAATTTTTCTAGGGCTGTATTTAAGGCTTCGCCTGCTAAAACTAAGCTAATGGCAAGTGTTTGTATCAGCCATTCAGTTTTTGAAATTTCAAAATAAAACCCGAGAGCAACGGCTATGATTGCAGCTGCTAGTTCTATTTGAAAATTCACTTCGCTGCATAGCAATTTCCAAATTCCTTTTAAAGCATATCCAAAAGATTTGAGACGCGTTTTTATGGAATATTTGGAAGCCATACACTTATTTTAGTTTATCGAGTTGTTGCCTAATGATACGTTGTACCACATCTACCCCCACTAAATTATGACGATTATAAGGAATAATGATATCGGCAAACTCTTTAGAAGGCTCTATAAATTGCTGATGCATAGGTTTGAGTGTATTTTGATAGCGGTTTAAGACTTCATTTAAGTCGCGACCACGCTCTTTAAGGTCACGTTTTAAGCGCCTGATGAGACGTTCGTCACTATCGGTATGCACAAAGATTTTAATATCGAATAATGACCGTAGCTCCGGGTTCGATAAAAGCAAAATTCCTTCAACAATCATCACAGCTTTAGGCTCAGTCAAAACGGTTTCTCCTGTACGGTTGTGTTCTACAAACGAATAGACCGGCTGCTGAATACTTTCGCCCTTTTTCAAAGCCCTCAAATGCTCACATAACAATTCAAAATCAATAGATTGTGGATGATCAAAATTAATTTTAGTGCGCTCTTCATAAGTCAAATGACTCGTATCGCGGTAGTATGAATCTTCTGTAATGACCGTTACTTGGTCGTGCTGCAATTGCTCGACAATCTTTTTGACCACTGTTGTCTTTCCGCTTCCGGTTCCTCCGGCTATCCCTATGATGAGCATAAATTATATTTTTTGCAAAAATAGCTATTTCTACTCGAATGTAAGCGCTTTTGTTGAATCTCCTCTACACACTTTTAACTTGAATTAGCTAAAGTTAACAAAAAAAGAAATGAAAGTTTAAGGCAGCTAAAGTTATTATTCTACAGGTTGAGCTTTTCTTTTAAAAACTGGCCAGTAAAGGAGGCTGGCGTTGCAGCAATCTCTTCAGGAGTACCTACCGCTACGATTGCTCCTCCTTTTTCGCCACCTTCAAGACCTAAGTCGATGACATAGTCGGCGCATTTCACCAAATCCATATTGTGTTCAATAACCACAATACTATGTCCTTTATCGATCAGGGCCACAAAAGATTTCAATAACTTGTTAATATCGTGAAAGTGCAATCCTGTAGTTGGTTCATCAAAAATAAATAAAGTTTTATCTGCAGATTGTCCTTTTCCTAAAAACGACGCCAATTTAATGCGCTGAGCTTCACCACCTGAAAGTGTAGATGAACTTTGCCCTAATGCGACATAACCCAGTCCAACATCTTGCAAGGGTTGCAATTGTTTAACAATCTTATTCTCTTTGTGAATTTGAAAAAAGTCAATGGCTTCATCAATAGTCATGCGCAACACATCATCAATGGACTTATCGTGAAACTTAACTTCGAGCACATCTTTTTTAAAGCGTTTGCCATGACAGGTATCACATTCTAGATGCACATCGGCCATAAACTGCATTTCTATGGTCACTTCGCCTTCACCTTTACAAGTTTCACAGCGTCCACCGTCAACATTAAAACTAAAATGTTTAGCTTTAAAATTGCGCAGTTTAGCCAATTTTTGATTAGCAAACAGCTTTCTGATGGCATCATAAGCCTTAATATAGGTTACCGGATTAGAGCGCGAGGAGCGCCCTATAGGATTTTGGTCAATATATTCCACTTGTTTCAAATCGCCAAAATCTCCTTCAAGCGCTGTAAATTGGCCTGCTTTAGCGCCTTGTCCGTAAAATTTCTTTTGCAAACCGGGATATAGTATTTTGCGTACCAGCGTACTTTTTCCGCTTCCTGACACGCCGGTAATTGCTGTAAAACCTTGCAGAGGAATACGCACGTCTATGTTTTTTAAGTTGTGCTCACGCGCCCCAATAATATCGATATAATATTTTGCTTTTCGGCGTTTTTTAGGCACTTCAATTTGCTTTTCACCATTGAGATATTGAGCTGTCAAGGAATGAGCTTTTAATATTTCATCAAAATTTCCTGTCGCTACAATCTCACCACCAAAGGTTCCGGCTTCTGGCCCCACATCGATAATTTCGTCGGCAGCGCGCATGACATCTTCATCATGCTCAACCACGATAATGGTATTCCCTAAATCGCGTAATGCTTTTAAAACATCGATTAGGCGTTGGCCATCGCGCGGATGTAATCCTATTGATGGTTCATCTAAAATATACATAGATCCCACTAAACTACTCCCTAGTGAGGTAGCTAAATTGATACGTTGTGATTCGCCTCCTGAAAGTGAGTTTGATTTTCGATTTAAAGTCAAATAATTCAACCCTACATTCATTAAAAAATCAAGACGCGTGGTAATTTCTTTAAGCAAGCGTTTAGCCACCTGCATATCGTGTACATCAAGCTTTAATTCTTGAAAAAAAGCTCGTACTTTTTCAAGCGGCAAATCGACCAACTCCGTAATATATTTTCCGCCTACTTTAACATAATTAGCTTCTTTACGCAAGCGTTTGCCTTTACAAGTTTGGCATTTTGTTTTGCCGCGATAACGCGACAGCATCACGCGATTTTGGATTTTATAGGATTTAGCCTCTAGCTTTTCAAAAAAAGCCGTTAACCCAGTGAAGTAGCTATTTCCGGTCCACAAAATTTCTTTTTGTTCATCAGTCAATTCAAAATAAGGCTTGTGAATAGGAAAATCAAATTTATAAGCATTAGTCAACAGCTTATCGCGCAATCGCTTACGACTATCACCATGCCAAGGCGCAATGGCTCCTTCATAAACAGATAAACCTGTGTTTGGAAAAACTAACTCTTCATCTAGTCCGATTACATCACCATAACCTTCGCAAGATGGACAAGCGCCATAGGGATTATTAAAGCTGAATAGATGCTCATTGGGTTCTAGGAAACTCATTCCGTCAAGTTCAAATTTATTACTGAATTGACGGCGTGAATTATCGTCTAATTTTTGAATAAACACTTCGCCTTTGCCTTCGTAAAAAGCTTCTTGAACGGCATCTGCTAAACGGTTAAAAAAATCTTCATCCTCTTTTTTGATAATCCGATCAACCACCAACATCAGCTTTGCATCAGCTAAGTCTTCAGGTTTAATTGCATCAATACGCAACACCTCATCAGCCACCATAATTCGGCTGTAGCCTTGTTTAGCCAGCACCTGTATTTTTTCTTCTGCAGTGCGTCCTTCTTCAACTTCAATAGGAGCCAGCAACAAAAGTTTAGTGCGATTTTCAAAAGTCTTGACGTAATCAATAACATCCGAAACCGTATCTTTTTTGACTTCATCACCAGAAATTGGCGAATAGGTTTTACCAATGCGCGCGTAAAGCAATTTGAGGTAATCATAAATTTCAGTAGAAGTACCGACTGTTGAGCGCGGATTAGTAGAATTGACTTTCTGTTGAATAGCAATAGCTGGTGCAATACCTTTAATATAATCTACTTTAGGTTTATTGAGCCGACCTAAAAACTGGCGTGCATAGGAAGATAGACTTTCTACATAGCGTCGTTGCCCTTCGGCATATAGTGTATCAAAAGCCAAAGACGATTTTCCCGAGCCCGACAATCCTGTAATCACAACAAACTTGTTTCGCGGAATGACAACATCTACATTCTTTAAGTTATGTAGTTTAGCGCCTTTAATGATGATATTGGATTTAGGGTCTATTTGAGAAAGTGATTTCTGCATGTGCTTTTTTAATTGAAAAACAAAGATAAGAATTATAGTTGTGTATAGCCTTAAGAGGTAAAGTTGTTATCACCACTCTTGCTAAGCTAAATACTCCCCAACACCATTATTTTGCAACACTTCTACATCATAAATCAAAATTAAAAAACGTTAAATTTTTTAACTTATTTTGCAAGAACCAAAAATGTTTATATATTTACGCCACACATAACTACAAAAAGCTATTGCTCATAAAACACAATTACTCTGATTTAGAATACTGAACAACTCAACTAAGACCACTAAACCCGTGTAATTGTTATGGAAAAAATAAAGACTACCATACCCGACGCAGCGCTTGTAAAATCATATATAGAAGGGGACGAAAAAGCATTATCAATGCTAATCAATCGTCATCAACAACGCATTTATAATTTTATCTATTCCAAGGTATTTAATCAAGCCATCACTGAAGATATTTTTCAAGATACGTTCATTAAAGTGATACGTACCTTAAAGCGAGGGAAGTATAATGAGGAAGGTAAATTTTTACCATGGGTCATGCGTATTGCTCACAATTTGGTCATAGATCATTTTAGAAAGAGTAACCGCATGCCAAAGTTTGAAAGCAGTACTGATTTTGATATATTTTCAGTATTAGCTGACGATAAACCTCATGCAGAACATCAGCTAATGGATGAACAAATCCATCGAGATTTACTCAAGCTAATTGAAGAGCTCCCTGAAGAGCAGCTTGAAGTTCTCAAAATGCGTATCTTTAAAAACATGAGTTTTAAGGAAATTTCATATCAAACAGATGTCAGTATTAACACCGCACTAGGGCGCATGCGTTATGCCTTAATCAACCTGCGTAAAGTCATTGATGAGCACAACGTCATCTTAACTAAACAATAAGCTTCATTTTTTCTCGTTATCAAAATAAGTCTAACGAGATAGAAAAGCACCCATGACAAATGTTTATGCTAATCAAAAGCCTAAAAAACGGCGGGAAAAGATAGGCCCGCGCAAAGAAACCATTGACTTTCTTTTAAACTATTCAAAAGCATTAAGAATTAAAGAACGGAATGGTTTAGAGTGTGAAGTAATTCTCAATTAATGTGTATAAGGTCCGATTTTTATCGGGCCTTATTATTTTTTTTAGCGTAGGCGTTTAATACTGATTTTCGGCCTATAGTTTTGGTGATAATATCGTTTTCTAAATGCCAACCTCTTGCCGGAGAATATGCTCTGCCATATAAAATGATTTGAATATGCAGTTTATTCCAGGTTTCTTTAGGGAATAAACGCTTGGCATCTTTTTCAGTTTGCACTACATTTTTACCATTTGACAAGCCCCAGCGGTACATTAATCTATGAATATGCGTATCTACCGGAAAAGTTGGTATACCAAAAGCTTGTGACAACACCACACTAGCCGTTTTATGCCCCACCGCCGGCAAAGCTTCTAAATCTTCAAAATTTTGTGGCACTTGTCCGTTGTGTTGCTCTATCAAAATTTGCGATAACCCGTGTATGCCTTTCGACTTCATTGGCGATAAGCCTACAGGACGGATGATATCGCGAATTTCATCTACCGTCAACTTTACCATATCATAAGGATTATCAGCGCGATCAAAAAGAATAGGTGTAATGGTATTGACACGAGCATCTGTACTTTGTGCCGATAGCAAAACTGCTATCAACAAGGTGTAAGGATCGGTATGATCTAGAGGAATATGAACTTCAGGATAAATATCTTCTAAGGTTTTTATGACAAAATCGACTTTCTCTTGCTTTTTCATTTACTTTGTATTTTAAACAAAAATACACATTATGACACAATTAAAACCCGGCGACAAAGCACCAGATTTTACAGCTAAAGATCAAGATGGAAATACACATAGCTTATCCGATTATAAAGGCCAGAAGTTAGTTCTATTTTTCTACCCTAAAGCTAGCACTCCCGGATGTACCGCTGAAGCTTGCAATTTACGTGACAATTATGATGCTTTACAAAAAGCAGGTTTTCAAATTTTAGGGGTCAGTGCCGACTCTGCTCGCCGCCAAACCAATTTTAAAACTAAATATAAATTTCCTTTTCCGTTATTAGCCGATGAAGACAAGGCAGTCATCAATGCTTATGGCGTTTGGGGTCCTAAAAAACTAGCCGGTCGTGAATATGAAGGTATTTACCGCACCACTTTTATTATTGATGAAAAAGGAATTTTGACTGATGTCATCACTAAGGTTAAAACTAAAGAGCACACCGCTCAAATTTTATAAGTCCATCAAATAGCATTTCTTATCAATAAGAGGTGCTGTTTGACTATTTGTATCCCTATTTAGCCGCTACTAAAGACTTTTAGTTATTTTTGAAAAGCTAATCAACTTGTTCATTATGCCCACTCTCACCATACAGCGCACCGCCGAATTTGCCAACCGCGGTAGAAAATTTGAAATTTTTATCGATGATAAAAGTCACGGCGTCATTACTAATGGAGAAACGAAGACCTATACTTTAAAAAATGGAACTCATCGTATTGTTGCCAAAGCGGATTGGTGCAGTAGCCCTACCTGTATGGTAGAATTCGACAAAAACAACAAAATGACAACATTACAAGTACGCAGTTTTAAATTTGCCAATATTTTAATGCCACTTGGAATTATTTTAGTTGTCTTGCACTTGATTTTACGGTACACGCTTAATTTTGATTACCTGATTTACCCTGTAGGTTTAATTTTTATCTATTTTGTTTACCTGCTCACTTTTGGGCGTCATCGTTACTTGCGCCTTTACGTTTTAAAAGCATAGCTTATGAACTTAAAAGGTTTGCATCACCTAGCCATTATTTGTTCTGATTATCAAAAATCAAAATGGTTTTACACCGACGTTTTAGGACTTCAAATCATCAATGAAACTTACAGGGCCGAGCGAAAATCTTATAAACTGGATCTCTCGCTTAATGGAAAATATCTCATTGAGTTATTTTCTTTCCCCACTCCACCTCAACGCGTTTCTCAACCTGAAGCTTGTGGCTTACGGCATTTGGCTTTCAGCGTAAACAATTTGCAAACAGCAATTAATTCTTTAGCACAATACGGTATTGGGACCGAACCTATTCGAGTTGACCCGCTCACCCAAAAGACTTTTACTTTTTTTAAAGACCCCGATGATTTACCTATTGAACTATACGAACTTTAATCGTTATCGCTCTAAACTTATACAGATATTTATCACTACTTTCACGGTAGATTAAGCGATATTTTTAAACCCTTTATCGATATTTCTTTAAAGCAAACCTAAATATTAAGCAGAGGTTAATCAGTAAATTTGCACAAAATTATTTCACTTAAAGTGAATTGTTTATTTTTAAATTATGCAATTATTACACAGAAATCGTCGCCTACGCAGCAACGCCGCTATAAGAGATCTCGTTAGAGAAACCACTTTAACCCCTCATGATTTTCAAGCTCCTTTATTTGTTGTTGAAGGCAAAGGCATTAAAGATGAGATAGCCTCAATGCCGGGCTACTATCGCTACAGCTTAGACTTACTTCAAAAAGAAGTCAAAGAATTGTGGAGCTTAGGGATTAAATCTGTTTTATTATTTGTCAAAGTTCCTGAAAATCTCAAAGACAATCATGGCACCGAAGCGCTTAATGCTAACGGATTGATGCAACGCGCCATCAAAGCTGTAAAGGCTACTGAACCGCAAATGTTAGTGATGACGGATGTGGCTCTAGATCCTTACTCTATTTATGGTCACGATGGCATCATTGAAAACGGTCGTGTTTTAAACGATGCTTCTGTTGAAGTATTAGCCGAAATGGCTTTATCACACGCGCAAGCCGGAGCCGATTTTGTAGCGCCAAGTGATATGATGGATGGCCGAATTTTGGCGATGCGTCAAACTTTAGACGCCCATGATTTTACACAAACTGGCATTATGAGTTATAGCGCAAAATACGCATCTGCTTTTTACGGACCGTTTCGTGATGCGTTAGATTCAGCTCCCGTTGAGAATGCCGATATTCCTAAAGACAAAAAAACATACCAGATGGATGCCGGCAACCGCATTGAAGCGATCAAAGAAACGCTAGCTGATGTTGATGAAGGTGCTGATATTGTGATGGTAAAACCAGGCTTGTGTTACCTTGACATTGTTCGCGAAGTAAAAGACGCCGTAGATGTCCCGGTATCTGTATATCAAGTGAGCGGCGAATATGCTATGATTAAAGCTGCTGCTGAAAAAGGCTGGCTCGATCACGATGCTGTTGTGCTAGAACAGCTTTTAGCTATCAAACGCGCCGGAGCTGATTTTATAGCGACTTATTTTGCCAAATATGCGGCTCAACACTTGTTGAGATAAGTAACGTGACTTTTCTAAACATTATTTTTAAAAATGCCATCTATTAGGTGGCATTTTTTAATTTCAAAAAAAGGAGATAACAACAGTTCAGCATTACCTCCTTTTTCTAATAAATTAATACGTTTATTTTTTATCGCTTTAAAACACTGACATAATTGTTATCTTCATCAGTAGTGCGTTGAAAATCTTTTTCGCCTTTTGAGGCATCGGCTTTAAATTCCCCTTGTTTTAATTTTTCTAAAAGTGATTCTTCAACTTCTTCTTTGAGCATAAACTCAGGAGCCAAGCGGGGTTGTTCTCTCCCGTCAGTAAACGTAAATAATACTAAGCCGTCTTCGTCGATTTCAGTCAATTTAATTTCGTGAAGTGTATTGATATAGCTGTCATCCCAAGGCATTTTTACACGCACATAGTTTTCGGTATAACCTTCAATATAGCCGTTTTTATTTTCACCTTCAAACAATACATTCAAGGTATTGCCGAGTTGAGTTTCGTAAAATGCACGACGTTTTTTAGCTGATAGGCCACGTAGCATTTTACTGCGTTTTTTACGTACTTTTTTAGGGACAACTCCATCCATTTCAGCGGCAAGTGTATTTGGACGTTCTGAATAGGCAAATACGTGTAAATATGAAATATCTAACTCATTTAAGAATTTATATGTATCTATAAAATACTCATCTGTTTCGCCTGGAAAACCGACCATCACATCAACGCCAATACACGCATTTGGCATGACGCGCTTAATGTGTGCTACGCGTTCAGCATAGAGTTCGCGCATGTAGCGGCGGCGCATCAACTTAAGGATTTCATTACAACCGCTTTGAAGTGGAATGTGAAAATGCGGTACAAAGCTATTACTTTTAGACACAAAATCAATAGTTTCGTCTTTGAGCAAGTTTGGCTCGATAGATGAAATGCGCAAACGCTCAATGCCTTCTACCTCATCAAGAGCTTGTACCATTTCTAAAAAGGTATGTTCGTGCTTTTTATTGCCAAACTCTCCTTTTCCATAGTCACCAATATTAACACCGGTAAGCACGATTTCTTTAGTTCCGCTAGCGGCAATTTCGGCGGCATTTTTCAAAACGTTTTCCAACGTATCTGAACGCGAAATACCACGCGCTAATGGAATTGTGCAGTAGGTACATTTATAATCACAACCGTCTTGTACTTTTAAGAAGGCACGTGTACGATCATCAAGAGAATAAGAGCCTACATAAAAATTAGCATCTTCAATTTCACATGAATGTACAATACCACGACCGTTTTCGTGATGAGGTTGATTCAATAAGTCATTAATATAATTGGTAACTTTAAACTTTTCAGTAGCTCCTAACACCAAATCAACGCCATCAACATCGGCTAGTTCTTCTGGTTGAAGTTGCGCATAACAGCCAATTCCTACCACAAAAGCGTCTTTATTAGCCTTATGCGCTTGCTTTACCACCTGCTTAAACTTCATATCGGCATTTCGTGTTACACTACAGGTGTTAATAACATAAATATCTGCCTTTTCAGAAAAGTCAACGCGGTCAAAGCCTTCATTTTCAAATGAACGCGAGATAGTAGCTGTTTCTGAAAAATTCAATTTACAACCTAGTGTATAAAATGCAACTTTATTCACTTCTTCCATAATTAGCTATTTGTATGGTCTCACTTCAAAAACAACTTCTAGAAGCCGTTCAAGTAAGTCATTAGTCTATTTATTGAGTCCCATTACTAGTAACACTTCAAATTTTAAAGATCAATTTTGTCTTTAAAATTTAGATTTATCGGGATGCAAAGATACGCGTTAAAATTCTTTTGCTCAAACCCTTATTCACAAGTGATTCACAAAAGGTCATTTCCAATTAAAACACAAGATAAAGTTAAGTTGGCATATTTATTGTGAATAATACGCACAACTATCACTGGTGTAAATCAACATTAAATACATCGCTTTTCGTTATGTTAGGTGTCTTAAAAAAACGTGTATCTGCAGAGCATACAATTTCTGGCTTAGGCGGAATCATTCTGCTCGTATTTTGTTTTTATAGCTTAAGCTACCTCAACACTCTTGAAAACACAACGCAGAGTTCTTCTCAAATCTCATCTACTCATATTATTAGCCCGAGGAGCATTCATTTGCACTATATTGAACCTCCTCTCGCTCATAATTTACCCGTTATTTACCAGGAAACTCCTAAGGTTTACGACTTAAATGTAAGCACATTTACCCCTTTAAAACCTTATCCATATTATTTTCCTACACATTTTTTTCACATTTTTCATCACCGTAATTCTGAAATTCCGTAACTTATAGTTCCTTTTTTTTTAAATCATCAAATGATGACTTTATTGTTTACTGAATTATAATCATTACGAAAAATGATAGCTTTACTCATCGCTATATTTATCATAGGGTATTTTTTGATTGCCGTTGAGCACCCTATTAAAATAAACAAATCTGCAACGGCTTTAATCACAGGAACCTTGTGCTGGATTATCTATATTTTATTTGCTAACCACTTTATAGATTTATCTGATTTACCGGCAGCTTTTTTAGAAACTGCAAAAGAAAAAGGCTTAGACCTTACAAACAGTGTAGCCCTTATTCATGAATATGCCGCGCATTACCAATTATTAGAACACTTTGCTGAAATTGGCAATATCCTATTCTTCCTGTTAGGTGCCATGACTATTGTTGAACTCATTGATACTTACAACGGGTTCTCAATTATCACCAATCGCATTCACGCCCTTAAGAAATCAAAATTATTGTGGATTATCGGGTTAACTACCTTTTTCTTATCCGCTGTATTAGACAATTTAACTACCACAATTGTTATGATTTCGCTATTACGCAAGCTTGTTGACAGCAAAGAAGACAAGCTCTTTTTTGCAGGTATTATTGTTATTGCTGCTAATGCCGGGGGAGCCTTTACGCCGATTGGAGATGTCACCACGACTATGCTTTGGATAGGCGGGCAAATTACGGCTGCAAACATCATGAAAACTTTATTTTTACCGTCACTTGTTTGCCTATTAGTTCCTTTAACTTACTTGTCACTGTTTAAAATGAAAGGCAATGTAAGTAGACCGGCTGTCGTGCAAGGTGAAAAAACAAGTTTCGCGATTGATTACAGTCACCAACTCATTATCTTATGCACAGGAATTGGCGGTTTAATAGCCGTACCTATTTTAAAAACAGTAGTAGGATTGACTCCTTTTATGGGCATGATGTTTAGTTTGTCAATTATATGGATTGTTGCTGAGCTTATCAGTCGAAAATACAAAGACGATGAGCACACCACCACCCACGTGGTCAAAGCTTTAAAACGTATTGACACCCCTAGCATCCTCTTTTTCTTAGGAATTTTGATGGCTGTAGCCGCTTTACAATCGGCTGGTTTATTAGGTGAATTGGCCATACATCTCAAAACATGGATTGGCAATCAAACGATTATTGTTTTAATCATCGGTTTGCTATCCTCAATTATTGACAATGTACCACTAGTTGCCGCGGGTATGGGAATGTATGATTTCCCAACAAATCATTTTTTCTGGGAATTCTTAGCCTATTGTGCCGGAACAGGTGGCAGTATTCTTATTATTGGTTCAGCGGCTGGAGTTGCTGCTATGGGACTCGAGAAAATCGATTTTATTTGGTATGCTAAAAAAATGTCCATTTTAGCTTTAATGGGCTATTTTGGGGGAGCTTTAGTTTATATTCTAATTGAACATTTTTTAATCGGTTAGCACCCTATTTTTTCTAATTAATTTAATAGCCGGCGATAACTTCAAAGGCTTTTTTATGTTTATTCAAAAAAGAAAAAAGCATCTTCTAAATGTTCAATCTGTGTTTTAAACTGATTTTTAACAATTCCGATCACATCAAAGCGCACGTCTAGGTCTAAATCACGCATTACTATATAGTGATCTAACGCTTCAATAAGATGCTTTATTTGTTTAGGTTTTACAAAATCCTGTGGATCACCAAACACAGCTGTACTCCGTGTTTTAACCTCAACAGCCACTAAAGTCTGATCTATTTGTGCAATAATATCTATTTCAGATTTGTGAAATCTGTAATTGCGCTCTAAAATTCGGTAGCCTTTTTGCTGTAAAAAAGCCACCGCTTCATCCTCTCCTTTTTTTCCTAAGATATTGTGTTGTGCCATAAAATCTGATTTTAAATTACAGAAAAGCACAGCCTGCTCAACATCTTTTGAGCTTTAAAAAATCTTACATTTCTGTATATCTACGGATTAAATTGTAATTCCTGTAGGCAAAAGTTCTCTGTATTTACGACGATGCGCCTTGTAAAAGGAAGCTACCTCAGGGCAAGTGGGGACAACTCTATAGTTTTCAGCTATCAATTTATCAAAAATTGCTTCAAGAAATTGACGATCAAAACCCTTAGTTCTAAATTCATCACTAATGACAAATTTAGTCAAGAAGATTTTTCGAGGTTGAGCTGAGTATTCTAGTTTGATTAATTTTCCGTCAATCTGCGTTTCAAACTGACGCAAGAACTCATTGTCCTTGATTTCAAAATTCTCATTCTCTTTCATATGTATAGGTGTTGTGGTTTTAAATCTAAACAATACTAGCCATAAGAAATAATATTGAGCTTTTAAGCTCTATAGAAAAGACTTATAAAACACCATTGTGTTTACAATCTAAATTTCAAGTACTTTTGCTAATTATAAATTAGCGATTGGATTATAGTTGAAATATGAACTTTATGTAATTTAACCAGATTCATGTTCAAAAGTGTCAATTTTCAATTTTTTAAAAAGTATAATAACAACCTGAAAATATGGCAAATACTGCGTAAACAGAGGTGAAAACAGAATTTTTAATACATCTCAACCTCATTTTCGCAAGTAAAATTAGTTATTTTAAATTTAAATATGTATATTTAATGTGTTAAAAATGAAAAACACAGCTTCACCTACCCATGTTTACTATGTTCCAGGAATGTGTGCCAAACCCACAATTTTTGAACACATACACTTACCTGAAGATCAATACATCACGCATTGGATTTCTTGGGTAAACCCTTTAAAAAACGAATCTATAGAAGCTTACTCTAAACGCTTATGCGCTGAAGTGACACACGACAATGTCATCTTAATTGGGGTTTCTTTAGGCGGTTTAGTGGTACAGGAAATGCAGAAATTTATTTCAGTAAAAAAGATTATTCTCATTTCAACTATTAAATCACGCTATGAATTATCTGGATTAATGAAATTTGCTCGGGCTACAAAAGCTTACAAGCTCCTCCCTATGAGCCTCGTAAAATATTTAAAACAGTTTGAAAAATGGCCTTTAGGAAAGTTTATCAAAGGGCGGTTACACATTTATAACCGTTATATAGGTATTGACAACAAACGCTACATGCAGTGGGGAATTAAAGAGGTTGTTAACTGGAACCGCACCACTCCACTCCCTAATGTCATTCATATTGCCGGAGACAAAGATCATATTTTTCCCTTAAAAAATATCAAAAATTGTATTGTTGTCAAAGGCGGCACGCACTTGATGATTATTATGCGTTACCGCTGGTTTAACGAAAACTTACCCCGCCTTTTAGCCGAAGACTAGCTAATACACAAAAATAATTATTAACTTTATCCGTTTAAACAAACACCCCCTTGACCACAGAAATTATGAAGTATTTGAAAAGCGTTCTGGCCACCGTTGGGCTAGTTGCTATTGTAGGCGTATCGGTTCAAGCCGTTTCGAGTGATAATTATTCAACAACACATAACAACACTGCACCAACCAAAGACAGTCTTACTGTCGTGCATGACTATAATGTGTACGCCATTCCTCTTCCTCAACACATCAAATTTGCCGGTGAACGCGTACCATTAGAAAATCCTGATATCCGCAAACGCTTAGACAGAGAACTGCTTGTCAACACCTATTGGCAATCAAATGGATTATTGCTAATCAAACGCGCACATCAATATTTTCCGTTAATCGAAAAAATATTAAAAAAACACGGCGTCCCAGATGATTTTAAATATTTAGCCGTAGCCGAAAGTGGACTTCAACAGGTGGTCTCTCCTGCAGGAGCTACAGGATTTTGGCAATTTATGAAAGGTACTGCTCGCGATTATGGTTTAGAAGTCAATGACAACATTGATGAACGCTACCACATTGCTAAAGAAACCGAAGCTGCATGCGCCTATCTAAAAAACGCCAAAGAAAAACTCGGTTCATGGACTCTAGCCGCAGCCTCATACAACGCAGGACTCAGAGGAATCACCCGCCAACAAGAACGCCAGGAAGTAAACGACTATTACGATTTACTACTTGGCTCTGAAACCTCGCGATACGTGTTTAGAATTATTGCTCTCAAAGAAATTTTAAGTCACCCTAAAAAATACGGATTCAATTTTGCTCAAAAAGATTTATACAGTCCTATTCCTACACGAGAAGTAGCTGTAGATACTTCAGTCAGTAACTTTGCTCAATTCGCTAAAAATTTCGGTATTAATTACAAGATTTTAAAAATCCACAATCCTTGGTTACGCGAAGCTCAACTTGAAAATGACGAAGGGAAAATGTATTATATCAGTATTCCTAAAAAAGGAATTTACAATTACACCCCTTGAAGTCTATAACATTATAAGATACAAAAAGGCGAGACCACATATGTGCAATCTCGCCTTTTAAGTTTACCTATAAAAAGGATTATATCTTTTTCATTTGTTGTTTCATCATGCGCACTTGATCAGAAAGCATGTTGTGCTTATCGAGTTTTTGGGCTTCTTTGAGTAATATTTGTGCCTCGCGTTTACGGCGTTTTGACATCGCAATTCCCGCAAGATTCAATTTAGCCATAGCTAAATCATGATCCATAGAAAGCCCTAACTTAATAGCCTTTTTAAAATATTTTTCAGCCTTAGTCAAATTGTTTTGAGACATCATAAGCCCGTGCATAAACCAAAAGTAACCTTGTTGTTTTTTTACCAAAGCTGTTTCTGGATTTTTAATTTTATCTAACCACTTTTTGGCGCCTTCAAAATTCTGCTTACGCAATTTCATAAACGCTAAAAGAATAAACTCATTTTTAAAGTACAACAACACAAAAATTCCGGCGATGAGCACCCACATAATTCCATTACCTATATAACCTTCTACAAATTGATATATAGCATAAGCTACAATAATTGCTGCCAGTCCTAACTTAAAATTTTTATTATACATAGTATTACTGTATTTTTGTCTTTTATAAAACCTAAAGTACACTGCTGAATACTCAGGTATAGTCTATCTTTTTTCAATTGCAGGCAAAGGTAATAAAAACCTTGCATAAAATATTTAAAATATGCTTTGAAAGAATAAAACATATCGTATATTTGCATCCGCATTTGAAATGCAAGGTTTCAACTCAGCTTTTAACTACGACAATAAAATTAAGAAATAATGAAAAGGACTTTTCAACCTTCGAAGCGAAAAAGAAAAAACAAACATGGGTTTAGAGAACGCATGCAAGATGCCAATGGACGAAAAGTCTTGGCCAGAAGAAGAGCTAAAGGCCGTAAAAAGCTTACTGTTTCATCTGAGACACGTCACAAACACTAGTTATGACGTTTGACGACAATATTATTTATATTTAAATGAGAAAGGTGTTACTTCCCGTAACGCCTTTTTTTATATATTTTTTTTATCTTAGACTACATAAATCACTATTAGATCATGCCTAAAAACGATTCTTTAAAGAGCATTTTGATTATTGGTTCAGGACCAATCGTTATTGGTCAAGCTTGCGAATTTGATTATTCTGGTTCACAATCTTTGCGTTCATTGCGCGAAGATGGAATTGAAACCATCTTAATCAATTCAAATCCAGCTACCATCATGACTGACCCTTCAATGGCTGACAAAGTCTATTTAAAGCCATTGACCACAAAATCTATTGTCGAAATTCTTAAAGAAAATCCACAAATTGATGCTGTACTGCCTACTATGGGAGGGCAAACAGCTCTTAACTTAGCTATCGAAGCCGATGAAAAAGGAATTTGGGAAGATTTTAATGTTAGCCTAATCGGTGTTGATATTGATGCCATTAATATCACCGAAGATCGCGAGCAATTTAAAGAATTAATGCAAAAAATAGGCGTTCCTGTAGCGCCAGCAAAAACAGCAAAATCAATACTAGAAGGTAAAGAAATTGCTCAAGAATTCGGTTTGCCGCTTCTTATCCGCGCCTCATATACCTTAGGTGGTGCCGGCGCTGCTTTAGTACACACCCAAGAAGAATTTGATGAAGCTTTAGCTCGTGGTTTAGAAATCTCTCCTATTCACGAAGTGCTTATTGACAAAGCTTTACAAGGGTGGAAAGAATATGAGCTCGAACTCCTTCGCGACAAAAATGACAACGTAGCTATCATCTGTACGGTTGAAAATATGGATCCTATGGGGATTCATACCGGAGATTCCATTACCGTAGCTCCTGCTATGACTTTAAGTGATACCACTTTTCAACGCATGCGCGATCTAGCCATTAAAATGATTCGCAACATCGGACAATTTGCTGGAGGTTGTAATGTTCAATTTTCAGTGAGTCCTGATGAAAAAGAAGATATCATCGCTATTGAAATTAACCCGCGTGTATCGCGCTCTTCTGCATTAGCTTCTAAAGCTACCGGTTATCCTATCGCTAAAGTGGCTACTAAATTGGCTTTAGGCTATACTTTAGATGAGCTTGAAAATCAAATCACTAAAAAAACTTCTGCCTTTTTTGAGCCGAGTTTAGATTATGTCATCGTTAAAATTCCACGTTGGAACTTTGACAAATTTGAAGGATCAGACCGTACTTTAGGTCCACAAATGAAAGCTGTAGGTGAAGTTATGGGTATTGGACGCTCATTTCAAGAAGCCCTTCACAAAGCCACTCAATCACTCGAAATTAAACGCAACGGCTTAGGAGCTGACGGCAAAGGTTATACAGATTATGAAACTATAGTTGACAAACTCAAAAACCCTAGTTGGGATCGCGTATTTGTTATCTATGACGCTATTCAAGCGGGTATTCCGTTGAGCAGTATCCACGAGATTACCAAAATTGACATGTGGTTCCTCAATCAATTTGCTGAACTCGATAGCATCGAAAAAGAAATTAGTAAATTCACCATTGATACCCTTGATCGCGACTTGTTATTAGAAGCAAAGCAAAAAGGATTTGCAGACAGACAAATCGCTCATATGCTTAAATGCCTCGAGAGTCAGGTGTATACAAAACGTGAAGAATTAAACATCAATCGCGTTTATAAAATGGTAGATACTTGTGCCGCTGAATTTGTAGCACAAACACCTTACTACTACTCTACTTTTGAGAACGATATGCAGTTAGCCGATGGCCAAGCTTTTACCGCTACTGAAAGCCACCGCAGTGATCGCAAAAAAATTATCGTTCTCGGATCGGGCCCTAACCGAATTGGACAAGGTATTGAATTTGACTACTGCTGTGTACACGGTGTATTAGCCGCTGAAGAATGTGGTTATGAAACTATCATGATCAACTGTAACCCCGAAACGGTTTCAACTGATTTTGACACTGCTGATAAATTGTATTTTGAACCGGTATTTTGGGAACACATTTACGACATCATCCGCCACGAACAACCCGAAGGCGTTATCGTTCAACTCGGTGGTCAAACCGCTTTAAAATTAGCTGAAAAATTAGAGCGCTACGGTATCAAAATTATCGGAACAAGCTATGAAGCCTTAGATTTAGCCGAAGATCGCGGTAAATTCTCTACGCTTCTTAAAGAAAATAATATTCCTTATCCGGAATTTGGAACCGCTGAAACAGCCGAAGAAGCTTTAGAATTAGCTGACCAATTAGATTTTCCTATTCTCGTACGCCCTTCATATGTACTCGGCGGACAGGGTATGAAGATCGTTATCAATAAAGAAGAACTAGAGGCTCATGTGGTTGATTTGTTTCAAAAAATGCCTGACAACGTCTTATTGCTTGACCGTTATTTAGATGGTGCTATTGAAGCTGAAGCTGACGCCATTTGTGATGGTGAAAATGTTTACATCATCGGCATCATGGAACACATTGAACCTTGCGGGGTGCACTCTGGTGATTCAAATGCTTTATTGCCTGCCTTTACCTTAGGTGACTTGGTTATTCAACAAATTAAAGATCACACTGAAAAAATTGCAGTAGAGCTTAAAACTGTTGGATTAATCAATGTTCAATTCGCTATTAAAGATAACAAAGTGTATATCATTGAGGCTAATCCACGTGCATCGCGTACCGTTCCATTTATCTCTAAAGCTTATGGAGAACCCTACGTAAACTATGCTACTAAAGTGATGCTAGGCCATAAAAAAGTGACTGATTTTGACTTTAAACCGCATTTAGATGGCTATGCCATTAAACGCCCAGTCTTCTCTTTTGATAAGTTCCCTCATGTCAACAAACAATTGGGTCCTGAAATGAAAAGTACTGGTGAGAGCATCTTATTTATCGATGATTTAAGAGATGATACTTTTTACGACCTCTACGCACGTCGCAAAATGTATTTAACTCGCTAGTCTAATCGTGTTATATATTTTAAAAAGGTCTATGATTTTTAAGAGTCATAGACCTTTTTTTAGTTTAACTCAGCATGTATACAGTTGCTTGCATTTACTACTTGAAGCTAAGGTTTGAAAAGGAACTTTCCTAAAGTTTTGAACTTTAGGAAAGTTTAAAGCGATTATACCATAATGATTAAATTTTTAGTCTAGTTTATATTATTTATATCGACACAACACTTTAGTTAACAAATTAATAGCACTCATGTCTCAGAGTTATTCCACTTCAACCTTTACTATTGAACTACTTCGTAGTTCTGTAGGATACGGTAATCTTAATGCCCCGAGCTGCACTCAGGGTTAATCAAATTCAACCATTACATGGTTGTAGATATAGACAAAAGTATGCTTTAAAAGGCCGAAGGTCTTTAATGTGATAAACCCTGTACAAACGAAGTGCAGTGCGGGGTAAGGTAGACCTCCCCCTTACCGCACCCCGAAAGGTGTTCAACAACAAAGGAAGTGTATAAATTATTATTAGTTGTAAATTGAGGTGTATAGTTGACTACTAAGTAAATCGCATACTGTCGCATATCCAAATAGATACCCACTTGGTACCTTCTCCGAAACTTTAGTTATTTATATCGACACAACACTTTAGTTAACAAATTAATAATACAATGAGGCTACTGTCGAAATTGGACTATATAGTTTATCCATTCAGCATTACTATATAACTTAAATTAATTATATTATTATTTATAACTGTATTAAGTTATATTTGTATTTATAATCAAACCAAGTTATTAAGACCTTTAAACCATTAAGTTGAAACTAAAAACAAAGTTCTCTTTACAATAAGCCGCTCCTCTGTAAGCCCTAGGAGCTAAAACAAATCAACTATAAAGTCATGGTTCAGTCAATTATAACCTCTTTAAACAAATACATTATTAAAAGTCATAAATTTATAATTATCCTTTGATAATTAATAGAATACAATTATTTTCGACTTATGATTGCAATTATAACCGGCGATATTAAAAACTCTAGAACTCGACCCACTGAAGATTGGCTAGAAAAGTTAACTGCTTTTTTCAATCAGATAGGCGATTCCCCAAACATTTGGGAACTGTATCGCGGTGATGAATTTCAAATCAAAGTTCCGCCTAAAAAAGCTTTGGAAATTGCCATTCACATCAAAGCCATAGTCAGAACAGTTAAAGGTTTAGATGTGAGGTTAGGTATAGGTTTAGGGTCAGAAGACTACAGTTCATCTCGAATTACACAATGCAATGGTACGGCTTATATCCATTCTGGTCATGTATTTGAAGACACTAAATCTGAAGGAATCAATCTCAAAATAAAAACCGATTCGAAAATACTAGACAGTCAGTTGAATTTAATGCTAAAATTTGGGTTGACATTTATGGATCACTGGCCAGTTACTTCTGCTAAAATGATTTGCTATATGTTTGACCACCCACAAGCTACACAAACCGAAGTCGCCCTACACTTTGAGGTCAGTCAACCTTATATAAGCCAACTTTTAAAGCGCTCTCACTATCACCTCATTCTAGAGCTTTTACAGTATTACCGCCAAAATAGCTAAAATGGATACCTTTTACGCTTTACTCATTGCTCATTTTGTTGGAGACTTTATACTCCAGAGCAAACGCGGCATTCAAAATAAAGAAAGGTATAAGATTCGATCGCCTTATTTATACAAACACATACTTATACATTTCTTACTCATTTTATTATTAGCAGGTGATTTCAACATTTGGAAAATCGCTTTAATTGTAGCTGTTTCACACTACCTCATTGATCTAGCTAAACTTTACAGTCTTTCGCTAACCTCTAAAAAACAATGGCCGTTTTTTGTCGATCAAGCACTACACTTACTTGTCATTATTGGAATATCCTATAACACGCAATTCGACCTCATCATCCAACAACTCAGTACGCCTAATTTTGCTAAATTTATTTTAGCTTATTTATTTGTAAGCTTTCCCGCTGCTATTATCATCGATAAATGTTTAGTGGGTTGGTCTTTTGACAATACAAAGCTTCCTTCCTTACCGCAAGCTGGCAAAATAATTGGTATTATTGAACGTTTTCTCATCGTCACTTTTATTCTATTCCAACAATGGGAAGCCATAGGTTTCTTAATCACGGCCAAATCGGTATTTAGATTTAATGACCTTAAACTAGCTAATCGTCAACTCAGTGAATATATTCTTATTGGTACACTACTCAGTTTTGCCATAGCCATTTTCACAGGTTTGTTAGTTGCATACCCATAAAAATACAGCATACATTTTAAGGATATAGCCGCTATAAATCTATTTAGCCTTCAACACTAAAGGCAAAAGGCGTTGATCACCATCTAAATTTTTAGGATTATCCAACTCTAACAGTTCAGTCAGCAATGGAAACACATGTATGTTTTTAAACGCATCGATTTGATTGTGCTTTTTAATTTGAGGGCCCCAACTCATAAAAAACGCTTGCATATCTGGTGTTTCAGCTGGCAAAAATCCATGAGATCCACGAGGAATAGCTCCTCCTCTTGAAAAATAATACGGAGCATGAGCAATCAAAACAATATCGCCCATACGGTTAAATCGATCTTCTTTTTTTGAAAAATGATAGCGCTCTGGCACTTCTGAGGCTAAATAGACCTCGTAGTTTTTGGCTTCTGTTTGATAATACGCTTTCACCGCATCTATCACGGCTTTATCACGCACAAAAACACTGACATAAACGCCGTTATTCACTTCTTTGACCTGATAAGGGTTGTGTTGTGGTAAAGTAATAGGATGTTCAGTATCTAATTTTGTCATCCCATGATCAGAAACGACCACAAAATTTACAGGAAACTCTGTTTCTGCCACAGCTTCGGTTAATCTTTGCAAAGCAGCATCCACAAATTTTGCAGCATAGCGCGTTTCGAGCGCATCAGGACCAAAGCTGTGTCCGGCATGATCTACTTGTGGCATATAAAATGTTATCAAATGTGGCCGTTTTGCTTCTGGTAGTTCTAACCAGCTGACCACTTGTTTTATACGTTTATCAATGCCTATTTTTTCAGAATACGGGTAAAAATAAGTCGGTAAATAACCGCCAATTGGTGCTTCAGATCCCGGCCAATAAAAACAAGCGGTTAGCAATTGGTGCTGCTCTGCCCAACTCCAAATAGGAATTCCTCCATACCAAGCTGCATTTTTTACTGCTTTAGCATTGCCTAATGAATAACTTTTATCCATTTTAGGATCATACATAGTATTACCTATCAATCCGTGATGTGGGGGAGTCAATCCTGTCACTAATGTATAGTGATTAGGAAAGGTAACACTGGGGTATGAAGGAATCATCGCTGTAGCCCAAGTGCCTTTTCGACGTTGTGATTTTAAAAACTCTAAATCGAATTTATCAACATAATCATAGCGAAACCCATCGATTGAAATCAATATTACATAAGGTTTATCCTGTTGACTTTTAGCATTTTCACGCTGGGGAATTGTAATTTCTTGTGCATGAATCATCGCACTCATCCCCCAAAACAAAGCAAAAAAAAGTAGTTTTTTCATAATTGCAAGATAACTTGTCTGAATAGCGTAAAGATAAGAAGAACTGAATAGGCACTAGCGCTATTATAAAGCTATTTTAAAAACAAGTATTTTATAACGCACTAAGATTTTCTAAGTTATCTTTGTTGTACAAAACTACGTTTTATGCAAACTACACTACTCATTTTCGCAACAGTTTACGGTGTATTATCCGTAATCTTAGGCGCTTTTGCTGCTCATTTATTGAAAAAAAAATTCACCGTTGATCAACTAGAAAGCTTTCAAACGGGCGTTAAATATCAAATTTATCACGCCATAACATTACTCATCATAGGACTTGAAATCCCCATAACTTCAGGCCTATTAACCACAGTGGCATGGTGTTTTATAGCAGGTACATTCCTGTTTTCATTTAGCATTTACGGCTTGTGTATCTCATCTGCTATAGGCAAAAAGTTGCGCTTTTTAGGCCCTATCACCCCACTTGGTGGGTTGCTACTAATTATAGGTTGGTGCTGTTTATTAATTCACTTTATAGGTGTTTAAATTTTATCACGCATAAACTCATTGAGCGAAATGGCCGTAGCCGTAGCCACGTTAAGGCTTTCTGTGGCTTGAATTTTACCGAATTGAGGGATAGCTATTTTTTGGGTAACTAACGTTTCAACTTCGGCTGACACACCATTGGCTTCATTACCCATAACCACAATCGCTTCGGCTGGCAAACTCTGTTTATAAATCGATTTCCCATTCATAAAAGTCCCGTAAACAGGACGTTTTGTATTCTTTAAAAATTTAGGTAAATCGGTATAAATTACCTGCACTCGCGTAATAGACCCCATTGTAGCCTGTACCGTTTTAGGATTATAACAATCAACTGTATCTTGTGAGCAAATGAGCTGCTTCACCCCAAACCAATCACAAAGCCGAATAATAGTTCCTAAATTTCCAGGATCACGCACGCCATCAAGCGCCACTGTCAATCCGGTATCCCGTATAGAGTGAGGAGCCGGTATTTTAAACACACCTAACACCGTTTGCGGCGTTTTGAGTTGGCTTATTTTTTTTAATTCAGATTCATCTACTAATTGATAAGGACGATCAGCCGTATACAAAATATCGGCTGTAGTATATAACTGTTCCAACTCTAAATCAGAATTTAAAAACTCTTTCACAGTTTTAATCCCTTCAGCAAAAAATAATTGATACTTTTTGCGGTATTTTTTTTGATTCAGTTGGTTTATTAGTTTAATTTGATTTTTGCTGAGCATAAAAACCGTAATTTTGACCCTTAAATTAATTCTTTTTTGAAATCTATAACGGCAAAAATACCATTATTTCTTGTTGTAGCCCTATTGTGGAGCTGCAATCCGGTGAAACGCGTAAAAGACGGTCAGTATTTATTGACCAAAAACTCTATTTATGTCGATAGCTCTAAAATTTCAAAAACTGTAGTTTACGATCAATTATACCAAGAACCAAATGTTAAACTACCTTTAATTAATTTTCCGCTGCGCCTGCACATTTATAATACAGCTAAACCAAACGCTGATTCTCTTTTTATCAACTGGTTAAAACGCAAGCCTAATCGCGAAAAACATTTAATCAATTTTTTATCTAAAAAACAAGTCGAACGTTTAGGACAAGATTATGTTGACTGGCAAAAATTTAAACAGCGTATAGGCCAGGAACCCGTTATCGTCAGTAAAGAAAAAACCGAAAAATCTTTAGAACGCCTCAAAGCTTGGTATTGGAATCGAGGCTGGTTTAATGTGGAGAGCTCCTACCAAATTGACACCTTAAAAGACAAACGCGCCGAAGTAAGCTATTACCTCAACTTACACAATCCCTATAAAATTGACTCACTTTCTCACAATATTAAAAGCCCGGTTATAGACTCGTTATACAAGGCTCATAAAATTGACCGGCTTATCAGACCGGGACAACAATTTGATTCGCGACGTTTTGACTGGGAGCGCCAACGCCTAACTAACTTGCTGCGTAACAATGGATTGTACTATTTTGATCAAGAAAATATTATTTTTAATATCGACACCATACATACTAATCACAGGGCTTTAGTTGAAACTGTAATTAGTAATCGTGAAATTAAAACACAAGACAGCTCCTATACTGTTCCTTTTAAAGTTCACCACATCAGCGATGTCAATATTTTTACCAATTATGTCAAAAATGGACAACGTTTACCTATCACTGACAGCATTCACTATGACAATTACACCCTGTTTAGTTCAGGTAAATCGGAGTATAAGTCTAAAGCCTTAACAGGAGCCGTTTTTATAAAAAAAGGAGAAGTGTATAGTGACCGTGCCCGGACGCTAACCTATGACCGTATGAGTGATTTAGGTGTATTTAACTATCCGGACATTCAATATATGAAAGACCCCCGCGATAGCACCAATACAGATTTAATTGCTAATGTTTTTTTACGCTCCCGTAAAAAATTTGGGATGACTTACGATTTAGATTTGTCGCATAGCAATATTCAAGATTTTGGTATTCGAGCTGGTACTTCTTTATTAATTCGCAATGTTTTTCACGGACTTGAAACTTTAGAAATCGGTGCGCGTGCCAGTATTGGATCATCAAGAGATGCCGCTGTAGAGGCACAAAATCAATTTTTCAATATTTCAGAAATTGGCGCTACTGTCAAGTTGAATTTTCCAAAAATCATTTTCCCGTTCAACCTCAGCCACATCATTCCTAAATCGATGTCGCCATTTACCGTCCTCAGTGCCGGGATTAGTACCCAAACTAACATCGGATTAGACAAACAAAGCTTAACCGGAAAATATACCTTCCGTTGGAAACCCAATTCTGAACAAAATCTTCACTTAAATCTTATTGATTTACAATACGTTCGCAACCTTAACCCTGGTAATTATTTCAATATATATCGCAATTCATATACACGTTTAAATCAAATTGCAGAAAACCATGTCGAATTGATTAACCCCAATTATTTTGAGCAAAATAATCCGGTATTGAGTCCTGCTCCTAAGCTGACTAATCCTGAAGGCATCAATGCTTTTATTCACGATTTACGCAGTGGTGCAGATTTTAATTTGACTGCGGAAGAACAAGATGAAGCGTCAGCACTCATCGAACGAAAAGACCGCTTAACTGAAAACAATTTGATATTCGGTACCAGCTTCAATTTTTCAAAAAATACGAGAGAGAGTATTTATGATGATGAGTTTACACAATTCAGATTTAATATTGAAGCCATGGGAAATAGCTTAGCCTTATTATCATCACTCACAGGAAGAGACAAAGATGAACACGGCAGTTATAAAATTGCAGGAGTACGATTTTCTCAATACCTTAAATTTGAAACAGACTTTATTAAACATTGGGATCTAGGTCACCAAAATATCTTTGCTATACGTTTAATGGGTGGTATTGCTATTCCTTATGGCAATTCAGAAAGTATCCCATTTGTACGCAGTTTCTTTGCCGGTGGCACTAATGACAACCGCGCTTGGCGTCCTTATGGATTAGGTCCTGGAAGTAGCGGCAGTCCTAATGAATTTAATGAAGCCAACATGAAGCTGAGTTTTAATGCCGAATTTAGATTCAACCTTTTTGGAGCCTTAAACAGTGCGGTATTTGTAGATGTCGGTAATATTTGGAATGTACTTGACAACGTTGAAGATGAACGCGCTCGCTTTGATTCTTTCTCAGATTTTACCGAACTCGCCGTAGGCACAGGCTTTGGTTTGCGTTATGATTTTGATTTCTTTGTGATTCGCATTGATCTTGGTTTTAAAACTTACGACCCCGCTTATAACAAACAAACCTGGTTTGAAAACTATAATTTTGCCCACTCCACATTGAATGTTGGTATAAATTATCCTTTTTAATCTACATTTTAGTACATTTGTACTCTAATAGTGAAATAAATTAATTATGGCTCACAATATCAAGCCCGGAGTAGCTACCGGAAAAGAAGTTCAAGAAATCTTCAAACACGCTAAAGCTAACAATTACGCAATTCCTGCAGTAAATGTTGTAGGTTCAAACACTATCAATGCGGTTTTAGAAACAGCAGCAAGTGTTAATTCACCTGTTATTCTACAATTCTCAACTGGTGGAGCTCAGTTTAACGCCGGTAAAAGCTTAGATAACACTAACCAAAGAGCTGCCATTTTAGGAGCTATTGCTGGAGCAAAACACGTTCATGATTTAGCCGAAGCTTATGGGGCCACTGTTATTCTACACACTGACCACTGCCACAAAGAAAAATTACCGTGGATTGACGGCTTGTTAGATGCTAGTGAAAAGTTTTTTGCTGAAACCGGAAAACCTTTGTTTAGCTCTCACATGATTGATTTAAGCCCACAAAGCTTAGAAGAAAACATTACCACTAGCAAAAAATACTTAGAACGTATGAGCAAAATGGGAATGACTTTAGAAATTGAACTCGGTATTACTGGTGGTGAAGAAGACGGCGTTGACAACACTGATGTTGACAACTCAAAACTTTACACTCAACCAGAAGATGTGGCTTATGCTTATGAAGAATTGAGCAAAGTTTCTGACCAATTTACTATTGCCGCTTCTTTTGGTAACGTACACGGCGTTTACAAACCAGGAAACGTTAAACTTCGTCCTGAAATTTTAAAACAATCTCAAGACTACGTTAGTGAGAAATACAATTTAGAAGAAAATCATTTAGATCTAGTTTTCCATGGTGGTAGCGGCTCATCTGTTGAACAAATTCGCGAAGCTATTGGTTATGGCGTTGTCAAAATGAATATTGACACTGACTTACAATATGCATTTACAACTGGTGTTCGTGATTATATGGCAGCTAACACTGATTACTTACAAGCACAAATTGGTAACCCTACTGGTGAAGAAGCGCCTAACAAAGCTTATTATGACCCACGTAAATGGTTACGTAAAGGTGAAGAGACTTTTAAGCAACGTTTAGAAAAAGCCTTTGAAGATCTCTTAAATGTGAACAGCTTAAGCAAATAATTTTATAAATTTGCACCCACTAAAAATATTGAAAGCCAATATAAATTTTATTTCATATTGGTTTTCAATATTTTAGCATTTTAAACATTTAAAAGTTAGATGATATGGCTTGGTTTAAACGAAAGCAAAAAGGAATTCAAACAGAAACCAAAAATAAAAAAGATACTCCTAAAGGACTCTGGTATAAATCACCTACAGGAAAAGTAATCGACGCTGATGAATTGCGTGAAAATCTTTACGTCAGTCCTGAAGACGGTTATCATGTGCGTATTGGTAGTAAAGAATACTTTGAAATTCTTTTTGACGATAATAAATTTAAAGAGCTTGATAAGAATTTAACTTCTAAAGACCCTTTAAACTTTGAAGACAAAAAGAAATATACTGACCGCATAAAATCAGCTCAAGAAAAAACCGGCCTCAAAGACGCTATTCGCGTTGCAGTTGGTAACTCAAAAGGCGAAAAGCTTGTTGTGGCCTGTATGGATTTTGCCTTTGTTGGTGGTTCTATGGGTTCAGTAGTTGGTGAAAAAATTGCCCGTGCTGCTGATTATTCCTTAAAAAACAATATCCCTTTAATGATTATCTCTAAATCAGGGGGCGCCCGTATGATGGAAGCTGTATTATCTTTAATGCAAATGGCTAAAACCTCTGTTAAGTTAGGTCAATTAGCCGAAGCTGGTATTCCTTACATTTCATTGTGCACTGACCCTACCACTGGTGGTGTTACGGCTTCATATGCCATGCTAGGCGATATCAACATTGCTGAACCTGGTGCATTAATCGGTTTTGCAGGCCCACGTGTGGTAAAAGATACTACGGGTAAAGATTTACCTGAAGGCTTTCAACGCCCTAAATTTTTAGAAGATCACGGATTCCTCGATTTTATTGTACACCGCAAAAACTTAAAAGATGGGGTTAACAAATACCTCGATTTGGTATTAAACCGTAAAATCAGAGCATAATCTGAATTTATAACTTATCAAAAAGGCTTTCTAAATTAATTTAGAAAGCCTTTTTCTGTATCTAATAAAACCTAATTTACGCTGCTTGTTCTGCTGCAATTAAATCTGTCAGCTTTATAAAATCTTCAACACTTAAGCGCTCAGGCCTTTTTTCAAATAGCGGCATGGCTCGCAACTCATCTGACAAGCCAAAACTTTTCAAACTATTGCGCAACGTTTTGCGTCTTTGTTGAAAACTTTGTTTAACCACTCTAAAAAACAGTTTTTCATCACAAGGCAAACTGTAATTTTCTTTACGCACCATCTTCATTACGCCACTATCTACTTTTGGCGGAGGAGAAAATACTGTTGGCGGCACGGTAAATAAATATTCTGTATCGTAAAAGGCTTGCGTCAAAACCGATAATATACCATAAGTTTTACTTCCGGGTTTTTCGCATATACGCTGTGCGACTTCCTTTTGAAACATGCCACTAAACACCGGGATACGGTCGCGATTTTCTATAGTTTTAAAAACAATTTGCGTTGAAATATTATAAGGAAAATTACCAATTATAGCAAACTGCTCATCTGGATATAATTCGTCTAAATTAAATTTTAAAAAATCAGCTTCAATAATAGCAAACGACTTTCCGGCAATGTGTGGGTGCTCTAATGAGAAATTTTGCTTTAGATAGGTTACAGACTCCGCATCCAACTCCATTACCGCCACTTTTTCTATATCTGTCAGAATATATTTTGTCAACACTCCTGTACCTGGTCCAATTTCTAATACATTTTTGGGCTGTTCAGGCTGAAGCGTTTCGCCAATTCTTCGCGCTACAGATTCATCCCTTAAAAAATGCTGTCCTAAAAACTTTTTAGCTTTTACCGGATCCGTTGCATCTTGACGCTGCTGTTTATAAGCGCTTTTCTTATAGTGAGCTTTCTTTTTCATTGTGTGTGTACAATTTCCATTTCTGTAGCAAAAAAGACAAGTTGCCCCTTAAATTTAGTGAGCAAATCCATCATCTCTGGTTCATCTTCGCGATAATATCTTTTAATAGCGGCTAAACTCTCAGCTTTAAATTGAATCGAATAGGTTATTCCTCCCATTTGTTCTTTTACCAAAACACGACTCATTAACGCCTCTTGAAATTTTGCTGTGGCCAACATTTTGGGTATGTAAATCTCCTTGATCCAGTTTAAAATCTTAAGGTGAACCTCATCGGCAATATTAAAAGTGATATTATAAATATGCATAATGTCAGCAGTATTTAGGTTTTAAAGTTAATCATTTAAAAGCCTCAATCTCTTCAGTTAAGGCAAAATGTCATTCATCTTGCAAAAAAACACATTAATTTTAAGTTTATAGCTTATACGGAAATGATTTTTAAAATAGACTAAATATTTTGTCGTTAAAACTTCAAAGGTCAAGGCAAAAAGCACAGGCATAGCCATAGCTATGACGAGCATTTATAACGCAGAGATTTGTAATTTTAACAAGAAGATTGGTTCATTTTGAATGTCACTTCCGTATTAATCTTTTCCTTAAAAAATGACTTTCATTAGCTTTCTACAAATCGATTTAAAGCTTTTGCTCTAAAAGCAGTTCCAAAAAATAATTATCTTTGACCTAAACCACAGTTCATTTTTATAAATCTATTCATTTGTCAACATCTTTTCAACACCTTTGCCGCTACAGCTTTGCACTAGTTATTCTAGTGAGTTTCATCAGTTGCCAAAATAGCCTAACGCCAGCTCAAGAAAAATTAGTATTCCGCTATAATGAACACGCTAATATCAGTTCTTTAGATCCTGCATTTGCTAAAGACCAACGCAATATTTGGCCCGACAACCAACTGTATAACGGTTTAGTTCAACTTGATGACAGTCTTAATGTTCAGCCTGACTTAGCTAAAAGCTGGACAGTTTCAGACAGTGGGTTGACCTATACATTTACACTTAGAGAAGATGTGTATTTTCATAAACACCCTATTTTTGGTAAAGATTCCACCCGATTAATGACCGCTGATGACGTGGTGTTTAGCTTAAAGCGATTGACAAATCCCGATATCGCCTCGCCCGGAAGTTGGGTAATGCGCAACGTTAAATCTATTAAAGCACTAGACGCACACCACGTGCAATTTCAATTAAAAAGTAGCTTTCCTGCGTTTCTAGGCTTACTTTCTATGACTTACTGTTCAATTGTCCCGCAAGAGATGACAAAATTGAGTTTCCGTACCAGTCCGTTAGGAACAGGCCCTTTCAAATTTAAACGCTGGGAAGCGAATGAAAAACTAGTATTTCGCAAAAACGATTTGTATTTTGAAACAGATGAACACGGTGAGCAACTCCCCTATTTAGAAGCTGTAGCCATCACTTTTCTATCTGAAAAACAAGGAGAATTTATGCAATTTGCCTTAGGAAATTTAGATTTTATGAGCGGATTAGACGCTTCTTACAAAGATGAATTACTAACGCCAGACGGCAAATTAAATCCAAAATACAAAGGAAGAATAAAAGTTGACAAGGCACCTTACCTCAACATGGAATACATTGGGATTAACCTCGATTACAACAGTGACGAAGTCAAGTCAAAAGCTCTACGTCAAGCCTTAAATTACGGAGTCGATCGCCGCAATATGATTACCTATTTGCGCAATGGCATTGGCTTGCCTGCTGAATATGGATTTATTCCTAAAGGTTTACCGGGCTTTGCCCAACATCCTTACTACCCCTATCAACCACAAAAGGCCGTTCAATTGGTAGAAGAATACAAGAAAAATCACCAGGGCAAACAACCGCGTCTCAGCTTAGCTACCACCGCACAGTATCTTGCCTTCTGTGAATTTTTACAACGTGAATGGCAGAAAATAGGCATTGCCGTAGAGGTTAATGTGATGCCACCTTCCACGCTGCTGCAAAAACGTTCTGCCGGAAAACTCGAATTGTTTCGCGCCAGCTGGATTGCCGATTATCCCGATGCACAGAATTACCTCTCCTTATTTTACACCAAAAACTTTGCTCCAAATGGTCCTAATTACACGCATTTTTCATCACCAGAATTTGACCAGATTTACATACAAGCCTTAAAAACCGACAATCCTATGGCTCGTGTTAACCTGTATCAAACCATGGATTCGATAGTTATGACACAAGCAGCCGTTGTTCCACTTTATTATGATGAAGTGGTTAGATTTACTCAAGAGAATGTCAAAGGATTAGGAATCAATCCACAGAATTTACTCGATTTAACACGCGTCAAAAAAGACTAAACCCAAAACGACCACAAGTCTTCAAAACCTGTGGTCGTCTCAGCTACTAATCTTTTAAGGTGTATTGAATAATTTACTCAATTGTAAATTCATCAAAATACAAATCGTAATTAGCTTCTTTACCAATCTTCAATGCAAATATATCGCCATTAGCGTCGGTGTTATTCAAATCGGTAATTCCTGTTAAATCCAGAGTCACCAAAACCCATTCTCCATTGGTATCAACGGTACCTGAATATTGATTATTACCTGAAGATGCAATCACAACATCCCCAGAAACATCGCCTAAATTAAACGGCACATAACTTCCATCAGCTTTATACAAGTTGATCGACACAGATTTAGCCGAAGAGCCTTTCATATAAAACTGCACTTTAGAATAGCCACTAGGCAAGTTAGTAAGCGCTAAATTTGTAAACACGTAATCATTTCCACTCGTTCCCGGAGTTGAAATACTCAAGGCTGTACTACCATTACGACCATTACCGGTGCTTTCAGTAGCGTATGATTGAAGACCAAATTGATTAATGCCACCTGTAAAGGCTGCCCAATCTTCAAAATCAGCACCGGCAAAAACAGGAACTGCATTGGCAGAAGGAGGTGTAGCATCACCGCCACCTCCGCCGTTACCATCAGATTCGGCTACAGCTATATTATCGATTTGCATAGTAGTGGTTGAACCATTAGGATCGCCTTCGTATTTAAACCCAACATAAACTGTCTGACCGATATAGCTTGACAAATCAACTTCTCCTGAAGTTATAAAGCTATCGCCATAACCATTGACATGACCTTCGGAGATAGTCACATTGTTGAGTTGAGTCCAAGTCGCTTGTGTCACATCTCCTGAAAAATCAGTAGAGACATAAACAGTTAACACCGCTCCATTATCGTGACCGTCTTTCGTTTCAAAACTAAGTGCCGGAGCTGTAGCATCGGTTAAATCAACACCCGGAGTTACCAACCATGCTTCTACAGCACTACTGGCATTATAAGCCGACAATTGCGCATACACATTACTGTCAAAACTTCGCGATTGCCATACACGTGTACTGCCACTAACATCTTGATTAGTCCACCCTTCAAGCGCTATATTATCATAATCTAGTAATCCATCAAATCCTTCTTCAAAAGGCATTCCTACAACTGTTGGGTTACCTGGCTCTGGTTGTTCAGGCATTTGTCCATCGCAGCGTGCTTGATCAAAATGAAAATTAGAAGGATCATTAACTTTAATGCGGTAAGCCGAGCCGTTAAAGGTTTTTGTCAACACAGCATCAACACTTCCGCGTTTTACAGGTAAAGGCATGGCTTTAAAATCAGCAAACGTACTCGTAATCATCGTTACAGATTCATCACTACAGGTTTGCATAAGCCGCTCTGCATCATATTGCTCACCAGGTTCAGCGGCAAAGGTTTTGATATCGCCTTCTGTCACCAAATTATCAGCAAACTCAACATCATTAATACGAATAAAGAGGTTGTCATATTGACGAGAAAAATCAGAGATAGTCAGTTCTAGCGGTACAATACTATCTAACACCGGGGTGCGAATCACTTTTTCTGCAAAAGCCTCAGGAGCCTTACTGACGAAATCACTTCCCGCCTCGCTAACTCCTAAAGCGATGACACCGTTAGAAAATCCTATTGTAAACCCGTCGAGTTCGATATAGACTTTTCGCCCTATTTCAAATGTGGTATATAACGGATTAGCTTGCAACATTATTTTAATTCCAGAAGTAGGATTTTCGGGTTTGTCCTGTACTACCATTTCTTGATAGAAATTACCTGCTTCATCTGATGAGATGACATAGCCTACCATATATTTATCTGTCCCTTCAAAGGTCAGCTGCTCATCGCCATTAAATCCACTAAGGCTAGTAACGCCTGTTTCTTGCATAAACAGTGCTTTAACGCCAGAAATACTAATGGTATCGCCATCGATAGTTGGCGGATTAATACTTGTATCCGGCAAAGAGAAATCATCATCTTTTACACAAGAGGTCATCATCCCCACACTAATGAGTAAAAGTAAAAAAGTGTAACTTAGTTTTATTGTTTTCATTTTTCAACGGTTTATTCGTTTTGTCAATTAAAATCTCACGTAAACATTTAAGTAAAAAGTAGTGCCATAGCCATAAAAATAGCGAGAGCCAAATTGTGGTCCATAAGGGCTAGATTGATCGCGATTGTAGTTAAAGAAGTTCGCTTTACGAGAGGATTCAAATCCACCCGTGCGGTATTCTTTATCTAACAAATTACTCACCACACCAAATACGCCAATGTAATAATCGTTGACTTTCCAAGATTTCCCCCCAATCAAGTTAACCAGCATATAACTGCCTAATTTTTCTTGTTTGAGTAGCTCGCGAGCGCGCACAGGGTCATAGTCAGGTAAGGTCATTCCATCGGCCGCCATAGTAAAGTTAGCTGTACGACGAATGTTTGAAATATCAACATAAGCATGCGAAAAGAAATTGGTAGTCGCTCCGATAAACCAATAATCTGGATCGCGATATTCCAATCCGAATTGATAAGCGATTTCCGGTCCTCCACCGACGTGATAATCTTTTAGTTTAGCCGTACCGTCGCCAAAAGTCAACGGTGAATTTTCATAGTTCTGTGCATAACTCAGCTGACTACCGTGAAACAGGTTATCACTAAAGTCAGCACTTGTCAAATATAAATGAGGATTATTGGTATAAACAGATTGCCCGAATGATCCTGCGGCCTTAGCCGTTAATGTCGAGGTCAGTTTTGCTTCAATACCAAATTCGACCCCCAAATTACGCGTATTAATGCCCGTAGTAATCTCTTGTACAAAAGCTGCATCGTGATCTTCACCTAATCCACCCAAGCCTTGTGTAAAGTAAAATCCGATATCAGTAGCATCTTTGAGTTCTGAATAATAACCCGTCACCCGCGCTTTAATAATTGGTGAACGGTAAATATAACTCAAGTTGGCGGCTTGGATTTTTGAAGATTCGAGTCCAATGACCGGAAATCCATTTTGACGGGCATTAGAATAGGTATTTCTGATAGTCGGCGCTTTCGTTAAATAAGCCACATTAGCACGCAACATATGCTGCCCTGTAAATTTATAAAGCAACCCGCCCTTTACACCGTAGTCTGTAAACTCTTGTTTTGGACCTTTTCCAAAACTGTGATTTGGGAAATACCCATTTTTATATTGTCCATCGCGTTGATAACTGGTATAAGACACTTTTGCGCCAACAAAAAAGTTGATGCGTTTATAATTAAATTGCGCTTGAGCAAAGGCCGCTCCAAAATCAGAATTTATAGTGTAGTTATACTTATAACGATCGCCTTCATGCACAATACGATCAGGATTATTCAAGTCACTTTGTGCCAAATCAGTCACTAATCCACTCACTTGACTCGGTTCATCAGCAAAAAAATCAATGTCTATAAAACCTTTCCCGCCTAATAGATCATTGACTTCAGCAAAATTTTCACTGCGCAAATGACGATAGCGCAAAGCTGCATTGAATTTGATGTGATCATTAATCCGTGTATTTAAAATGGTGTTGGCCATCAATCGGTTGTTATCCACACGATCTTCTTTTACAATATAGGTAGCATAGCCGCCATTGCGCACTGCAATTTGGTTGGCTTCATAAAGACTTTTCCAATCTAACTGACCATCATCAATAAACGCTTGTTCAGCTAAATACGCCTTTTGAAAATCAACAGCCGTCAAATCATCATCACGTAAAAAATAACTCGGTAAATTTTGGTAATACTCTGGGGTAGGGTTTCGCGCACCACCTATATACACTTTTTGTCCATTAGGCATATAGACGACACGTGTACCTCCATTGTCAATACGCGTATTCCCTACTTTTCCAAATTGATAAGCCAGATTGGTATTTAAACTGGTATTCTCAGAAATTTTCCAATAGTGATTCAGCATAAACACCGGTTCTTGCACTTCTTTAATACGCGAGTTGCGCTCATCGCCTTTTTGATATCCCCACAACGGATTGTAATCACGTCCTTTTAAATCGCGTACTTCCTGAGTAATAGCTGTAGATTTTCCTCGGCGATAAGGCGCATAAAATCCGGTAAAATTTAAGCTGTGTTTGTCATTTATTTTCTTCTCTACTGAGGCAAAAAAGGAAGAAGTATTATAAGAGGTTCCCGCTTTAAAGCCGTGATCACCAAAACGGCGCGACAGCAAAACCGTATATGCCCACCCATTATCCATCAAGCCGGAACTATAGCTAGCCATTACACGACCGCGATAAGATCGATTAGAAGCGGCATATGAAATTTTTCCGCCTTGGCGATATTGTGAAGCACGCATCACCGTGTTATTGGTTCCGGCTATACCCCCAAATTGAAAAGGGTTAGCATTTAAACCGCTGTAAAACTGCTGATTGCGCATCACATCATTCAATCCCCCAAAGTCAGCAAATTCAGGGCGTCCTGTAGTGGCTTTATTCAGTTCGATTCCGTTGATTAATATTCGCCCATTTTCGTTTCCTAATCCTCTGGGATTAAAAAAAGTAGCACTAAAATCATAAGCTGCAGCAGAAAAGAAAATATCTTTTGACGCCGACAGTAAACCCGAAATATTTGAAGCTGAATTACGATCGCCATCTAACTGGTTGTCTGATAATGTAATTTCAGCAATCCCTAAACTCTCTGAGGTCAAATTAACAGACAAGCTTAAATTTCCTAAATCAAGCTTTTCACCTTGATTAATAACCACCGGATAGCGCTTGGTTTTATACCCCTCTAAGGCAAAAGTTATCACTTGCTCGCCTAAAGGAACATCAACTCCCGCTAACCTAAACTCACCCTCGGCATTGGTTTGAACATGTAAAGATGAATTTTCAAGACTAACCCGCACGCCAGGTAGCGGGTTATGACTTCCTGATTCTTGCACCACCCCTATTACTGTAGTTTCTTGAGCCTGTAACACGCCCCCAAAACTTACAACGAACAGTAATACAAAAATCCCAAATTTAAATTTTAGCATATTAGTTTTTGATTAATTAAGTTAATAATAACTTATTTTACCAGACAAAGTTACATTATTTAAAGATAAAATATAACTTTGTAATGTAATATATTTAGTTTATATTAACTTAACATATTAATAACCCTATGAAAAAGTTCGGATTTCTATTAATTGCTTTAATTTTATTGAGTAGCTGTTCGCCTCGCTATGCTCAATCAACTAAAACCTCAAAAACTTATAAAATCAACACTGTTGCTTTTTACAACCTTGAAAACTTATTTGATACCATAAATGACCCTGACAAAAACGATGAAGCCAGCCCCATCATGGAACTTCCTAAGGCCAAACGCAGCGCTGTATACTGGAAGAAAATGGATAATATGGCTAAAGTTCTATCGCAAATTGGGGCTAAAACCGCCAAAAATTCACCTGCCATCATTGGAGTTGCCGAAGTTGAAAACAGCAGAGTGCTTAAAGATTTAGTAAGCAATCGCCAGTTAAAAGCCAAAGATTATGGCTTCATTCATTACGAATCACCTGATGAGCGCGGTATAGACGTGGCTTTACTCTATCAAAAAAAGCTCTTTCACCCCATCTCTAGCTCCAGCCATGAGGTCATCACCATGCGACAAGACACACACAAACGCGATTATACCCGCGACGTACTTTTAGTTACCGGCACACTTGATGGTGACACCATTAGCGTATTAGTCAATCACTGGCCATCGCGTTATGGCGGTGAAAAACGCAGTCGTCCGGCGCGCGAAAAAGCTGCTGCTGTCAACAAACATCTTGTCGATTCAATTTTAGCCGTACGACCTTATGCTAAAGTGCTCATTATGGGCGATCTGAATGACGATCCCTTTAATACAAGTGTTAAGCAAGTACTCGGTGCCAAAGCAGAACCTGAGCAGGTGGGTGCAAAAGGACTGTACAATCCTATGGAAAACATGCTCGTCAAACAAGGTTTAGGCACATTGGGTTATCGCGACCACTGGGATTTATTTGACCAAATTATCATGACTAAAGCCCTATTGAGCAAAGACTACAGCTCCTATCGCTTTTATAAAGCCGGCATTTTTAACCCGAGTTACCTTGTTACCCCAAGCGGTCGCTACAAAGGTTACCCATTCCGCTCATACAGCAACGGGCACTTCACCAACGGCTATGCTGACCACTTCCCTGTTTACGTTTACCTCATTAAAGAAGTACACTAAAACCAATATTTTAAAATTACAAAAGCCGATAACATATCCTGTAGTTATCGGCTTTTTTATTTTTTTGGGCGCGCCCTCTTATCCGGGACCTTGCTCAATTTTTCGCTTAATCAAGAATCTTTTTCAACAGCTTATCAACATCGCTCACCAAAGAGGTCAGGCTTTCACTAGTCGCTTTTTGTGATTCACAGTACAGCCAATCTGTAAGCTTTAGTATCTTATTTAAAGTTCAACTTATCACAAAAGTTTAGTTCTATAAAAAATCACAAAAGAGCTTCAACAGGCCGTTCAATCCTTCGCGCAAAAGCAATTTAAGCTCTAATTAAAGGCAACGTAGAACAACGGAGTAAGCCTTCTTGCTTAGCAATTTCACTATACGCCACTTCTTCAACAGTAATGCCTTGTTGGCGCAACCAAGTGTTTAAACGCGTAAAATTCTTTTCTGAAATCACCACATCTTCAGAAATAGAAAATATATTACTATTCATATGATACATCTCGTCTTTAGTGATCTCAAACACGTTTTCTTCACCAAAATTGCTCACCAACCACGCGTACTCTTCCTCTTCTAAAAATCCGTTTTTATGAATTATAGCCTTACCACGACCTACAGGTTGAAAGCAACAATCTAAGTGCAGCGCATTTTCTTTAGGATCTGTATTTGATTTGCGCAAATTAAAAGACTTGACAATTTTATTTGGAAACAAGTTGTGCAAAGCTTCAATAGCTTTAGTGTTTGTCCGGGCTGTGATATAATCAGGATAATCATCACCGCGATAAGTTCCTACAAAAATATAATCGCCATAAGGCATAACATCACCTCCTTCAACATGTACCTCTTCAGGAAACTCAACACTATTTTTAGAATCAATTTGATCTAAAACATATTGTATAGCCTCCAACTCTTTAGCGCGATCCGGCAATATATTAGCTTTAATAAATTTATTTTCTATCACAAAACCTATATCCCGTGCAAAAATCTGATTGTAATTATCAATAAGATCTGGTCGGTAAACTTTGACATTATACTTTTCAAACACTTTAGCTACAGCTTCAATCTCACTTACCATATCAGCTTCTTTCGGATAGGTTCCCGCTAAAATATGTTGTTTAGATTTAGGGTCATACGATTCTTCAAGTGTTGGCTGCTTGCCTAAGCTGTCGGCACGTCCCAAAACAACCGCTTTCAAAGTAGCGGTTTCATCAATAATGTGAAGTGGTAAACTCATAACTGTACAAAACTATTTCCCCAAATATACATATTCTACAGCAATAAAGATTATTTATCTAACATACTCCAAAAATAATTATCAAATTATTATCAATATCTTTTTATTGCGTAAAATTAGATTTTTAATCTACATTTATAGTCTAACGGTTTACCTTTTCAGGCATAAAAAAACCCTTACACAACTCGGTAAGGGTTAAACTAATATTTTAAAGATTACTTAGCGATTCTCTAGAGGAATGTAATCGCGTTTAGTTTCACCTATATAAATTTGACGTGGTCGGCCGATAGGTTCTTTGCGCAAACGCATTTCACGCCATTGTGCAATCCAGCCTGGCAAGCGTCCCATAGCAAACATTACCGTAAACATTTCGGTTGGGATACCTAAAGCGCGGTAGATAATTCCTGAATAAAAGTCAACATTAGGATACAATTTGCGTTTTACAAAGTAATCATCTTCTAAAGCTTCTTTTTCAAGGCCTTTAGCAATGCTCAACACAGGATCGTTAACACCTAATTTACCTAACACATCGTCGGCTGCTTTTTTAATAATTTTGGCGCGTGGATCAAAGTTTTTATACACGCGGTGTCCAAAGCCCATCAAGCGGAATGGATCCTGCTTATCTTTAGCTTTAGCCATATATTTATGCGTATCGCCACCATCAGCTTTAATAGCCTCAAGCATCTCAACAACACTGCGATTAGCACCACCGTGAAGCGGACCTGAAAGTGCGTTAACACCTGCCGCTAATGACGCAAACAAGCTAGCGCGAGAACTCCCTACGATACGTACAGTTGAAGCTGAACAGTTTTGCTCGTGATCAGCATGAAGAATTAAGAGCTTATTGAGTGCTGCAGAAATAACCGGGTCAGCAGTGTAATCTTGCCCTGGTTTTTTAAACATTAACTGCAACAAATTATCGATATATGACTGTGATTTATCATAATCAACCAACTCTTCTTCCTTCTGATTACGCAAAGTCCAAGCTACAAGTATAGGAAATTTCCCTAGCACTTTAGTGATGACTTCATCCATTGCTTTATCGTCTTTCAGACGTGTATATTCTGGATTAAAGGCCTCTAAAGCATTAGTTAAAACACCTAATACAGCCATCGGATTAGCTGAGCTAGGCAAGCCATTAAGTATAGTTTTTACACTTTCATCAGCTTGAGCTTCAGCTTCAATAGCTTTTTCAAATTTATTTAATTCTGATTGAGTTGGTAATTCACCATAAATCAATAAGTAAACGACTTCAATAAAGCTGGCATTATTAGCTAATTCTTCAATAGCATAGCCACGATAACGCAAAATGCTGTCTTCACCATTAAGAAAAGTAATAGCACTTTCACAAGACCCCGTGTTTTTAAAACCTGGATCTAAAGAAATGGCTCCTTTTGAAGCGCTGCGAAGCGATTTGACTACAATGCCAATTTCGCCTTCAGTACCTACCGTTACAGGAAGTTCATACTTTTCACCTTTTAATTCTAATATTGCATTTTCTGCCATCTTATCGTTCTAATTTAAAATGTATTTCCAAGTCGCTAATATAAGGAATTTAGATGATTTACAGAGATTTGAAACCATCTAAATTCCTTTGAATTTTTAAAAAAATATGCTATTTTTTTAACATTTAAAAGCTTTGGCACCTGGATAAACAGCTACATCGCCAAGTTCTTCTTCAATACGCAATAATTGATTGTATTTTGCCAAACGATCAGAGCGTGAAAGTGAACCGGTTTTGATTTGCCCTGTGTTTAGAGCAACCGCTAAATCAGCAATAGTCGTATCTTCTGTTTCACCTGAACGGTGTGACATCACTGCGGTATAGCCAGCCTTATGAGCAAGGTTTACAGCAGCAATAGTTTCAGAAAGCGTACCGATTTGGTTTACTTTAATTAAAATTGAGTTTGCAGTATCTTCGTCAATTCCTTTTTGCAAGCGCTTAACATTAGTTACAAATAAATCATCACCTACTAATTGTACGCTATCGCCAATTTTATCAGTTAATGCTTTCCAGCCGTCCCAGTCATCTTCATCCATACCATCTTCAATTGAGATAATTGGATATTTAGCTGCTAATTCAGCAAGATAATCAGCTTGCTCTTCTGATGATAACACTTTACCATCTGTGCCTTCAAAGATTGAATAATCGTATTTGCCGTCTTTATAGAATTCAGAAGAAGCACAATCAAGCGCTATTTTAATATCTTCACCAAATTTATAGCCTGCATTTTCTACAGCTTTAGCAATTGTATCTAAGGCATCTTCAGTACCTTCAAAAGTTGGTGCAAATCCACCTTCGTCACCTACAGCAGTATTAAAGCCGCGTTCTTTGAGTACTTTTTTTAGGTGATGAAATACCTCTGTTCCCATTTGCATAGCTTGAGAAAAACTTGAAGCATTAACAGGCACAATCATAAATTCTTGAAACGCAATTGGCGCATCAGAATGTGATCCACCATTAACGATATTCATCATTGGCACAGGTAAAGTTTTAGCACCAACGCCACCTAAATAGCGATACAAAGGAACATTGAGTTCATTAGCTGCTGCTTTAGCTACAGCCAAAGAAGCCCCTAACATAGCATTAGCACCGAGGTGACCTTTATTTTCAGTACCATCAACTTCAATAAGTTTTTGGTCTATTGCTTCTTGATCAAAAACAGATACGCCAATTAGGTTTTCACGGATAAACGTATGCACGTGTTTTACAGCTTTGGTAACACCTTTACCCATATAAGCTTGCCCGCCATCGCGAAGTTCAACAGCCTCATGTACACCAGTTGAAGCACCAGAAGGTACAGCTGCTCTTCCTAACACTCCATTTTCAGTAATTACATCAACTTCAACAGTTGGATTGCCACGCGAATCGAATATTTGTCGCGCATAAACTTCTTTTATTAAGCTCATAGTTTATAAATTATTATTGTCATTAAACAAAAAAGGTAAAACAGGCAAATGCCATAGTTTTACCTTTGTGAGGTTAAATATACGGATTTTAAGGAGATCTCCTAAAATCTTAACAAAAAGTTATTTTGTTTTTTTGATATTCGCAATAAACTGATCAAACAAGTAGCGTGCATCATGTGGTCCTGCTGCTGCTTCGGGATGATATTGAACAGAAAAACAGTTTTTGTGTTTCATTTTAAGCCCAGCAACCGTTTTATCATTGAGGTTTATGTGCGTCAATTCTAATTCAGGGTTAGCTTTTAAAGCGTCCATATCAACTGCAAAACCGTGATTTTGTGAAGTAATTTCAGCCTTACCCGTTTCTTTGTTTAAAACCGGGTGATTAATACCGCGGTGACCTTGATACATTTTGTAAGTCGGGATACCATTAGCTAAAGCAATAATTTGGTGACCTAAACAAATTCCAAATAAAGGTTTATCTTCAGCAATAATACGTTTAGTAGTTTCAATAGTTTCTTTCATTTCTGCGGGGTCACCAGGGCCATTAGACAAGAAATAGCCATCAGGATTCCAAGCGCTCACTTCTTCATAAGAAGCATTGTAAGGAAAAACTTTGACGTAGCAATCGCGTTGTACCAAGTTTTTAAGAATATCCGATTTTACACCGGCATCAATAGCAGATACTTTAAAAGTAGCATTTTCATCACCTAAGAAATAAGGTGCTTTTACTGATACCTTTGAAGACAACTCAAGGCCTTGCATACTTGGTAAGTTAGCCAATTTATCTTTTACTTCATCAAGCCTATCTAATTCTGTAGTTATGACAGCGTTCATGGCACCGTGTTCGCGGATATAAGCTACTAATGCACGCGTATCAACATCTGAAATGGCCAGCAAATTATTATCTGCAAGGTAGGTTTCTAAACTTTTATCAGCATTAACGCGAGAGTAGTTATAACTAAAGTTTTTACAAACCAAGCCAGCAATTTTAATACTGTCAGACTGTACTTCTTCACTATTAGTGCCATAGTTGCCAATATGCGCATTGGTAGTCACTATAATTTGTCCAAAATAACTCGGATCAGTAAAGGTTTCTTGATAGCCGGTCATGCCTGTATTAAAGCAAATTTCACCATAAGTTGATCCTTCGCCCTGACCTACAACTTTTCCATTAAAGATAGCACCGTCTTCTAATAAAACGATTGCTTTTTGCTTTGCTTGATATTTAATCGACATAAATTAAAATATTAAAAAAAAAGGACAAGCTTAAAAAAAGCTTATCCCTTAATATTATTCAAAATAAAATATTGAAAATCTAAATTTATTCATTAGAATCTTTGTCTTCAGCTTTGTCAGCAGAATCCTCTACATTAGATTTATCAGCTGCTGGTGCAGGAGCATCAGCAGATTTCTTTTTACTTCTACGGCTACGACGAGTAGATTTTTGAGTAGACTCATTTAAGTTATAAGTCTCATTAAAATCAACTAATTCGATCATTGCCATCTCAGCGTTATCACCTAAACGGTTACCTAATTTAATGATACGTGTATAGCCCCCTGGACGATCGCCAACTTTAGGAGCAATTTCGCGAAACAATTCACTCACTGCTTGTTTGTTGCGCAATTGAGTAAAAACTGTACGGCGATTATGTGTAGTATCAGCTTTAGATTTAGTGATAAGTGGCTCAATAAACTGACGCAAAGCTTTAGCTTTAGCCGTAGTTGTATTGATGCGTTTATGTTCAATCAAAGAGCTCGCCATGTTCGCAAACATGCTTTTGCGATGCGCGGTAGTTCTTGATAGACTATTTATTTTTTTACCGTGTCTCATTTTAATTCTTAACTTTTAATGTCAGAAATATCTCAAAGATTCCTAACGATTACTCTTTATCCAGTTTATATTTTGAAAGATCCATTCCAAACTCGAGACCTTTATCTTCAACTAACTCTTCAAGTTCAGTTAAAGATTTCTTTCCAAAGTTACGGAATTTCATTAAATCACTCTTATTATGAGCCACCAATTCACCGAGGTTATTAACTTCAGCGGCCTTCAAACAGTTAAGTGCACGTACAGACAAATCTAAATCAACAAGGCTTGTTTTAAGCAACTGACGCATGTGAAGAGATTCTTCATCATAAGTTTCAGTTTGTGATTTATCATCATCTTCAAGAGTAATGCGTTCATCAGAAAACAACATAAAATGTTGAATTAAGATTTTAGCAGCTTCAGTGAGAGCATCTTGTGGATGAATACTACCGTCAGAACTAATTTCAAAAACTAATTTTTCGTAATCTGTTTTTTGACCTACACGATAGTTTTCAACACTGTATTTGACATTTTTAATCGGTGTAAAAATCGAATCCGTAAAGATAGTACCTAAGGCAGCATCAGAAGTTTTATTTTCTTCAGCTGGGACATAACCACGACCATTTACAATTGAAAGTTCAATTTTAATAGTCTCGTTTTTATCCATATTGAAGAGTACCAAGTCAGGATTTAAAACTTGGAAACCTGAAATAGATTCTTGCAAGTCGCCAGCGGTCATTTGATCTTTTCCGGTAAAAGTCAAGGAAATATGCTCGTCTTCAACGTCGTCAATTTGTTTTTTGAAACGCACTTGTTTTAAATTCAAGATTATTTCAGTAACATCTTCAACAACGCCGGGGATACTAGAGAATTCGTGCTCAACACCTTCAATTTTAACCGAAGAAATTGCATAACCCTCTAAAGACGATAACAACACACGACGAAGTGCGTTTCCTACAGTTAACCCAAAACCGGGTTCAAGAGGACGGAATTCGAATTTGCCTTCAAAATCGGTAGATTCAATCATCACCACCTTATCGGGCCTTTGAAAATCTAATATTGCCATAGTTATCGTTATCTCAATTAGGATTATTTAGAATACAACTCAACGATTAATTGTGTGTTGATATTTTCTGGGATTTGGGTGCGTTTTGGCACTGCTACTACTGTTCCTTCTTTAGCATCAGAATTCCAAGACAACCATTCTAAAACTTCTCTACCATTATCAAGAGAGCTATTAATAGCTAAAAGAGATTTAGATTTTTCACGAACGCCAATCACGTCGTTTACATCTACTTGATATGAAGGAATGTTTACGATTTCACCATTCACAGTAATGTGTTTATGAGAAACCAATTGACGAGCTGCACTACGTGTAGGAGCAACACCTAAGCGATAAACGATATTATCTAGACGACCTTCACAAAGTTGAAGAAGGATCTCACCGGTAATACCTTTACGACGGTTTGCTTCAACAAACAAGCGGCGGAATTGACGTTCCAAAATACCGTAAGTATATTTCGCTTTTTGTTTTTCAGTTAACTGAAGTGCATACTCAGATTTTTTTCCACGGCGACGTTGGTTACCGTGTTGACCTGGAGGGTATTTCTTTTTTTCAAAAGATTTATCATCCCCGTAAATAGGCTCGCCAAATTTGCGAGCAATTTTTGATTTAGGACCAGTATATCTTGCCATTACAAATTGTTTGTGGATTGTGAATTAAGGCATTAAAAAAATCCTTCGACAACCCAAATTAAATTTAATTCTTTAAAATTAGACGCGACGACGTTTAGGTGGGCGGCATCCGTTGTGTGGCATTGGAGTTACATCAACAATTTCTGTCACTTCAACCCCAAGGTTGTGCAATGAGCGGATTGCAGATTCACGACCGTTACCTGGGCCTTTCACATAAACTTTCACTTTACGTAAACCAGCTTCAAAAGCTACTTTACCGGCATCTTCAGCTGCTAATTGAGCAGCGTAAGGAGTGTTTTTCTTACTTCCACGGAAACCCATTTTTCCTGCAGAAGACCAAGAAATAACATCACCTTTTTTATTGGTCAATGACACAATAATGTTATTGAAAGAAGAAGAGATATGTGCTTCACCAAACGGTTCAGCAGTCACTTTTTTCTTCTTAGAAGAGGTTTTTGCCTTTGCCATAGTTACTTCTCTTTACTATTTAGTTGCTTTTTTCTTATTAGCGACCGTCTTACGACGACCTTTACGTGTACGCGAGTTGTTCTTAGTATGTTGTCCTCGTAACGGCAATCCAGCACGATGACGTACACCTCTATAACAGCCAATGTCCATCAAACGTTTGATGTTCATTTGAGTTTCAGAACGCAATTGTCCTTCAATAGTGTATTCGCTAATTACTTGACGGATACGACCAGCTTCTTCATCAGTCCATTCAGACACTTTAGTATCTTCATTAACTTCAGCTTTAGCTAAAATTTCTTTTGCTCTACTATTACCTATTCCGAAGATATAGGTCAAAGCGATTACACCGCGTTTTTGGTTTGGTATATCTACCCCAGCTATTCTTGCCATATCAACCTTGTCTTTGTTTAAATCTTGGATTCTTTTTATTAATCACATAAAGACGTCCCTTTCTGCGTACTATTTGGCAGTCGGCACTTCTCTTCTTAATGGATGCTCTAACTTTCATAATATATGAATTTTGAATAATCAATTTCAGTAAGCCTGAACTAAGGCCTAATTAATTGGTTTGCAAAACTAATAAAAAATTATCAGCTTGCATACTTAATTTTAAATAATTAGTAGCGATACGTAATTCTACCTTTAGACAAGTCATAAGGACTCATTTCTAATTTCACACGATCGCCCGGCAAAAGCTTGATATAATGCATACGCATTTTACCTGAGATATGTGCTATGAGTACATGACCGTTTTCTAATTCAACTCTAAACATTGCATTAGACAATGCTTCAATGATAGTTCCGTCTTGTTCTATCGCTTTTTGTTTTGCCATAATTTAAGCTACTGCTTTTCTGTTTTTACCTGTTTTTACTAAACTGTCGTAATGTCTATTCAACAAATATGAATCTACCTGTTGGATGGTATCTATAGCTACACCTACCATAATCAACAACGAAGTACCACCGAAGAAGAGGGCAAATCCTTGTTGCACACCAATGTTCACAATAATTGCAGGGAAGATTGAGAGAACTGCTAAGAAGATTGAACCTGGCAAAGTGATTTGCGACATGATTCTATCTAAGAAGTTATCAGTATCAGTACCTGGACGGATGCCCGGTACAAATCCACCACTGCGTTTTAAATCGTCAGCCATTTTATTAGTTGGTACGGTAATAGCTGTATAGAAATATGTAAATACAATGATCAACAAAGCAAACACAAGGTTATACCAAAACCCAAACAGATCCTGAAAGGCTGTTTGAACGCTCAAAGCAAAGCTAGAGTCAGATAAACCTGCTACAGCTGCCGGCACAAACATAATAGCCTGAGCAAAGATAATTGGCATTACACCAGATGCATTGAGGCGCAACGGGATAAACTGACGTGCGCCGCCACCGCGTTCATAGCCTCCACCGACATTGCGGCGTGCATATTGAACCGGTATTTTGCGAACTGCCATCACTAAATAGACTGATAATAAGGTAATGATAAACCAGATTGCTAATTCAATCAACACCATAATCATCCCTCCTGATTCTGTAAAACGAGAGGTAAATTCTTGTGCGAATGATTGTGGCAAACGAGCAATAATACCTACCATAATCAAGAGTGATATACCATTACCTACACCGTTTTCAGTGATGCGTTCACCCATCCACATAGCAAAAATACAGCCACAAGTAAGGATAATTACTGAACTAGCTACAAACAAAGTTTGACTAGACATCAAGAAGGCACTTTGTGGTAAGGTATGAAAGAGGTTAATAATATAACCAGGTCCTTGAATTAAGGTAATGGCGATAGTCAACCAACGTGTAATTTGATCAATTTTTTTACGACCGCTTTCCCCATCTTTTTGAAGTTTCTGTAGATATGGAACCGCAATTCCCATCAGCTGAACTACAATTGATGCTGAGATGTAAGGCATAATACCTAAAGCAAAAACGGAAGCATTAGAAAACGCTCCACCCGTAAAGGCATTGAGTAAACCTAACAACCCGCTATCAGTTTGATCAGCCAAGCTGGCTAATTGTGATGCATCGACGCCAGGCAGCACAATTTGTGCTCCAAAGCGATATACCAATAAGAACCCAAGAGTCAACAATATGCGACTCCTGAGTTCATCTATTTTCCAAATACTTTTAAGTGTATCTATAAACTTCATTAAATGGTGTATTATAAAGTTATAACTTCTCCGCCAGCTTGCTCGATAGCAGCTTTGGCAGAAGCTGTAAATTTATGTGCACTTACTGAGATCTTAGCTTTTAATTCGCCTCGACCTAAAACTTTCACTTCTTCATTTTTTCCAGCAACACCAAGTTTTACAAAGGTAGCAAAGTCCACTTTATCGTTAATTTTTCCTGCATCAACCAAAGTTTGCAAAGTATCTAAATTGATAACTGCATATTCTTTATGGTTGATATTCGTAAAGCCAAATTTAGGCACACGACGTTGTAAAGGCATTTGACCACCCTCAAATCCGATTTTTCTAGAATAACCAGAACGAGATTTAGCCCCTTTATGTCCGCGGCCTGAGGTTCTACCTTTTCCAGCAACCCCTCGTCCGAGGCGCTTAGAATTAGATTGTACTGAACCTTTGGCTGGTTTTAAGTTATGTAATTCCATAGTTCTTTAATTATGCTTCTTCAACAGAAACTAAATGTTTTACTTTATTGATCATTCCTAAGATAGAAGGAGAATCGTCATGAATGACAGATTGACCGATTTTTCTAAGGCCTAATGACTCTAAAACGCGTTTTTGACGTTGCGTACGATTAATTTCGCTACGCACTTTAGTTACTTTTACTTTTGCCATTTTACTTTTTTTTAGCCGTTAAAAACTTTATCTAAGGAGATTCCACGTTGTTTAGCAACTTGTTCAGCTGTACGCATTTTGAGCAAAGCATCAAAAGTAGCTTTAACAACGTTATGTGGGTTTGAAGACCCTTGACTTTTTGATAAAAGGTTACGGATACCGGCAAGTTCAACTACTGCACGAACAGGTCCACCTGCGATAACTCCTGTACCTTCAGATGCTGGCAATAAGAAGACGCGTGCACCGCTATATTTACCTTTTTGTTCATGAGGCACTGTGCCTTGAACTAGAGGAATACGCACTAAGTTTTTCTTTGCATCTTCAATACCTTTAGCAATTGCTGTAGAGACTTCTTGAGATTTTCCTAAGCCGTGACCAACAACACCATTTTCATCACCAACAACTACGATAGCAGAAAAACCGAAAGTACGTCCACCTTTAGTTACTTTGGTAACACGTTGTACTCCAACAAGACGATCTTTTAATTCAAGACCACTTGGTTTAACAAATTCGACGTTTTTATAATTCTGAAACATAATTTACTTTCTTAAAATTTAAGGCCTCCTTTACGAGCGCCATCAGCTAAGGCTTTAACTCTACCGTGATATAAATAGCCATTACGATCAAAAGCTACGGCTTCTATACCGGCTTCGACAGCTTTTGTAGCCAAAGATTGACCTACAAGTTCTGCGATTTCCAATTTAGTTCCCTTAGCATCTACCCCTTTATCGCGAGATGAAGCAGAAACTAATGTTTTTGAAGCCTCATCGTCAATAATCTGAGCGTAAATATCTTTGTTACTGCGAAAAACAGACAAACGAGGGCGCTCAGCGGTACCTGATAAATTTTTACGAATACCTTTTTTAATTCGTTTTCTTCTATTAAATTTTGAAACTGCCATAATTGGGTTTTATTAAGCTGATTTACCTGCTTTTCTTCTAATCTGTTCACCAACATATTTAATACCTTTTCCTTTGTAAGGCTCAGGTTTGCGGTAAGAGCGAATTTTAGCCGCTACTTGGCCCACAAGTTGTTTGTCGTGTGAAGTCAATTTAATAATTGGGTTTTTACCTTTTTCGTTAACTGCTTCTACTTTAACTTCAGGAGCAAGGTTGATAACGATGTTGTGAGAAAAACCTACTGATAAATCTAATTTTTGGCCTTGATTGCTAGCTCTGTAACCAACACCAACTAATTCGAGTTCTTTTGTATAACCTTCAGAAACGCCAATAATCATATTTTGAATTAAAGCGCGATATAAACCGTGTTTTGATTTAATATCTTTTTTATCTGAAGAGCGTTCTAAGATGACTTGATTTTCTTCAATCTTAATATTGATATCAGAAAATTCTTGAGTCAATTCGCCGAGCTTTCCTTTTACAGTAACTACGTTGCCTTTTACATCAACGGTAACTGCACTTGGAATTGCTACTGGACTATTACCTATTCTAGACATGGATTATCATTTAAAAAATTAGTAAACGTAGCAAATTAACTCGCCACCTACTTTTTCTCTTGTTGCTTGTTTGTTAGTCATCACTCCACGTGAAGTAGAAACGATAGCTATACCAAGCCCATTAAGGATTCGCGGCATATCTTTATAACCAGCATACTTACGCAAGCCTGGTTTACTGATGCGTTGAATTTCCTTAATAACAGAGTCTTTTGATTCTTTATCGTATTTAAGGGCTATTTTGATAGATTCGTGTCCTTCTTGTTCAGAGAAGAATTTATAACTAAGAATATAGCCTTGATCAAAGAGAATTTTAGTTATCTCTTTTTTGATATTAGACGCTGGTATCTCAACAACGCGATGGCCTGCGGCTAAAGCGTTTCTAAGTCGTGTCAAATAATCTGCAATTGGATCTGTAAACATTTCGTCTTAATTTTTACTTAATAAATTAATTACCAACTGGCTTTTTTCACACCTGGGATTAACCCTTGATTAGCCATTTCTCTAAACTTAACACGTGAAATACCAAACTGACGCATATACCCTTTTGGACGACCGGTTAATTTACAACGGTTGTGCAAACGAATTGGAGTTGAATTTTTAGGTAGTTTTTGTAAGCCTTCATAATCACCAGCTTCTTTAAGTTGGCGGCGTTTTTCAGCATACTTATTTACCAATTTTTCGCGTTTCACCTCACGGGCTTTCATGGATTCTTTTGCCATAATCTAATTCTTTTTAAATGGTAATCCTAGTTCAGTCAACAATGCTTTAGCTTCTCTATCAGTATTAGCAGAAGTTACAAAGGTAACATCCATACCGCTAATACGCTTGACACGGTCGATAATAATTTCAGGAAAAATGATTTGCTCAGTAATTCCCATGTTATAATTTCCGCGACCATCAAAGCTATTCGCTTTCACCCCGTTAAAGTCACGGACACGTGGTAGAGCTACAGTGATCAAACGATCTAAAAACTCCCACATACGTTCGCCACGAAGGGTTACTTTTGCGCCAATAGGCATTCCTTTACGCAGTTTAAAAGAAGCAACGTCTTTTTTAGAGATTGTTCCTACTGCTTTTTGGCCGGTAATCAAAGTTAATTCATCAATTGCTTGATCAATTAACTTTTTATCAGCAACAGCTTCACCGATACCTTTACTAATAACGATTTTAGTCAACTTAGGGACTTCCATCACATTAGAATAGCTAAAGCTATCAATTAAGGTCGGCTTTACTTTTTCAATATAATCTTTTTTAAGCTTTGGTACGTAACTCATAATTTCTACTAAATGACTTCATTAGTTGTTTTAGCAAACCTTACTTTCTTGTCACCCTCAATGCGGTAACCCACACGAGTAGGTTTTTGGTTATTATCAAGCAAGGCGAGATTTGAGATAGCAATTGCAGCTTCGCGTTCTACGATTCCTCCTTGAGGATTAGCAGCGCTAGGCTTAAGGTGTTTTTTAATCATATTAACGCCCTCAACAAATGCCTTGTTTTTTTCGATAAGGACAGCTGTTACTTTACCTTGGCTACCCTTGTGGTCTCCAGCGATAACTTTAACAAGATCTCCTGTTTTTATTTTAAGCTTTGCCATTATTAAATTCTTAAAGCACTTCTGGTGCTAATGAAACAATTTTCATAAATTTCTCGTTGCGCAATTCTCTTGCCACTGGGCCAAACACACGAGTTCCGCGCATTTCACCATTAGCATTCAATAAAACGCAAGCGTTATCGTCAAAACGGATATAAGAACCATCTGCACGACGGACTTCTTTTTTAGTACGTACAACTACTGCTGTAACGACTTCACCTTTTTTTATTTGCCCACCCGGAGTAGTTTGTTGTGCACTGACAACAATTTTATCACCAATTGAGGCATAACGTTTTTTAGAACCACCAAGGACTCTAATTGTCAAAACCTCTTTAGCACCGGTATTATCGGCAACTCTAAGCTTTGTTTCTTGTTGTACCATAATTATTTAGCTCTTTCAATAATTTCAACGAGACGCCAGCATTTATTTTTACTCAACGGACGAGTTTCCATAATACGCACAGTATCCCCCTCATTGCAATCGTTGCTCTCATCGTGAGCAACGTACTTTTTAGTTTTCAAAACGAATTTACCGTACATCGGGTGACGAGATTTTTTAGTTTCGGCAACAACTATGGATTTATCCATTTTATCGCTTACAACCATGCCAATTCGTTCTTTACGTAAGTTTCTCTTTTCCATCACTCTTAAAGGATTAGATTAATTTTGTTGTCTGTTAGACAATTCTGTTTTCAAACGTGCAATTGTACGTCTTGCCACCTTCAATTGAGATGGGTTTTCAAGCGGAGAAACGGCATGTGCTAATTTTAAATCAGCATATGCTCCTGATTGAGTTTCTATCGCTTCTACCAATTCGCTATCTGATAGATTTTTAATCTCTGATTGTTTCATAGTTCTATTATTCTTGATAGTCTCTAGCAACAATAAATTTAGTACGAACCGGTAGTTTTTGAGCAGCTAAACGCAAAGCTTCTTTTGCGATATCATGCGGTACTCCACCGATTTCAAACATAATGCGACCTGGTTTAACGACGGCTACCCAGTGATCAACAGCACCTTTACCCTTACCCATACGTACCTCAAGAGGTTTAGTTGTAATAGGTTTATCAGGGAAGATACGGATCCATAGAGAACCTTGACGCTTCATATAACGGTTAGCTGCCACACGAGCTGCCTCGATTTGACGGCTAGTAACAAACTCAGAATCTAATGATTTAAGTCCAAATGTACCGTTAGATAAGCGATGGCCACGGCCGGCGTTTCCTTTCATCCGGCCTTTTTGTTGTTTTCTATATTTTGTTTTTCTTGGCTGTAACATTTCCTATTGATTTAAAGATTTGGATCAACGTCTAACGTCTTCTCTTTCCTTTTCCGCCTTTTTTACGGCCTCCTTTTTTAGACATTCCTACTAAAGGAGAAAGTTCACGTTTACCGTACACTTCGCCTTTCATCACCCATACTTTGATACCTAAACGACCATAAGTAGTGTGTGCTTCAACTAAAGCATAATCGATATCAGCGCGGAAAGTTGAAAGAGGAATACGACCCTCTTTAAAAGATTCAGTACGTGCCATTTCAGCTCCGTTTAAACGACCTGAAATTTCAACTTTAATTCCTTCTGCATTTAAACGCATTGCAGCTGCAATAGCCATTTTAGTTGCGCGACGGTATGAAATACGATTTTCAATTTGTCTTGCAATACTGCTTGCCACTAAAGTAGCATCAAGCTCAGGGCGTTTAATTTCAAAAATATTAATTTGAATCTCCTTACCGGTTAGCTTTTTAAGCTCCTCTTTAAGTTTATCGACTTCTTGACCACCTTTACCAATGATAATACCAGGACGAGCAGTTGTGATCGTAATGGTTACCAATTTGAGTGTACGTTCAATAATGATACGTGAGATACTCGCTTTAGCTAAACGTGCATTGATGTATTCACGCACTTTAGCATCTTCAGCTAATTTATCACCAAAATCATTACCACCATACCAGTTAGATTCCCAACCTTTGATGATACCGAGTCTGTTTCCTATTGGATTAGTCTTTTGTCCCATGCTTTCTATTTAGCTTTCAACAGTATTTTTTTCTCCCAAAACGAGGGTCACGTGATTAGAACGTTTTCTAATCTGATTAGCTCTTCCTTGTGCTCTTGGGCGCAAACGTTTTAGCATTCCTGCTTCATCAACACGAATTTCTTTAACGTAAAGTCCTGCAGCTTCTAGATCAGCGTCTTCATTTTTCACTTGCCAGTTTGCAATTGCAGACAACAAGAGTTTTTCTAAACGTCCTGAAGCTTCTTTAGCATTGAATTTCAATATTTGTAAAGCTTCTTCGATTTCTTTTCCTCGGATAAGATCAGCTACCAAACGCATTTTGCGTGGTGCAGTAGGACAGTTATTTAGCTTTGCGAAAGCTATTTGTCTCTTTTCAGATTTGAGCTTCTCTGCTCTTTCTCTTTTATGAACACCCATAGTTTACTATCTTTTTCCTTTGTTTTTAGCTCCGGCGTGTCCTCTAAAAGAACGTGTAGGAGCAAATTCACCCAATTTATGACCAACCATGTTCTCAGTAACATAAACAGGAATAAATTGCTTACCGTTATGAACACCTATAGTCTGACCAACAAAGTCTGGAGTTATCATAGAAGCACGTGACCAAGTTTTGATCACATTTTTCTTTCCAGAAGCGATATTATTGCCAATCTTTTTTTCTAATTTATAATGGACAAATGGTCCTTTTTTTAATGATCGTGCCATAATCTATTTCTTTCTACGCTTTCTACGTTCAACAATATGTTTATTACTTGCTTTAGTTAAAGAACGTGTCTTATAACCTTTAGCTGGCAAGCCTTTACGTGAACGTGGATGCCCTCCTGATGAACGACCTTCACCACCACCCATTGGGTGATCAACTGGATTCATCACTACAGCACGTGTACGTGGACGACGGCCTAACCAACGGCTACGACCAGCTTTACCTCCAACAATAAGTTGATGATCACTGTTAGAAACAGCACCAACTGTTGCCATACAAGTTCCTAAAATCATTCTGATTTCACCTGAAGGCAATTTAATGGTTACATATTTCCCTTCACGAGCAACTAATTGCGCAAAAGTTCCTGCACTTCTCACTAAAGCAGCTCCTTTACCAGGAGTTAACTCAATGCAAGAAATAACAGTACCAAAAGGAATTACTGCCAAAGGCATACTGTTTCCAATATTGGTAGGAATTTTACTATCAGAAGACAAGACTTTTTGTCCAACTTCAATTCCGTTAGGCGCTACAATATATCGTTTTTCACCGTCTTCATATTTCACCAAAGCGATAAAAGCAGAGCGATTTGGATCATATTCAACTGACATTACAGTAGCTGCAATGTCTTTTTTATTGCGTTTGAAATCAATAATGCGGTAGCGTTTTTTATGGCCACCACCGATATAGCGCATGGTCATTTTACCGCTATGGTTACGCCCTCCTGTTCTCTTAACGGGAGCTAAAAGGCTTTTTTCCGGCTTACTAGTAGTCAAGGCATCATAACCATTAACCACTCGAAAGCGTTGTCCTGGCGTTGTAGGTTTTAATTTTTTTACCGACATTTTTCGACTTTAAATATTACTATATAAATCGATGGTATCTCCATCTGATACTTGAACTACCGCTTTCTTGTAAGCAGAAGTTTTACCCGTCATCAAACCATTTTTGGTATAACGCGTTTTACGATCAGGACGCACAATCATCGTACGCACTTTATCCACCGTGACATCATAAGTAGATTCGACCGCTTCTTTAATTTGAATCTTATTTGCACGAAGATCAACCACAAATGAAAAGCGGTTGTTCAGCTCACTATCTTGAGTAGCTTTCTCCGTAATAATAGGTTTTATCAAAATACTCATGATGCTTATTTATTCAAAATTAACTCAATTCCTTCAATTGAACTGTTCAAAAACACAACCTTATCAGCGTTCATTACTTTATAAGTGTTTAATTGCGAGGCACTTATGACTTCAGAACGTTTTAAATTGCGTGCTGACAAATATACGTTTTTATTTGTCTCTCCCAACACTAATAAAGATTTTTTATCTGAAAGCTGAAGAGCTTCTAAAAATTCTTTGTATTTCTTAGTTTTTGGCGTATCAAATTGAAAATCTTCAACGACGATTAAATTGTTATTTTGTGCTTTATCACTAAGAGCAGAACGACGAGCTAAGCGTTTTAAATTTTTGTTGAGTTTAAAACCGTAGTTGCGTGGACGTGGTCCAAAAACGCGACCACCACCTCTAAACACAGGAGATTTAATACTACCTGCACGAGCTGTACCTGTACCTTTTTGTTTTTTCAACTTACGGGTACTTCCTGAAATATCAGCGCGTTCTTTAGCTTTATGCGTTCCTTGACGTTGGTTGGCCAAATATTGTTTCACGTCTAAATATATAGCGTGAGTATTAGGCTCAATACCAAACACAGCATCAGAAAGTTCAACTTCCTTACCTGTATCTTTTCCGGAAATATCTAATACACTTAATTTCATTACTTCTCAATAGTTACATAAGCGTTGTTATGACCCGGCACACATCCTTTAACGATAATTAAATTTTGCTCGGCATCAATTTTCAACACTCTAAGGTTTTGTACTTTCACTTTAGTTCCTCCCATTTGACCAGCCATACGCATATCTTTAAATACACGAGCCGGATATGAAGCTGCACCTACTGAACCTGGTGCACGCAACATACTTTGCTGACCATGAGTACGTGATGATCCGCGGAATCCATGACGTTTTACAACCCCTTGAAAACCTTTTCCTTTAGAAACACCAGATACATCAACAAACTCTCCTTCTTTAAAGATAGCAGCTGTAACTTGATCTCCTAAATTAAATTCTCCTTCAAAATCTTGGAATTCAACAACTTTTTTCTTTCCAACAGTACCCGCTTTTTTAACATGGCCTTGTTCAGCCTTAGTGGTATGTTTTTCAGATTTGTCATCGAAACCTAGTTGAAGGGCGTTATACCCGTCGACCTCTTTGGTTCTGACTTGGGTAACAACGCAAGGACCAGCTTGAATCACTGTACATGGCAAGTTTTTGCCATTTTCATCAAAAAGACTGGTCATCCCGATTTTTCTTCCAATTAACCCAGACATTATTAGTATATATTAATTAATAAATATTAAAAACTTCAGTATAGGCAAGAACGGTCTTACCTATACTTCAGTCAAAATTTTAGTTTAAACAGAGGATGCTATCAAACTTTGATTTCTACTTCTACTCCACTTGGCAACTCTAATTTCATAAGAGCGTCAATAGTTTTAGAAGAAGAGCTATAGATATCAAGCAAACGCTTATAAGAGCTTAATTCAAACTGCTCGCGAGCCTTTTTATTAACGTGTGGCGAACGCAATACAGTAAAAATCTTTTTCTTAGTTGGTAATGGAATTGGTCCAGTAACAACAGCTCCGGTAGTCTTTACAGTTTTTACGATTTTCTCAGATGATTTATCAACCAAGTTATGATCGTAAGATTTCAACTTAATTCGAATTTTCTGACTCATTTTAATTCCTCTTATTCGTTAGTGCCGTTTTCGGCTTTAATAACTTCTGCTTGAATATTAGCAGGTGTTTCTTGATAGTGAGAGAACTCCATTGTTGAAGTTGCACGACCTGAAGATAAGGTTCTCAAAGTAGTAACGTAACCAAACATCTCTGATAATGGCACGTCTGCTTTAATCACTTTAGCTCCTGAACGATCACTCATATTGTTCACTTGTCCACGACGTCTGTTTAAGTCACCTACAACATCCCCCATGTTTTCTTCTGGAGTCACGACTTCAACTTTCATGATTGGCTCAAGCACTACAGCACCAGCAGCTTTAGCAGCAGCTTTATAACCTAGTTTTGCAGCCAATTCAAATGACAATTGATCCGAGTCAACTGCATGGAATGAACCGTCTTTTAAAACAACTTTTAAAGAGTCCATTTGGAAACCTGCTAGAGGCCCGTTGTTCATAGCTTGCTCGAAACCTTTTTGTACTGATGGAATGAATTCTTTTGGAACACGTCCACCTTTAATTTCGTCTACAAATTGTAAGCCTTTACCTTCAAAGTCTTCATCTACAGGTCCCATTTCGAAGATAATATCAGCAAACTTACCACGACCACCACTTTGCTTTTTATAAACTTCGCGATGTTCAGTACTTCTAGTTACAGCTTCTTTATATTCTACACGTGGCTCACCTTCGTTAACCTCAACTTTAAATTCACGTTTTAAACGATCAATTAAAACTTCGATGTGTAACTCACCCATTCCTGAAATTACAGTTTGACCTGTTACTTCATCAGTTTTTACTTGGAAAGTTGGATCTTCTTCTGCTAATTTACCTAAAGCAATACCTAATTTTTCAACGTCAGCTTTTGTTTTTGGCTCAACAGCAATACCAATCACCGGATCAGGGAAAGTAATAGACTCTAAGTTGATAGGATGATCCATATCAGTTAAAGTATCACCAGTTTTAATATCTTTAAAACCTACACCTGCACCAATGTCACCAGCTTGAATTTGATCAATTGGCTCTTGTTTATTAGAGTGCATTTGATAGATACGAGAGATACGTTCTTTTTTACCTGAACGGTTGTTCAACACATAAGAACCTGCATCTAGTTTACCTGAATACACACGGAAGAATGCCAAACGACCAACAAACGGATCTGTAGCAATCTTAAATGCTAAAGCAGAGAATGGATCATCAACACTCGGGTGACGGAATTCCGGCTCTTCAGTATCGACGTTTTTACCTTCAATAGCTTCAACATCAACTGGTGAAGGCAAATAACGCATCACAGCATCAAGCATAACTTGAACACCTTTATTTTTAAAAGCAGAACCACACAACATTGGGATGATTGACATATCGATAGTTGCTTTGCGCAAAGCTTCGATAATTTCATCTTCAGTGATTGAGTTTTCGTCTTCAAAGAATTTTTCTAATAAGGCTTCATCATACTCAGCTACAGCTTCAATAAGCTCACCGCGGTATTGTTTAACATCATCAACAAGATCTTCAGGAATTTCGATTTCTTCAAAAGTCATCCCAAAATCTTCTTCATTCCAAACAATAGCTTTGTTTGAAATCAAGTCAACAACACCTTTAAAATCTAATCCACTACCGATAGGTACTTGAAGCGGCACAGGGTTACCCCCTAACATTTCTTTAATTTGCGCACATACCTTAAACAAATCAGCACCTTCACGGTCCATTTTATTTGCAAACCCAATACGTGGCACAGAATATTTGTCAGCTTGGCGCCATACAGTTTCTGATTGAGGTTCAACACCATCAACAGCACTAAATAAAGCAACCATACCGTCAAGTACACGTAAAGAACGTTCTACTTCTACTGTAAAGTCAACGTGCCCAGGAGTATCAATGATATTCATTTTATACTCTTGACCACGGTAGTTCCAAGTACAGTGAGTTGCAGCAGATGTAATTGTAATACCGCGTTCTTGTTCTTGCTCCATCCAGTCCATAGTAGCGGCTCCCTCGTGAGTTTCACCGATTTTATGGTTAATACCTGTATAGAACAAAATACGCTCAGTAGTAGTTGTTTTACCTGCATCAATATGCGCGGCAATACCAATATTTCTTGTATATTTTAAATCTCTTTGTGCCATTTTTATTAGAATCTAAAGTGAGAGAATGCTTTATTAGCTTCGGCCATACGATGTGTATCCACACGTTTTTTAACAGCAGCACCTTCTTCTTTAGCGGCAGCCAAAACTTCAGCAGCTAACTTAGCCGCCATAGATTTTTCATTGCGTTTTCTTGCAAAGAGAATCAACCACTTCATGGCTGTTGCTACTTTGCGATCTGGACGGATTTGAGTTGGAATCTGAAAGGTAGCTCCCCCAACACGACGACTGCGCACTTCAATATGCGGCATCACGTTAGACAAGGCCTCTTTCCAAACTTCCAAAGCCGTTTTTTCTTCATCTTCTTTTTTCTCTTCAACGATATCAATCATATCATAAAAGATTTTAAAAGAGATTGACTTTTTACCGTGCAACATCATCATGTTTACAAAACGAGTAACGAGTTGATCATTAAATTTAGGATCCGGTAATAAAGCTCTTTTTTTAGCTCTAGTTTTTCTCATTTCTTCTTTAAAATAAGTTAATAATTTTACCTAACTGATTAAACGCAAAAACCACGCTTAACCTTTAACAGTTAACGTAGTTTACTTTTTAGGGCGTTTAGTACCGTATTTTGAACGGCGCTGAGTACGATCTTGAACACCGGCTGTATCTAACGCGCCGCGAACAACATGATAACGTACACCAGGCAAATCTTTAACCCTTCCTCCTCTGACCAATACTATCGAGTGCTCTTGGAGATTATGTCCTTCTCCCGGGATATACGCATTAACCTCTTTTCCATTGGTTAAACGAACACGGGCAACCTTACGCATTGCTGAGTTAGGTTTTTTTGGCGTAGTAGTGTACACACGTGTACATACACCACGTCGTTGAGGACAAGAATCCAAAGCAGCCGATTTACTCTTCTTGGTCGATCTGGTTCTTCCTTTTCGAACTAATTGTGAAATTGTTGGCATAGTTTAATTTACACTATTATCAATTAATTAATTTTTCCCTATTTTTAGGGTCTGCAAATGTAGAACTATTTTTTGAGATTTCAAAGTTTCTGATTTTTTTTTCAATCTCAACTATTTTTCCATTTAAACATACATATTCTTCTAATCTTTGCGTTTATTGTAATAAATGAATCTCTAGTTCATGCAATTTTGCATTTCTTTTTTATCAAGCTCAACTTTACACACCTTGCATCTGTATCAAAAACAGCATATTTTAAAACTTCCTAACTATCAAGCTATTTACTTTAATACTGCTTTAGTTTTTGCATTGTTCATCGCTTCAACTTGCCTTTCAACCAGCAAGGCTCAAAATTTACAGCTCGTTATCACTGGGCAAAATCCCGAAGAAACTAGCATTATAGACTCTATCGCTTATCAGCACGAGCATCACTCCATCGGTTCTATGCAAAAAAGTTTGAAGAAACTTTCCCACAACTTGCAAAAAATCGGATTTATAAACAATTGGCATTCAAAGCTTACAAAGATAAACGATTCTATTTACAAATCAGAATTTACACTTCATAAAAAATACAATTACATCTCTATCTCTTATCCCGAGTTAACCGACAGCCTATTCTTAAAAAACTACCTTAACACTCACAGGATACCACACAACAACACCAGCTTTAAACTTTCTCTACAAGAATTAACTCAGCAGCTCAATAAACTCAACACAGCACTCGCCGCAAAAGGTTATCCTTTTTCACAACTTCAGCTCACTGACATTAGAGTTGATTCCGCACAACTCTACGCTGATTTAAAACTTCACAAACGCAAACAGCGCTTTATCGACAGCATCATCATTAAAGGTTATCCCAATTTTCCGCGTTCGTTTTTGCGCTATTATGTCAACTTAAAACCTAAACAAGTTTTTAATCAAGAAGAAATAAAACAGAAAGGAAAGCTTTTAAATTCACTCCACTTTATCACCACTGTTCGCGATCCTCAAGTGCGTTTTACCGATCGCAAAACCCAACTATACCTCTATCTCAAAAAACAACCCGCTAATAGCTTTGAAGGCTTTTTAGGATTTTCGACTGATGAAGATTCTCATCAATTAAAGTTAAATGGAGACATCGCCATTAGTTTAGTCAACAATTTAAATTTTGGCGAAACCTTAAATATCCATTACCAGAACACCCAAACTAGCCAACGCGAATTTTCTGCCGAGCTCAGCCTTCCATTTCTATTCAACACGCCTTTTAGCGTACAAGCCGGTCTCAATCTCTTTAAACAAGATTCTTCTTTCACCACAAACACTCAACGCTTCAGCCTAGGTTATCAACTCACACCCCAAATCAATTTAGCAATCGGCTACAAAGGAGTCACTTCAACTAATTTATTAGAAGACAGCTTTATTACCAGTCAAATATTCACAGATTACAAAGCTAATTTTATAACACTAGAGACACAGTATAAAAAATATTCAACAAACCAATCTCCCTTATTTCCTATTCAAACCGACATAGAATTGAGTTTTGGATTAGGAAAGCGCTCAACAGATACTATTGCTGACCAACAAACGCTCATCGCTTTAAAAGGGCAACATCTAATCAATTTAGATACTCGCAATTCCATTTACCTGCACACCGACGCCGCCATACTCATCTCCAACCACTACCTAAACAACGAATTATACAGATTTGGCGGTATAAACTCTATACGTGGATTTAATGAAAACAGCTTACTCGCCTCTACTTATGCGAGTTTACAAACCGAATACCGCTATCTTCTGTCTTCTAACCTCTATATCCACAGCATCATTGACTATGCCTACTCAGAAAACAGTCTACAAAACAGTTCTTACAGCTTATACAGTGTAGGCTTCGGACTAGGCTTACAAACCAAAGCCGGCTTACTCCGACTGGCCTTTGCCAATGGCAAAACACCCGAACAGTCCTTTAAATTCAGTAACACCAAGGTACACCTCAGTCTCAGCACAAATTTTTAAATGTTAAATTTTATATTTTTGAATTAAAATTTTCTTAAACAAAACCAACATATTCCTTGCTTGATTAACTTTTTATTTGGATTTTTGGCGTTGGCTAATTCAAATAAATATAAACAATGAAAACCAAGTTCAAAGGAATTCTGACGCTACTGCTAGCGTTAGTCGTGCAAATAGCCTTTGCACAACAAACTCAGGTTTCCGGAACTGTGACTGATAATAGTGGGGTACCCTTACCTGGGGTAAATATCCGCGTTGTAGGTACAGATCAGGGAACACAAACAGACTTTAATGGACAATACAGCATTAATGTCAACCAAGGCGACCAACTCAAATTTAGTTTTGTCGGATTTACCGACCAAACCATTACTGTTGGCACACAATCAACCATTAACGTCGCTCTTAAAGCTGGTGAGCTTTTAGATCAAGTACTGGTCAGTACGGGATATGAAACACAAACGAAAGCTAAAAGTGCCAAGGCAGTAACCACCATTACTGCTGAAGACATCCAAGACCGTCCAAACGCTTC
>CAYVJG010000003.1:0-113566 GCA_964451785.1 uncultured Flavobacteriaceae bacterium
AAAAAGCCTTTTGAGAGCAATCTTGAAAGGCTTTTTTGTGTTTATACACTAACCGGCCTTTGCTAAAACCTGACAGGTTTAGATGCAGGGTTGATAGCCAAACAGCAACTACTAAGTGGACGTTATAAACCTCCAAGGTTTTAAAAACCTTGGAGGTTTGGAGTTTATTGCGATTTACTAAAATCGCCCATGATTATTGGGTTCACTTTTCTTTGCGTGAGGGATAAGGGCTTTGTTGGAGCTCTTTTGTGGCTGTTTTTAAGACAGAACTTTCCTAAAGTTCCAAACTTTAGGAAAGTTTAAAACGATGGCAAATCAGTGGATAACCCTGACAGGTCTCTAGGCAGAGTGGAAGAAGACCTGTCAGGTTTTTTTGTAGTTCTATCATCAGCCACAAAAAGCGACTAGTGACAGCCCGACCCGGAGCGGTGAGGTCAGTTTGATTGAGCTGAATAGTTGACAGATAGTCACAGCCTTTTACTGTTGGTAGCGCAGGGGCACGCTCAAATAAAAAAAACACGCTTTGTGGTGAAAGCATGCTTTTGGAATAGTTGATTTAGCTTAGAGTGAGTAACTTATAACCTGGCTAGGATATGGTAAAGCTGAGCAGCGATTATAAAGTAGTTATTTTTGAGTTCAATTTGCTTCACTTTGGCTTTAACGAGCTTGTTTTCTCGTGTGTTGATATAGAAAATAGAACTTTCACCCATCTCAAAGAGGCGAATTTCGGCAGTGAGCATTTGTTGATAGTCACCGACTAATTCGCTATTCATGTTAAGTTGATTCTGATAGGAATTGAGTTCAGTATATTTTGTTTCAATCTTAGTTTTAAGTTCACGAGTTTGCATTGTTAAACCGTATTGAGCATCTTGAAGTTGGGCTTTGGCAATTCTGAGTTCAGCGCGTTCTTTTCTGAGAAATATAGGAATAGATAAAGAAGCCCCAATTTTATAATCATCCCAATTAAAGTTGTTGAAATAATTAGGTTCAGAGATGTAGTTGTAATTGACGCGGAGTTTAGGCAATAGGCTGTTGGCTTTTAGTTTACGATCTAACTCTTTCATAGAGAGCTTAGTTTGCAAAGCGTTTAGCTTAGGGTGTTCACTAAGGTTCGTCTCATTGGCTAGAGGAGAAATATCTAAACTGGTTAAGATAGTAGATTTTAGATTTTTTTCAGGAACCATAGTTTCATTTAGTTCAATAGGAATATTGTTTTGGGTCCATAAAAAATTAGACAGGGTCAATCTACTTTTGGTGAGTTTTAGTTGAGCCTGCTCCCATTCTAATTTTCGCGATTTTAAGGTAATTCCAGATTCAACGCTATCAATAGGCGGGAGAGCTCCTAAATCGATAGATCGGATTATCCACTGTTGTCTGTCTTTGGCGTTTTGATAAAAGCTGGCATAAAGCTTTACTTTTTCGTATTGTTGCTTCCAGTCTATATAGGCTACAGAGGCATCGTATAAAATTTGCGCTACGGTTAGGGTGCGTTCATATTGGCCGAGTTTAACGTAGAGTTTTCCTTTTTTCACTTCGTTCATACGCTTATTAATCCAAAGGCCTTGACCGATGGGTACGGATATGCCAATACTGGTTAGGCCATCTTCAGGGATGTAATGCTCTGGATTGAGATAATCGCCTTTGTTTTTATCAAAAGCAGCTTTCACTTCAACACCATACCAGAGAGGAACTTTAAAACTACCGTTAAACAAGGAATAATAGGTTTTGTCGTGGTAGTTTTTGTTGTAAAAATCAGCCGTTAATTTAGGGTCAAAGTAGCCTCTGGCTTTCATTAATTTAGCTTGAGATTCAGTTAAAATTAAATCAGCTTGTTTAACTACGGGATGAAATTCTTTGACGAGCCCTAAAAATTCATCAAAGGTAAATTCAGTGGTGAGCGAATCTTGAGCGTACGCCTTGTTATAGTGCATTGAACACATCAACATAAGGCCAACTAATAGACAACTGTGCTTAAATAGGGTCATATGCTATCTATTTTTTAGATTTAGTTTTATTGTCAGGAGTTTGGTAAAAGTTAGGCGGGAAACCATTTAAAGTTCGCCATATTTCAAACCAAATCGGCACGGTGTCGAGTAGAGCTAGGGTTTGGGCTCCGGCACCAATTCCTAAGAGTTTAGGCCAAGGTTTTTCGTGAGGATCAGGAGCTATGAGGATGCGGTATTTTCCATTAGGGCTGATAAAGCTTTCTTTAGCAACAACTACACCTCCAAAAGTACCATATGAAACACCAGGCCATCCGCTAAAAATGATTGTAGGCCAGCCATCAAAAGTAATTCGGATTTTTTGACCGGTACTGATGAGTGGATATTCCATGGGCATAATGTAAGCCTCGACAGCATATTTAAATTTAGCAGGCATGATGCTCACTACGGGAGTACCTTTTTTGATGGTTTCACCTATACCGGATTGCAGAGCTCGGTTAATGTAACCCGTTTGTGGAGCTGTAATGTAATACATGCCACGACGCATGATGTAACTAGATAAAGTAGATTGTAGTTTACTGACATCAGCTTTTGTGGCTAAACTTGTACTGATAGCCGTTTGTAAACTACTGTTAGCTTTCGCTAATTTTTCAGCATAAGATGCCGTAATACGACCTATTTCCATTTCGCTATTTATCAGCTCATTTTGACTAGAGAGGTATTTGTTTTCTTGTGTAATAATTTTGGCTTGCATTTGCTGTAATTTCACACGTTTTTCTTCTACATAAGTCATAGGTTTAAGCCCTTCTTTGTTTAAGCTGAAGGCGCGGTTGTATTGTGTTTCAGCAATACTGAGTTGTGTTTTAATCGCTTCGAGTTCAATACTGTCACTTTCTACTTTTAGTGTATTTTGTTTCAGCTTGTTTTGGGCTTGTTTAAGTTTTAATACGCGCTCATTTTTGATAGCTTCAATTTGCTCCTGCATGGCTATAACTTTAGACGAATATGAGGTCACAGATTGTTCTTTAACTTCTAATTGATTTTGAGTATTAGTGATAAGATTAGGGTCTAAGTAGCCTGATGTGATTTCAGAGATATACATTATAGTATCTCCTTTCTTGACATAATCGCCTTCTTGAACAAACCATTTTTCAATTCGCCCATCTATAGTAGAATGTACAGTTTGTGGACGTTGAGCAGGGTCAAGAGCCGTAACAAACCCAGAAGCTTCTACATTTTGTGTCCATGGCAAGAAGAGGAATAAAATCATAGCTATAAAAACGCCCCAAATGATTTTGCGGATGACTTTATAATGCTTGTTAGCGATAAAAATCTGCATAGATTTATACCGTCGCATGTCAATGTTGGTGTTTATTCTTTTGTTTGATATATTTAGCATCTGTTAGTTTTTTAAGGTCCCTTTTTTCATGTTATAATGTTTAGTGCACTTAGTTTCCCAATGAGGAATTTTAGAGATGACGACTAAAGTCCATTTTTTATCATCGCTAGCTAAATAATCGATAATATCTTTAACAGAATTTTCATCCGCATCCTTTAAGGGTTCTTCCATAAAGATTACTTTAGGTTTAGCGAGTACACAACGAGCTATTAATATTTTTTCAATAATTGAAGATGAGAGGTGTGTGCCTCCGGAGTGTACTTCGGTATCGAGACCATTGGGGAGGGACTTTATATAGTCAGATAGTTTGAGTTTTTCTAGTATTTCAAAAATTTCTTTTTTAGAGACATCAGGATTTTTACAAATGATATTATCGAGCAGGCTACCTTCAAATACATTATCATTAACGCTAATAGTACTTATTTTGTCGCGGTAGTCAAGCAGAGAGTATTTTTTATAATTAGCATTGTTGATAAACATGCTTCCTCCTGTAGGTTCAATTACCCTGCTGAGAAGTCTTAGTAAAGTTGTCTTGCCAGAACCATTTTTGCCGGTGATGAGAATATGATCTCCTTGTTCTATCTTTAGAGAGATATCTCTTACTGCAAAACGCTCAGAGTCAGGAAATTGATAAGTTAATGAATTAGTTTCAATAACAATATCTGATTCATCTAAAAAATATTGCCCCTTTTTTTCTTGTTCTAATTCAATATCGGTCACCTTGCCTAGTTTTTCAAGAGAGGCGAGGACATCATAAAACATTTCTGTACCAGAGAATAATTTTTCAACAGCAGTAGTGATGGTTAAAATAATAATTTCAGCAGCGACAAATTGACCAATATTCATTTGTTGTCCCAGTACTAATAACCCGCCTATAATAAGAAGACCTGCCGTCATCAACACCTTAAACCCAATCAACTGGGTGAATTGTCTTTTTAAGATTGTAAAATGGCTTTCTCTAAATTTTAAATACCCATTGACAAGTTCATCGTTTTTATTTAATGCAAAATTAGAAACTTGCTTGTTCTTGAAACTCAGATGATTGCGAGCTATTTCTTGTAGCCAATGCGCTACTCGATATTTGTAGTCTGACTCTTTTAAACTGGTTTCAACTCCAGAATTGAAGTTGAGTTTAAAAATAAAATACAATAAGAGAATCAGTAAAATACCGAAGAGAATAAAAAAGGAGTGATAGAGCGATAAAAGAATAATACCGAATAAAATTTGGAGTGTTGCTCCAGATATTTCTAGTAATAATTTGGCGACTCCCTTTTGTACATTTAAGGTGTCAAAAAATCGGTTAGCGAGCTCTTCAGGGAGGTAGGGATAGAGTTTGCTAAATTTCATTTTAGGAAATCTATAGGCAAAATCAAAAGAAGAGCGGACAAATATTTTTTGTTGTAAATTTTCTGTAATTCTGTATTGCATAATCATAAAAATACCCACCATGGCCACTCCTGCAACCACCACAACCACAAGCACTCCCCAAGAAGTACTCACCTGACCTGCCTGCAAAAAATTGACAATGGATTGAATCCCTAAAGGAAGAGAAAGACTAATAATACCCGCCATAACAGAGTATAAAAGGATTTGATAGATGTCTTTTTTGTCTACCTCTAACAATCCTTTAAATCGTTTAATTGGTGTCATAATAATATTTTGTCAACTGACTCTATATAAAATGGCGATAAAAGCGCTTGTTTATTACTAAAATCAGTTATGGTTTTTAAATGCTGCTTGAAAAAATGTTGATTTAATGTTCCTGAAACAATTGAGGAAGCCAGCGTTTTACTGAATTTGTAAGAGGGGTTAACCGCTGATATTGATGAGGCTAAAAGATGTATGATTTTAATGTAAACTCTGTAAAATCCATTTTGATTTTCTGTATCTACTTCTTTATTGTGAAAGGTTTTAAAATATTCAGCAATAATTATTCGATTTAAGATGGCTTCATTAATATATTCAGTAGTCGCATCATCTTGAATTTCAGCGGTTAACTCTTCAATCATTCGGTGTAATCTATCGAGCGGATCGGTGAGCTCTTGTATGGCGATGTGTAATTTATATTCCATCCAGGTCCAATACCAAGATGAAAGATATAGTAATAATTTGTGTTTGTTTTCAAAATAACGGTACACAGAACTTTCATTTGACCCAATTTCTTTTCCTAGCCTTTTAAAAGTAAAAGATTCAAAACCAACTAAATCTATCAGAATAATGCTGTGTTTTAAGATTTTTTTTCCTAATTTAGAAGATGCGGGGTCTTTGATGTATAATTTATCATTAAGTTCAAAAATGGGTGCCTGATGTGAGTTCATCTGAATTGCTATTTATAGGATTTGACTAAACTAATAGTAATACTATTAACTTGATGTTACTTAACGTTTAATTAACATGTGGTTGACCGGTATTATTCACAGATAGACCTCGTATAGTTAAGTATAACTATGATTACGATAAAAATACTCTAGAATTCTAAATTTTAATAGTGAAGGATTTATAATTAGAATTTATTGTTTCATAGATATTGATAATTATAAAACAATATTATGATAACTATTATCTATTAATTTTGTATCGACTAATAATAAAACTATAACCCTATGAGTACAACAGAAAAAGGTAAATGCCCTTACCCTCATCACAACAATCCTGAGAAAACTGAAAATCAAGATACAACTTCAGGGAAATGCCCATTTATTCACGGCGCCGACACCGGCGCTAATACCGGAAGCAACGATGCCGTGACCCGTTGGTGGCCCAATGTATTGAACCTAGACATATTAGCACAAAACGATGTCAAAAGAAGCCCTTATGGTCCAGATTTTAACTATAAGGAAGAATTTGAGAAACTTGACCTTAAAGCTGTCAAAGCCGATTTAAAAAAATTGATGACCGAGCAACAAACCTGGTGGCCTGCCGATTATGGTAATTATGGCGGTCTTATGGTGCGTATGGCTTGGCACAGTGCCGGTACATACCGTAGAGTTGATGGACGCGGAGGAAGTAATACCGGTAACCAACGCTTTGCACCGCTGAACAGCTGGCCGGATAATGTTGGCCTAGATCGCGGTCGTAGATTGCTTTGGCCAATCAAGAAAAAATACGGAAACAAACTCTCTTGGGCCGACCTTTTTATCCTTGCTGGAAATATGGCTTACGAATCTATGGGCTTCAAAACTTTTGGTTTTGGTGGTGGCCGTGAAGATGTTTGGCAACCCGAAATTGATACCAATTGGGGACCAGAAACCGAATGGCTGGCAGCAACCAAAAATCGATATGCGGATGATCAAAATCGAGAATCACTTGAAAAACCTTTGGCGGCAGTACAAATGGGACTCATCTATGTCAACCCCGAAGGTGTTGATGGCAAACCCGACCCGCTTCGAACAGCTTTAGATGTACGAAAAACATTTAAAGAAATGTCGATGAACGACGAAGAAACCGTGGCACTCATTGCCGGAGGGCATACCGTTGGTAAAATGCACGGAAATGGGAAAGCCGAAAATTTGGGTGAAGCACCTGAGTTGGCCGATATCACTGCACAAGGTTTAGGCTGGATTAATTCTGAAGGAAAAGGAAATGCCGAAAACACCATGTATAGTGGACTAGAAGGTGCTTGGACGACTACCCCTAACCGTTGGGATCACGAATATTTCGATTTGTTGCTCAATCATGAGTGGGAAAGCGTGAAAAGTCCTGCCGGCGCCTTTCAATGGGAACCCGTAAGCATTAAAGAAGAAGATCGACCTATGGATGCACACATTCCTGGTGTTCGTCGTAATCCGGTGATGACCGATGCCGATATGGCCTTAAAAATGGATCCGATTTACAAAAAGATTTCTAAACATTTTTACGAAAACCCAGAAGCTTTTGACGATGCTTTTGCTAGAGGTTGGTTTAAATTAACCCACAGAGATTTAGGGCCAAAAACTAAATACCTGGGAGCTGATGTGCCATCAGAAGATTTGATTTGGCAAGATCCGGTGCCTGCGGGTAACTATTCGTTGACTGAAAAAGAAATAGAAACTCTAAAAGAAGCCATTCTCAACTCCGGTTTGAGTGCAACTGAATTGATCAACACCGCTTGGGACAGTGCACGAACCTTTAGAGGGACCGACTATAGAGGTGGCGCTAATGGGGCGCGAATTCGCCTTGCTCCTCAGCGCTCTTGGAAAGGTAACGAGCCACAACGCTTAGAAAAAGTCTTGGCAAAATTAACCGAAATACAGAACAATACCACTATAGACATCAGCCTGGCCGATTTGATTGTCTTGGGTGGAAGTGCTGCCATAGAAAAAGCAGCCAAAGATGGAGGTTTTGCTATTGACGTTCCTTTTAGTCCCGGTCGTGGTGATGCCACCGAAGAAATGACTGATGCTGCTTCTTTCGATGTTCTTGAGCCTATTCATGACGGGTTTAGAAACTGGCAAATAGCCGATTTTGAAACCGCTCCTGAAGAGTTGTTGCTAGCCCGAACATCATTGTTGGGACTAACCGCTCCCGAAATGACGGTTCTTGTTGGCGGAATGCGTGTGCTCGGCACCAATTATGGTGGCGCAAAACACGGTGAGTTTACCGACAAAAAAGGCGTGTTAAGCAATGATTTCTTTGTCAACCTTACCGATATGAATAATTCTTGGGTGCCTGCAGGGAAAGATCGTTACAACATCGTGGATCGCGTATCTGGAGAAACCAAATGGACGGCGACTCGTGTCGATTTGGTCTTTGGATCTAATTCGATTCTACGGGCCTATTCAGAATTATATGCCCAAGATGACAACAAAGAGAAATTTGTAAAAGATTTCATCACCGCTTGGGTTAAGGTGATGAATGCCGATCGATTTGATATTAAATAAGTTTAGTTATGTTTTAAGTGATGTTTTGTCCTCCAGGCCATTGGTTGTCTGGGGGATTTTTGTTTGATTTAATATGCTATATTTGTGTTTTTGATAAAAGATTAGTGTTTTTTATAATCGTTAATATGAGGTTTGTGTTGTTTTTCGGTATATTTCTTATTGGGTTGATTCTATCTCCACAAATTACGGAGCAAGAAAAAACTTTTGGAAGTTCTATGAAACTTTTAAATGAACAATCTGATACAATTATAAAGCAGGCTGTTAATAAGCATCAGGTCAGATTATTAATAGATAGTCTTACTCTTGCTAAGAGCAAATCTTATAAAATAAAACTGAGCCATAAAATCGCTGTTTTGTTAAGTGATAAGAATCCCTCAAGGGCATTATATTACCTTAATTATGCAAATGGCTTAGCAAAAGAAGTTGGCACAAAGGATCAATTGTTTAAAAGTTTAAAAAAAACAGGAGATTATTATTACTATAAAGACGCTTTAGATGTTGCTCTAGATTATTATTTAAAATCTTTAGCCTATTGTGATTTAGATCGACCTAGTATTGATAGATTAAAAATTGAAAATAATATTGCAGTTATTTATGCTAGGTTGAAAAATATGAAAAAAGCAATACATTATTTTAATGAAAGCTATATGGTGTCAAAAGCATTAAAAGATTCTAGTTATATTGCTAAAACACTTAATAATTTAGGAAATGTATATTTAAAATTAGACCTAAAAAACAGCTATAAATATTACAAAAAATGTTTGAGTTACCTCAATCAATATGATAATCCTAATTTAAGAACAGTAGTGTATACAAATGTTGCTAGAAATTATACATTACAACAAAAAAATGATTCAGCTTTAGTTTATTACAATAAGGCTTTGCAGATGTTAAACACATCACCTCTTGTAGAAAAGAAAACACAGGGGTGGGTGTATAACGCACTGGCACAGTACTACTTTAATACTCAACAAATTGATTTAGCGATAGTAAATGCTAAAAAAGCTATTTTGGCTTATGATGATAAGTTTAGCTTTGATAGTCAAGAGATAGTACAAATTCTTTATAAAGCATATCTTAAAAATGAAAATTATAAGGCAGCAACCCAGTACTTCACTCTATATAATGAGATTAGTGATAGTTTAAAAGTATATGAAAAGTTAGTTAATATACAGCGATTAACGCTTCAAAATGAATTTGAATCACATAAAAAGAATTTAAAACTACAAGAGGCGGAAAAGCATATAAATTATTTGCTTGTAGGAGGGAGTGTTACTGTTATTCTGCTAGTAGCTTTAATAGGAATAATTAGCTATAAGAATAAATGGGCTAAAGCGCAACTAAAATATAACTTGCTCAAGAGTAAAGAAAATGAACTCAATTCAACTATTGAATTAAAAAATAAAGTTTTAGTTAGCAAAACAATGTATGAAATACACAGAAATAAAATTGTTCAAGATGTCATCGAAAAGCTTAAGGTAGTGCAACGAAAAGCGGTTAAAAAAGAGACTAAATTGGCAATTAATGAAGTGTCAAGACAATTAGAAAATAGAGATATTGAGAAAATATGGAAAGAATTTCAGATAGGTTTTGAAAAGGTATATGTATCTTTTTTTGATGAGTTAAATATAAAACATCCTGATTTAACTCGACGAGAAAAACGCTTATGTGCCTTGTTAAAATTAAACATGACCTCTAAAGAAATCGCTCAAATATCTGGCTTATCTATTAAATCAATTGAAAATTCACGAACTAGATTACGTAAAAAAATGGGCCTAACAAATGCCAAAGTAGATTTGTCTGCATATTTGTATAAGTTTGGGTGAAATTTACTAATAATCTAATAAATAAGTTGTTATGAGTTGTTGAGTGTTGTTTATGTGGTGTTTTTTTTATAAATGAGTGTTTTATAGTAGGGGGTGTTTAGAAGTGTTTTTTTTTGTTTTTATACTTTTGATGTTAAACAATTATAAAACCTAAATTATGAAAACAATTACTTTTCTTTTTTTTGCCCTCTTTTGTTATTTGTCAGTAAATGCACAGTGGACAAACCAATTTGCGATTAATACGCCAGTGGCGACAGTTCAGAGTAATCAAGCGTATACTGAAACAATAAGCACTAATAATGGTGGAACCTATGTAGTGTTTTGGAAAAATGCTGGAGATACAATAAATTATGATTACCAATTAAGAGTACAACTTATCGATGCTAATGGAAATAGACAATTTGGAGATAATGGAATGTTGGTAAGTGGTCAAATTCCTATGATTTCATATACTGTGAAAACACTTGTAAGCATAGATGATAATAATAATCTGTATATAGGCGCATCAGGAACAGCTGCTGGAACTCCAGCATATATGTTTAAAATAACTCCAAGTGGGGTTAATGTGTGGGGGCAGCAAGGAATTAATATAGGTTCAGGTTATCTTGTTAATGTTTTACCTGTAAATTCAGGAGGAGTAATGGTAAGTTGGCAAGATGTCACAGATTATACTACAAAGCTTCAAAAGTATGATAATAATGGAGTAGCACAATGGAGTAGCCCAGTGACTGTAGGGTTGGCAGGTGAAATTATAGTTCCAGCAAAACTATTTGAATTATCGGATGGTGGGATTATGGAAATTTATCATAACGTATTTTTCTCTGATTATTCATATTTATATGCTCAACGTTATGATAGTATAGGGAATCCTGTATGGAGTAATCCTGTTCAACTTTCTAATATAGCTACTCGATACAATAAATTTTACGATTATAATCGATCTGGTGATACAATTTATATTGGTTACGATGCAGCTGATGGATTAAGGCTTGATTCATATGTGCAACGACTTAATCCTGATGGTTCTCTTCCATGGGGAATTAATGGAACTGATTTTGATACAGATCAAGCTGAATTAGAAATGAATCCAAAGATTGCATATGCTCCTAATTCCCCATATATTTGGGCCATATGTACTTATGCAAATTCTTCACAAGGGCAAAGTGCTGAATATGTTCAGAAAATTGATAAAATAACTGGAACTCGTTTGTTCACAGATGATGCAAAACAGGTATTTCCTATGGGAAGTCAGCAAGCCCATGCTGGCGATTTACAACTCAATAATAATTTACCTGTATTTTTAGTATCAACTGATACAGATCCAGCAGGAATGATTTATGAATTAAGTGTAGTTGAACTTGATAGCTTAGGTGATTTTGTGAATTCTAATAGTCAATATACTCCTATTGCTACAGCAGTAGCTGATAAAGGACGAATCCATTTTGTTAAGTCAAATAACAACCAGGTAGTCGCAATATTTAATGAGTTGAAATCTGATCAAGATTCGACAATGATTTATGCTCAAAATTATAAGTTTAAAGCTGATGGAGTGTGTATGCAACCTACTGGTTTAACTGTTACAGAAATTGCTGCAGATTCAGTGAAAGTATCTTGGACAGCTGGTGGTAGCGAAACAAGCTGGGAAGTGATTTACGGTGAGTCTGGTTTTGATGTAGGTATTACTGGTGATACTATTATAGTTAATAATAATCCAGAGGTAACACTAACAAACTTACAGCCAGAAACAGAGTATGAAGTGTATGTTAAGTCTATTTGTAGTTCTGATAACTCTAGTGAACTAGTTGGTCCTCAATCGTTTCAAACATCTTTAGGGATAGTTGATCAGATTTTTCAAAACTTTAAATTCTATCCTAATCCTGTAAAAACTAACCTGTTTTTAAAAGCGCATTCTGAGTTAAAGAAAATCACTTTGTTTAATTTAAGAGGGCAAGAAATTATCTCTATTGAACCTAATACTTTGCAATCTTATTTGAAAATGGGTAGATTACAACCTGGAATTTATATCATGAAGGTTAATTTAGAAGATCATACTAAAACATTTAAAATAATAAAAAAGTAATCTTTAAAATATAACTTTATAACTATCAAAACCTAAAAGAGTGTTGCTTTAAAGTAGCACTCTTTTAGGTTTTGATAGTAATTTAATAACCTTTAAATTTTGTAGAAACTAGTAGTTACTTTTCTGTGTAACGGTTTCCCGGGTAGTATCTCAAAAAGTGTGGAAAGCTAACTCTTCTATTACTATTAAAGCTAAGGTTTATAGAAAGGAGAGGGGGGGTAAGCTAGTTTAGGTTAACGGTCAGTTTATCCAAAAAATCAAATAGATGTTGATTCATTTCAGAATAATCAACAGTGCGAATTTCATCAGGAAACTGCACAAATTGAGGGGTAGAGTCTTGGTTTAAAAAGTCTAGTTCTTCAGTGATAAGTAGATCGACAACTTCTGGAGTAAATTCAAGATGACACTGAAAGCCATACACCTTATCTGAATAGGCAACAATTTGTCTGGGGCAACCTGCGCTGGTAGCCAACACTTTACTTGTTGGGGTTAATCCAGGCATATCGCCATGCCAGTGACCGACAATTGAGGTGGTTCCAAAATGCACTAGATTATCATCTTTTAACCCCGCCGTGGTCAGTTGAATAGGCCATGCACCAATTTCTTGTTCCGGACTGTGTTCATAGGTTGCGCCTAATGCTTCGCCAATAAGTTGAGCGCCTAAGCAAACGCCAATCACAACTTTTTGAGCGCGAATGGCTTTTTGTATGAGTTTAATTTCAGCTAAGGCATCAAAATGAGGGCAGTCTTTTTTTGTGGTATTGGGATTTTGAGGTCCGCCCATGACAATTAATAGGTCAATATCATCGATTACCTGCGGCAAAGGCTCTTGCTGATAAACTTTAGAGAAGCTAATGGTGTGGTTTTGAGATTTAGCCCAATCTAGATAAGCTCCAGGGGCTTCAAAAGTTTCGTGTTGAATAAAATGAATGTGCATGAACAATTTGTTTATAAAAGAACGATTCGAAATTTAGAATTGCTAATTTATTCTTTCCGAAAGATACATTCATTTGTTGATTTAGAAAGAACAGGGTTTATAAAAATTTTAGACTTTATGCTTTTTAGGAGGGCGTAGTTCGCCATTGAGGTGATAACCTTCAGAACGCGCTACAAAGGTAGCTGCCGAAATATCACCGATAACATTAATGGTAGTTCGGCACATGTCAAGAATGCGATCAACACCGAGGATTACAGCAATAAGTGCCGGATTGACGCCAAGGCTGGCTAGAACAACAATAATATAAGGAATAGAGCCTCCGGGGACACCGGCAGTTCCTATACCACCAAGTATGGCTAAGTAGGCTACACCTAGCTGGGCTCCAATACTTAAATCGACACCAGCTAATTGTGCTAGAAAAATGATGGTAACACCTTCATAAAGTGCTGTCCCATTTTGGTTTGCTGTAGCACCTATGGTTAATACAAATGAATTTATTTCCTCAGGCACACCAATGTTTTCATGACTATCTTTTAGTGCAGTAGGCAGCGTGGCGTTAGAAGATGAGGTTGAAAAGGCAGTTACGGCAGTAGTTTTTACCATTTTAAAAAATTCAATGGGAGAGAGTGCGGAGAGGTAATAGACAGAGGCTGAATATACCACAATGGCATGAATGAGAAGCCCTCCGAGAACAACCACAATAAACCAGAGCAAAGCGATGAGCAATTCGAGTCCGAAAGCAGCAATGCTGCTAAACACAAGGAGGCATACGGCGTAAGGCGCGAGGTACATGATGGCGTTGATAATTACCACCGATATTTCAAATAAGGCATCGAAGAAGCCAATAAAAGGTTTGGCTGTTTCTTTAGGAATCATGGTGGCTGCCATTCCTAGAATCAATGCAAAAAACATGATGTGTAGAAGGTTGGGAGTTCCTACCATAGATTGAAAAGGGTTTTCAGGAATAAGTTTTTCGACAATTTGAGTAATGACAGGAACGTTTTTCTCTTTGACTTCTTTGGCACTAGCTTGAGCTGAACCTACTTGTTCTGAGGCTGTCATGCCGTATTCAGCTTCTAGTCCGGCGGCAGTTTGTGGATCGATGCGCTCTCCAGGGTTAATAAGATTAACCATACTTAGACCGATAACGACAGATAAAGCAGATATCACCAAGGTATAGCCGAGTGTTTTTAAACCTATGCGTCCTAATTTTTTGACATTTCCCAACCCTGCAACGCCGAGTACTAAGGCTGAAAATACCAAAGGAACCACAATCATTAGTAAGAGGCGTAGCCACAGATTTCCTAGGGGTTGAGTGATATTGTCTATCACCCAATTTAAATCTACATTTTTTGGACCCAATACCAAACTGGCTATGATGCCAGCAACAGCTCCGATTAAAAGGCCAAGGATGATTTTGGTGTGCATGGCCCATTTTTTCTTCTTCTTTTTTGTGGAAGTTGCTTGTTTTGACATCGATAATAAGGGGTTTGGGATAGTCGGTTTTGTTAAATACTGTTATTTGTTAACATTTTGATGTTAATGGATTCAAATATAAGTTAAAATTTTTAAGTTAAAAAACGAGCCTCTCTGTCTTGTAGGAGTTGTTTTTAGAGAAGCGATGATAGATCAGTGATGGATAAGCCTGGTAGGTCTCTGTGGAGAGTGGAAGAAGACCTGACAGGTTTTTGAGGAACAACAGTTCCTGTTACTCCGTTTACTGGTTTAACAACATTTGCTGTAAAAAGTGCACTTCGTCAGTAAATGATTTAATCTGGTTTTCGCATTGCTCTGTGGGTTCTTGAGGGTAAGTTTTTTGCCGTAAACGAGATGATGTTTTTTAGCTGTTTTTTCGATCAACAAATAATATAATATTACAAATAACGAAATATCATTTCGTTATTTGTAATATTATTGTAATTTTGCAGTAACAGAAGTATTGATGCGGATAGTAACCTACAAAAAAATACAAGAATTTATAGCGGTGCATGCCAATAGCGAACCTGCACTGAATGATTGGTACCACACGGTTAAAGCAAAAAAATGGGCTAACATCAATGCACTCAAGCAGGATTTTAATAGTGTGGATTATGTTGGGAATCACCGATTTGTTTTTAATATCAAAGGCAATCATTATCGGTTGATTAGCATCATTTCTTTTAATGCTCAAAAGGTGTATATCCGATTTATTGGGACACACGCGGAGTATGACCGAATTACGGATATAAAGAATATATGATGATTATGATACGAACAGAAAAAGAATATCAAGCGATTATAGAGCGTATAGAAGAGCTTCTGCAAGTGTCAGAAAACATTGAAGATAAAGAAGCTAAAGGCTATATAGAACTCAATATCTTATCAGATATGGTGGCTGAATATGAAGAACAATATTATCTTGTAAAAAAACCTTCACTCATAGAGGTTATAAAATTACGCATGGTGGAAATGGGGCTAAATCAAAAGAGTCTAGCAGCATTATTAGAGATAAGCCCTTCGCGGATTAGTGAATACCTCAATGGTAAAAATGAACCTCCACTAAAAGTGGCGCGCATCATCAGTCAGAAACTCAATATTGATGCAGCGATTGTTTTAGGGGTTTGATTATAAAAAGGCTGTTGTTGATTCAGCAATAGCTGCTGCTTGTTTTAAAAGCTAACTTTCCTAAAGTTTTGAACTTTAGGAAAGTTTAAAACGATTAGTTGATTTTAGCCAAAAACAGGTTGATGGAATGTGTAAATATGGCCCTAGATCTTGTCATCTTGAAAAATTCTGACGGAGGAAGAATTTTTCAGGATCTATAAGCAGAGCGCGAGCGGCTTTGATGAATTTTTAGCCAATGGCAAAGAGCCAAAGGTAATTTTTCATGATTTCTAGACATGAAAACCCGACAGGTCTCTGAACAGAGCGGAAGAAGACCTGGCAGGTTTTTGGGGTAAGCGGAGTGTGGTTGCTTAGTTTATCATAGCACATTCACCACTAACCATTGATCATTAATCACTTTTAGCCAATGGCTTAGGGATGGAACGGCCTGTTGGAGCTCTTTTGTGGCTGTTTTAAAACAGAACTTTCCTAAAGTTTGGAACTTTAGGAAAGTTTAAAGCGGTGGCAGATCAGTTTTATCATCAGCCACAAAAAGCGACTAGTGACAGCCCGACCCGGAGCGGGCGATGACGGGAGCTGTGCAGCAACAACCTTACCTTGTGCTGTTAGCTTGCGGATTTACCGGACGCAAAGGGGAAGCCCCAAATAAAAAAAACACTCTTGAGGGAGAGTGTTTTGAGTATCATTTATTGACCAATTTGTTTGAATTTGGGTAGGTATTTTTTGAGGATAAAGGCTTGTATTTTATAAATGATATACCCAATTAATCCCCCAATAATAAAACCTACTATGAGGTCACCGGGGTAGTGAACGCCGACGTAAATACGACTGTAGCCCACAATGAGCGACCAGATGATGAGGCTGGGTTTGGCATATTTGTAGTAATGTTTTAAAATGGATCCTATAAAAATAGCCAGCGCCATCGTGCTAGCGGCATGAGCCGAAAAGAAGCTATAGCGACCACAGCGCGCCACAACACGTGCGCCTATGTCTAAGTTACAGGGGCGTAAGCGTTGAAAACCGTCTTTAAATACGTTGGCTAATTGGTCAGTACAGGTAATCATTAAGGCGACAAAAACAAGAATGTAAATGGTTGTTTTAAGATTCAAATTTCTGTAAAGTAGATAAATCAAAAAGGCATATAAAGGGATAAAAGTCCACTTGTTAGTGATGATGAGCCACAGCCAATCCCATTGTTTTGAGCCTAAATGGTTGAGGTATAAAAAGACGTCTTGGTCTAGTGCTGTAAGTTGATCGATCATCGTTTATAAGTGTAAGGATTTTACCTTTGTTAATGGGAGCGGAAAAATAAAAAAAATAGTGAATAATCTACGGTAAAAATTAATATTTCTTAAGATTTTAGGTTGGGGACTGTGCGCCAACAGAGCTAAAAGCTCCAGATGTTTTTATAGCGCGGACGTTAAACCTTACGTTTTTGTAGGAGAGTTGGGTAGTTTGTAATGCTTAAATTATTTTTTTGTATCTACTTGCTTTTCTCATTTTTTTGTAACTGAAAATTAATTAAAAATTATATTAAAACTAACAAAATGAAAATATTAAAGTGTTGATGATGGTTGGTTTAATTGTTCATTTGAATGTTATTAAAACATGAAATTTAGCTTAAAAAATTACCGTGAAAATTGGCTGTTAAAGTGGGGGTGCTTGGCTTTTCTCTTTATGCTGTTGTTTGCTTTTGTGGTTGAAGGACTAGGGATAGAGCACAAGCAGTATACTATAACTGATGCCATTGATAGAGAAGATTTTGTCCTTTACGGATTAATAGGTGTTTTTATTATTCCAATTATAGAGGAAATTGCATTTAGAGGCGTGTTGCTGAATACTAAGTGGAAGAAAATAGTTGCTTGGCTTTTTTTGGGCGGCTTCATTTTTGCTATGCGTTCTACTATTAGTGGTGTGGGGTATTTTTCTTTAGTTTTATTTATTGTTCTATGCTTCATTTGGACTAAAAAAGGAAGGCCGGAGAATATTTGGTTTAAGTTGGTGTTGATTAGTAATGCTATTATGTTTGGTGGTATTCATTATTCGATGAGTGACTTTGAGATATTCGATTTTTATTTAGTGGTGCAGTATATTTCATTTAGTGTCGGTATATTTATACTCTTATGGTTTTTTGTAAACTTTAAGTTAACCGGGTCAATACTCTGTCACTTTTGTTGGAATGCGTTAGCCTTTGGACTCACTTTGCTTTCGGCTCATATCCCTGATGACGACAATGTATATCGTGTTGAAAACTCAAAGTTGTCAATGGAATGGCAGCAGACTTCTTTGTTTGGAGATCGCGTGTTTTATTCACGGCATCATAATGATACATTGATTTACAAGATTCACACACCAGAAGAACTCGTGGCTCCTGTGAATGATGAAGCCAGAGCCTTGAGAGCAGGTTATTTTCCAACGGAAGCTAATCGTTTTTATAATTTTACAGTTGTGGTAAAAGATACGAGTCTGCAGTTTAGGAGTGAAGCCTATAATCGACAAGTATATGAGCTTTTGGAAGAGGCAGAATTGGTGGTTAAAAAAGCTGATAAAGCGCGAAAACTTTATATCAGAGGGCGCTAATGGAAGTTATGCCAATTAGAATTATTTTTTAGTCCGGGTTATAATATTTTTTTGTAGGAATAATACCGTGGTTTATAAATGGAATAGTCCAATAAGATAAAGTCGAAATTGGACTGTGTAATTTATCCATGCGGTATCAGAAGCTTACTTGTTAATAGCTGTGTTATATTAGTGTGTATATTTTATGTGCGTGCAAAATCCTTTCCGTACATTTGTGGGAATTAATAAAAGAATACAATCTAAAAATAGCTATATGTTTTCAAAAGAAACTTATCAAAATCGCCGTAAGGTGTTGGCTAATACCGTGTCAGACGGAGTCATGATTTTTTTAGGAAATGTGGAAAATCCGATGAACTTTGCGGATAATCCGTATCCATTTCGTCAAGATAGTACCTTTTTGTATTACTTCGGTATTCAAGAGCCTAAATTAGCTGCGGCCATAGATGCTAATACTGGTGAGAGTATTGTTTTTGGAGATGAGTTAGATATAGATGCCATTGTTTGGATGGGAAGTCAAGAAACGATTGCTTCTAAATCTGAACGCTCAGGAGTGGTTAAAACTTTGCCATTTGCGCAGTTGTTTGACTATGTGCAACAGGCTAAATCTGCCGGACGCACAGTGCATGTGTTGCCAGAATATCAACCAGTAAATCAGATTTTACAAAGTAAATTATTAGGAGCTAGGCTAGGCGAGACCAAGCCTTCTGTTCAGTTTATTAAAGCTATTGGTGCGCAACGCTCTGTAAAAGAAGCGCAAGAAGTAACAGAAATTGAGAAAGCTGTACACATTTCAAATGAGATGCACTTGTTAGCCATGCGTTTGGCTAAACCGGGCATGAAAGAATTTGAATTGGTAAATGCCATTCAACATTTGTCTGCCGATGCTCAATGTGGGTTTTCATATCCCCCTATTATGACGGTTGATGGCCAAATTTTGCACAATCATTATCGCTTAAACACGCTGAAAAAAGGTGATATGGTGCTTAATGATTCTGGTGTAGAAATGGCTATGGGTTATGCTGCAGATTTAACGCGAACTTTTCCGGTAGATAAACAATTCACTGCTCGCCAACGCGAACTATATACTATTGTACACAAAGCCTTTAAAGAAGCACCTGCTATCATGAAACCGGGAGTTAACTTTAAAGAAGTGCATCGCAAAGCAGCCTTAACTTTAGTTGAAGGTTTGACTGAAGTGGGCTTGATGAAAGGAAATCCGGAAGAAGCGGTAGCTAATAATGCACACACTATGTTTTTTCAATGTGGCACAGGGCACTACATGGGCTTAGATGTTCACGATATGGAAAACTTAGGTGAGCAATATATTGGTTATACCGAAGATGATCCTAAAGATCAAAAAACATTTGGTTGGAAGTCGTTGCGTTTAGGTCGTCCATTGGCTGAAGGTAACGTGGTAACTGTTGAACCGGGAATTTATATTATTCCGCAATTGATTGATATGTGGCAAGCTGAAAAGAAAAATGAAGCGTTTATCAATTATGATAAACTCAATGAATATCGCGACTTTGGCGGCATCCGAATCGAAGACGATTTCTTAATTACTAAAGATGGGTATAAATTGTTAGGCGAAGGATTGATTTCTACAGTTGATGAGGTAGAAGCATATCGCGCAGAACATTTGTCTTAAATTACAAGTAAATATATACCAAAACGCCATCAGTTTTTGAGCTGATGGCGTTTTGGTATATATAATAAGGTATAAGTGTTTATTTTAAATAGACACATTTACGTTTATAGTCGATAACAGCTTTCCCTTTTTCAAGCACATCCGCACCAATGATACCGTGAATAACATCAGCTTTATGATCAGCTAAGGCTTGGTTGATGTGTTTCATGTTAAAAAGGACCAAATCAATTTTGCGCTTTTCCCAATCGCCAATTTTCACGGTGTTTTTGTAAGATACTTGTGTCAACATATTAGTAGCCCCAGCGCCGGCAGCACGCACATCACTATCCTCTGAAAATAGATTGAAGTGTTCTGCTTCATCTTTGCCTATGCAAGAATTAGAGGCGCCGGTGTCTAAAATAAAATTGCCTTCAACACCATTTATGCTGGCTTTGATTTCAAGATGATTGGTAGCTGTAACTTTTAGTTTGATACGGTGATATTTTTTAGCTAATAAAAATTGTCGTAAACTCGCCATTCGTGTTTTTTTCACAAAGATAACCGAAGAAATTAAATTAGATTTGTAATCTTTTAGAAGAAGAGCAGAAATTATAAATTATAGATAAGTTATGGTTTTTATAGAAACACATACGCATTTGTATGCAGAAGAATTTGATCAAGATAGAGTAGAGGTGGTTAATCGCGCTATAGAAGCAGGAGTCAAAAAATTCTTTTTACCGGCAATAGAGGCTGATGATATACAGCGGATGTATGACTTGCAAGAAGCTTTTCCTAACCATATGTATTTGATGGCGGGACTACATCCGGTATCTGTTAAAGAAAATTATAAAGAAGAATTAACTGTTGTAGAAGAACAGTTAAAGAGTGATAAGAAATTTTATGCTATTGGTGAAATCGGCATAGATTTACACTGGGATCAATCTACCTTAGCTTGGCAGCAAGACGCTTTTCGAGCGCAAATTAAATTGGCTAAGCAAAATCAATTACCTATAGTAATTCATTGTCGCGATGCTTTTGATGAGGTGTTTGAGATTTTAGAAGAAGAAAAAGGGGAAGATTTATATGGTATCTTTCATTGCTTTACAGGAAATTTAGAGCAGGCACAACGCGCTATTTCTTTAGGAATGAAATTAGGAATAGGTGGAGTAGTGACTTTTAAAAATGGAAAAATAGATCGCTTTCTAAATCAAGTTCCACTTACAGAGCTCGTTTTAGAAACAGATTCACCTTATTTAGCCCCCACTCCTTATCGCGGTAAGCGCAATGAAAGTAGCTATTTGATTAAAGTGGCCGAAAAATTAGCGAGTATTTATGAAGTTGGTTTAGATGAGGTGGCGACCGTCACAACGCAAAATGCACAATCTGTATTTAACTATTAAATTTAGACTATGAGTAATGGCAGAGCAGACATTCTATTGATTTATACCGGTGGTACTATAGGTATGATTAAAGATTTTGAAACCGGTGCTTTAAAGGCGTTTGATTTTGATGATTTATTGAATCATGTTCCTGAGTTACGTTTATTAGAGCATCGTATAGATACGTATAGTTTTGATGTGCCAATTGATTCATCTAATATGTGTCCGCTTCACTTTGTACAAATGGCTAATGTGATAGAAGAAAATTATGACGACTATGACGGTTTTGTCATTTTGCACGGAAGCGATACTATGGCCTATTCTGCATCGATGTTGAGTTTTATGTTTGAAAACCTGTCAAAACCTATCATTTTTACTGGGTCTCAATTACCTATAGGTGATTTGCGTACTGATGCCAAAGAAAATTTAATTACAGCCATTCAAATTGCCGGACTTCAACGCGACGAAAAACCTGTGATAGCTGAAGTGGGTTTGTATTTTGAATATAAGCTTTACAGAGGTAATCGCAGTAGTAAGATTAATTCAGAGCATTTTCAAGCCTTTAGTTCGCCAAATTACCCACCATTAATTGTATCGGGCGTCAACTTAAAAGTGAATTACAATTTATTACGTCGCGCTAATCGGCGTAAAAAATTAAAAGTTCACAAAGATTTAAATGACAATATTGTTATTCTAAAACTCTTTCCAGGAATCAATGAACGCGTTGTACGTCAAATGCTATCGACAGAAGGATTGCGTGGCGTGATACTTGAAACTTACGGTTCAGGAAATGCCATGACCGAAGCTTGGTTTTTGAAAGCTATTGCTGAAGCTATAGAAAGTGGTATTCGCATCGTCAATATTACCCAATGCCGAGGCGGTGGTGTTAAGATGGGGCATTATGAAACCAGTACTGAGCTCAGGCGATTAGGTGTGGTGTCAGGAAGTGACATGACTACAGAGGCTGCTATAGCTAAAATGATGTATATGTTGAGTGAAGAAATGGACGAGAAAGTGTTTAAAACTATTTTTGAAACGGCCATTCGCGGAGAGACTTCTTGAAAAATTAACACAGTATTCTTTGAGTGTGTGAGATATTTTTCATTATTTAGCAGCTCTGAATAATAAAATGTTATTTTAGAGAGGTGGCCGAGTGGTCGAAGGCGCACGCCTGGAAAGTGTGTAAACCGTTATCGCGGTTTCGAGGGTTCGAATCCCTTCCTCTCTGCGATAAAAAACTAAAATCTCTTAATGTGTTAGGAATCAGTTGATTTGCGGATTTTAGAAGCTGTTTAAGATGTGTAGAAATGGCTTGATTTTGTAAATCAAAAAAAATATTTTTAATTTTTGAGAGCTTTTACGCTTTTATTAAAACAGAATTTTTATACCTTTAAACCCTAAAATTAAATTAAAATAAGACACAAAAGATGAAAAGAGCATTTTCAATTTTGAGCCTTGCGGTAGTATTACTTCTCGGAGGCTTTAACGTTCAGGCCGCAAACACGGCTGCTTTCGCAGTTCAAGACAGTACACAAGTAGTTGATACTGCACAAGCTGCACAAGAAGAAGCTGCTGCAACAGCAGCTGCTCAACAAGAGGCTACGCAGGCATCAGAGCAATCAACAACTGATGTGGCTGCTGCAAGCGCAGAATCAGAAACTTTTAATCAAGCACTTAAACGTCGCTTTATTGAAGGTGGTCCTGTATTTATGGGAGTTGTTTTATTATGTTTAATTCTCGGTCTAGCTGTAGCAATTGAGCGTATTATTTTCTTAAACCTCTCTACAACTAACACTAAAAAATTAGCTAAAAAAGTAGAAGATGCCCTTAATGAAGGTGGTGTTGATGCAGCAAAAGAAGTTTGCCGTAACACTAGAGGACCTGTTGCCTCAATCTTTTACCAAGGTTTAGATCGTACTGATGAAGGTCTTGATGCTGCTGAAAAAGCTGTTGTTGCTTACGGTGGTGTGCAAATGGGCCAAATGGAGAAAAACGTATCTTGGGTATCCCTGTTTATTGCCTTGGCACCGATGCTCGGTTTCATGGGTACTGTAATTGGTATGATTCAAGCATTCGATAAAATTGAAGCTGCAGGTGATATGCAACCAGGTTTGGTAGCCGGTGGTATTAAAGTGGCTTTGTTGACTACTGTATTCGGTTTGATCGTTGCGATGATTTTGCAAGTTTTTTATAACTATATTATTGCAAAAATTGATGCAATTGTCAATGATATGGAGGAAGCTTCTATCAACTTGATGGATATTCTTTTTGATTACAAAAAGAAAAAATAAGTAACCTAAGTATCATTTAGATAATTTGTATTATGACATTGTATAAAATATTAAAATATCTGTCTATAGCAGTTGGTGCACTAGGCGTAATCCTCTTCTTTTGGTTGATGTCAAAAGGAGGCGATGCCTTGACTAACTCAGCTGAACTACAAGACAGCATTCTTAACCCATTCTTGTCGTTGACATACTTTATTTTTGGGTTGACTATTCTTGCTGTATTGGTATTTCTCGTTGTGAGATTATTTAGCGGAAATATTAAAGTAACACTCATTTCTGTTGGTGCATTTCTTGTTGTATTCTTAATTTCATATGCTACAGCAAGTGATCAAACTTCAACACTACCTAATGGAACTCAAGTTTCTGGCTCAATGAGTCAATGGGTAGAAACAGGACTTAACATGTTTTACATCTTAGGCGTTGTTGCAGTGTTAGCTTTGTGCTATTCTTCTGTAAAGAAACTATTAATAAGATAAGAAGTTAATCTATGCCTAAAAGAAGTGCTCCAGAGGTCAACGCCGGATCAATGGCTGATATCGCCTTTTTGCTTTTGATATTTTTCTTGGTAACTACTACCATTCAAAGCGATAAAGGGCTAGTCAGAAAATTGCCGCCAGTTGACGAATCTAATAACCAACCTGAATCAGTACATAAAGAACGCAACGTTCTATTGGTGATTATTGGTAAGAATGGAGATCTTTTAGTAGATGATAAATTGATGGAATTGGGAGACTTGCGTCAAGCGTCTCTTGATTTTATCGATAATGGAGGTGGAACAGGAAATAATGCGTGCTCATATTGTATGGGTGCAAAAGATCCTGAGTCTTCAGAAAATCCTACTAAAGCATTGATCTCTCTTCAGTATGATAGACAAACGAACTACGGCCGCTATATAGCGGTACAAAACGAAATCATGGCTGCTTTTAACACTTTGCGCGATCGTGCTGCAAAGAGTTTATATGGTGAATCATTTAAACAATTAAATGAAGACCTTAAAAAAGCAACCAAAGATGTCGAAAAATCAGCGTTGAAAGAAAAAATCAAGAAAATCAGAAAGCTCTATCCGTTGAATATTTCGGAAGCAAGACCTGAACAAGTTTAAATAATTTTTCTAAATGGCTAAATTCAATAAGAAACAAAGTGGTGATTTGCCGGCTATTTCAACAGCCTCTCTCCCAGATATCGTATTTATGTTGTTGTTCTTCTTTATGGTGGCAACAACCATGCGTGATACGACGGTGATGGTAGAGCAAAATTTACCAACTGCTGACCAGGTAGAAAAATTAGAAAACAAAAACTTGGTTATGTATATCTACGCGGGAAGCCCTAGTAGACAATACGCACAACGTTTTGGATCGGCTGCACGTTTGCAGCTCAATGACAAATTTGCACGAACAGAGGACATTCGCACTTTTATCTTGCAAGAGAAAAACTCTAAAAACCCTGCTGTACGTGGCCAATTGATAACTTCATTAAAAATTGATGAAGAAACTAACATGAGTTTAGTTTCTGATATCAAATATCAATTGCGTTTAGCTGAAGCTTATCGCATCAGCTATACCGTTCAAGAAGGAGATCCAACACTTTAGTATAGTCGATTTCGTGTTAAAGCGATTATATATTAATTTTGTAGGTTGAATTGTATAAATAAAACCTCTACTATGTATAAACAACACTTCCATATCATTTTTTGCTTGGGAGTGTTGTTTTTTTTATACCCCATCAGTTCATCTGCTCAAACTGACTCATTATCTACTTCTAACCCTACTAATGATTCGATTGTTGTAGGGCATTCAGGTTTAGATGAACGCTATCTAGAAGATCAATTTTATGCCGGACTGAGTTTTAATCTGCTCAGTAACCTTCCTAAAGGGGTGAGTCAATCTGGTTTTTCTGGAGGAATGCACTTTGGGTGGATTAAAGATATTCCTCTGACTACGCAGCGTAATTTTGCCTTAGGGATAGGTTTAGGTTGGTCAATGGATTCTTATCGGTCTAACTTATTAATCACTCAAGATGAAAAAGGCAACGGAATTTATCAAATTTTAGACTCAGATAATTACGATTACGATTTAAATCGATTTATGGGCTATTTAGTTGAAATGCCGCTGCAGTTTAGATGGCGCACTTCAACAGCCTCGTCTTATAAATTTTGGCGTATTTATGCAGGTTTGCGTATTGGCTATATGTATTATTTCCGCTCTAAGTTTAAACAAGCAGGGCAAACCATTTCATTAACGGATGTAGAAGGCTTAAATCGCTGGCGCTATGGCGCAACCTTTACATTTGGCTACAACACCTTTAACTTTACCGTTTATTACAGTTTAAATCCCTTTTTTGATGCCCAGACTATCGATGGTCAAGATGTAGGCATGTCAACATTTAAGGTGGGAATTACCTTTTTTATTTTGTAAAACCTTGTGATTAATTTGCAATAGTAGATTCTCAGGTTTGTGTTTTACCGTTAGCATTCTGTTATGGTCTTGATACACCGCTGATAAAAGTATCTACAAAACCGACTATTTTATCGGTTACGCGTTCTGCTGTTTTTTTCGTTCTTTTAAACCTGGCGGATTCAATTCGAAATCAACATCTTTAAGAATGGATACTTTTTCTTTTAAATGGGCTGATTTTGCTTTGTCGTATAAATCGAGATATTTGGATTTGTAATCTTCAAAATTTTGGGCTATTTTGTATGTATAATTGGTATAAATCATTAAAATCGAATTCGGTAAAAGTAGTCAACATATTTTTTAGGCGCATCAATTCACGGAAGGCGTTTATGAAATTTATCGCCTTTCCAATTTTGAGGATTATTGATGATATAATTTGAAATATTTCGAAACGATTTTTCGTTTCTAATAATGTGGTCATGATAACGGGGTTGCCATGCAAATTCGGGATGAATCAATCGTGCATTTTTGGTGACCCCAATTTTGAACCCACGAATAATGGATGCCAAATTTTTGGATTGTGGCCCAAATTTGTTTTTGGTATGGTTTGGCGTTCCATTGGACGTAGACGCAATGCATTGCGTTTCTACAATAATGCATTCAACAAAACATTTTCTGCAAAAACCCCTTCTTAAATTCTTGCATTCCTTTTGTTTTATTTTCTGGTGCTTTGGCTGAAATAATCCTTTTGGTTTTTATAGCATAGGATTTTGTGTAGGAAAAAACCAAATCTCAAAAGCCGGGACAAGCTGTGCTATTTGCGCGGCTGGCTTTTACAATTGAAGCAAACAGAGATTTGCCGATGAGCAAATCATGTAATACCAATTAGAATTATTTTTTAGTCCGATTTATGATATTTTTGTAGGTATAATGCCGTGGGTAACAAATTAATAGTACAATGAGACTGCTGTCGAAATTGAACTGTATAATTTGTCCATACGGTATAAGATTAAAATTTATACCGAATTATAACATTTCCAAAAAAGATAATTTGTGGAACAAACCCAAATAAAAAAGCGGTAAGTAATTCGTTTTTGCTGTGCTTTTTTGTCTGTAAACGTTCAGTGCAACTCCAACCAATTCCAAAAATAAACAAGGCGATTAAGGCTTGTGTTTGTAAGTTGTACAATAGGCTTAAACCTATCGTAAATCCTAATAATGCGGAGAGATGAAGGCAATGTAAACAAGCTTTAAAATTGAATAGTACCCCAAGAAAACTAGCGCCAAGCGCAAAAATTAATCCGGAATAAAAATAATAAAGTTCAGGAATGACAGGGTCTATGATAAAATTGTTGACGCTGACAAATACTGTGAGTAGGCCTATGATGTAGAGTCGTCTTGCTTTTAAATTTTTAAATTCGAAATGCTCTAGTAAATTAATGCGACTGAGCATAAACAGAAAGAGTAAGGGGATAAATACGGTTAAAATAAGCAAGGCAAATAGCTTAGCTTCTACAATTGGCGTATAGAATTGGCGCGGCGTAATTAAAAAGTAGAGTACGGCTCCTAGAAAAGCCATCCATAAGGGATGGTAAATATAAAAGCTCAGCTTGACAAATTTTTTCATTTGTTTAAATAGTTTTGCGCAAGCGTGCTACAGGGATATCGAGTTGTTCGCGATATTTAGCCACTGTTCTGCGGGCAATGGGATAGCCTTTTTCTTTTAATACTTTAGCTAACTTTTCATCAGTAAGTGGTTTTTTCTTATTCTCATTTTCAACCGTAATTTCGAGGATTTTTTTGATTTCACGGGTAGAGACCTCTTCTCCTTGATCATTAGTCATCGATTCAGAAAAGAATTCTTTAATCAAAAAGGTGCCATAAGGCGTATCGACATATTTACTGTTAGCCACTCGTGAAACCGTCGAAACATCCATCTCTATTTCGTCAGCAATGTCTTTTAGAATCATAGGGCGCAAATCGCGCTCATCACCACTGAGAAAATAATCTTTTTGATAATTCATGATAGCGGTCATGGTCACAAATAGCGTTTGTTGACGTTGGCGGATGGCGTCAATAAACCATTTAGCTGAATCTAATTTTTGCTTGATAAACAAGACCGCTGCTTTTTGCTCTTTAGTTTTTTGCTTACTCTCCTTATAGCCTTTGAGCATGTTTTTATAATGTGCAGAAACATGCATTTGTGGTGCATTTCTACCATTTAAACTCAGTTCGAGTTCACCGTCTTTTATGCGGATGGTAAAATCAGGAACAATGTGTTCTATGGCTTGGAGGTTATTGGAATAGGCGCTCCCGGGTTTAGGGTTAAGTGAACTGATTTCATCAGACACAGCGCGTAATTCATCTTCAGTTATTGAAAATTTAGACAAAAGTTTGTCGTAATGTTTTTTGGCAAACGCATCAAAAGCGTCTTCTATTACAGCGATTGAAAGCTCGGTGATTTTATCTTTTTGGCGTCGATTTAGTTGTAATAACAGGCATTCTTGTAAATTTTGAGCGCCTACGCCGGCAGGATCTAATCCTTGTATGGTGTGTAATAATTTTTCTACTTTACTTAACTCGGTATAAATATTTTGTGTAAAAGCCAAATCGTCAACAATGTCTTCAAGTGAACGTCTGATATAGCCACTTTCATCAATACTGCCAATAAGAAACTCGGCAATCAAGCGTTCTTCTTCTGAAAGTGTATAAGTTTGAAGTTGGGTCTTTAATTGTTCAGTAAATGATTTGCCAGCCGCATAAGGCACCTGTTTATCTTCGTCATCTTTACTGTAATTATTAGCCTTTAGCTTGTAGCTAGGGATGTCATCATCACCTATATAATCGTCAATATTGATGTCTGGTTCTTCTGTGGATGACGATTCGTTAGGGTCGTAATCTTCGCTGTAAGGATCGTCATCAGCTTTTTCTTTACCGCTGCTCAGGGCAGGATTTTCCTCAACCTCTTGCTTAATACGTTGTTCAAAAGCTAAAGTCGGCAACTGAATCAATTTCATTAATTGAATTTGTTGAGGCGATAGCTTTTGAGATAATTTGAGTTTTAGCTGTTGTTTAAGCATAGGATTAAGTCTTGTTGTCTTCCAAAAATAATGAAATTGAATGGATAAACCCTGTTAAAGGTATTATAAGACTTTTTCTTATTTGTATTTTGGTAAGAAATTTGATGAGAATTATTTACCTAAATTTTGAACATTGTTCACTTGTAGTGATGATGGATAAAATATAGAGACTGGTTTAAGAAAAAAGCCGATGAGCATTCTGTTCATCGGCTTTTTGAAATTATAGAAATAAATGGAGTAGGATTAGAACTCCGCATTTTGAGGTGTGCGTGGGTAAGGAATCACGTCTCTAATGTTACTCATACCTGTAGCAAAAAGGACGAGACGTTCAAAGCCAAGTCCAAATCCACTGTGAACACAGCTTCCAAAACGACGGGTATCGAGGTACCACCACAATTCTTTTTCGTCTATATCGAGTTGTTTCATTTTGTCAAGTAAAACCTCTAAACGCTCTTCACGTTGTGAGCCGCCAACAATTTCACCAATTCCAGGAAAGAGAATATCCATAGCTCTTACGGTTTTGCCATCGTCGTTCATGCGCATGTAAAAGGCTTTGATGTTGGCCGGGTAATCAAAGAGAATCACCGGGCATTCAAAGTGTTTTTCAACAAGATAACGCTCGTGTTCACTTTGTAAATCAGCTCCCCATTCTTCAATGATGTAGTTGAATTTTTTCTTTTTATTCGGTTTTGAATTTTTAAGAATATCAATAGCTTCAGTATAGCTAACGCGCTTAAAGTTATTTTCAGTAATAAACTTAAGTTTATCGCGCAACAGCATAGGTGAGCGGTCTTTAGCTGGCTTTTTAGCGTCTTCTTTCGCTAGGCGATCTTCGAGAAATGCCAAATCGTCTTGGCAGTGTTCAAGCACATAGTTGACTACATATTTGATAAAATCTTCCGCTAAATCCATATCGCCATCTAAATCACAGAAGGCTACTTCAGGCTCAACCATCCAAAATTCGGCTAAGTGGCGAGAAGTGTTAGAGTTTTCTGCGCGAAATGTAGGGCCAAAGGTATAAACTTGTCCTAAGCCAAGGGCATAAGTTTCGGCTTCTAATTGACCGCTAACGGTAAGGTTAGTTTTTTTGCCAAAGAAATCTTTACTGAAATCTATTTTTCCATCTTCGGTTCTTGGAATAGCATCTAGATCAAAGTTTGTCAATTGAAACATTTCGCCGGCTCCTTCAGCATCACTTCCTGTAATAATAGGGGTGTTGACATATTGAAAGTCGTTCTTTTGAAAGTATTGGTGGATGGCAAAAGCTAGCTTTGAGCGCACACGCATAACGGCGCCAAAAGTATTTGTGCGTACACGTAAGTGGGCTTGCTCTCTCAACTTTTCTAAACTGTGACGCTTAGGTGATAAGATAGTTTTTTTAACTTCTTCAGGATTAGCCCTACCGAGAATTTCAATAGATTGAACTTCAATTTCGACACGTTGTCCTTGGCCTGTACTCTCTTTGAGTAAACCTGTAATGGCAATAGCTGCGCCTATATTGATGTTAGAAAGGATCTCTTCAGCTGTATTTTCAAAATCAAGAACGCATTGAATGTTGTTGATTGTTGAGCCATCATTAACGATGATAAATCGGTTGCTTCTAAAAGCGCGAACCCAACCTTTAATAGTAAATTCTTGTAAGTATTGGTCACTTTTTAGAACCTCTACTATTTTTGTGTGACGCATATAGTTGTAATTTTATTGAAAAGACAAAGATAAATTTTATCCCTTGTAGTCGCAATAGAACCTGTTTAAACTTTTAGGAATAATACTGTATGGATAAATTAAATAGCCCAATTTTAACTTTGTCTCATTGTGTTAATAATTTATGACCCACGGTATTATACCAACAAAAAATAATATAGATTGGACTAAACATAATTCTAATTGGTATAACTAGGCTTTATCTTTTTTAATGAGCAGAGAGTGATTGAAATAACAAAAACCGCTTAATCCATTAAGCGGTTTTTGAAAAATTAGGATTGATTAAACGAAAAAAATCAACCACATTTTGAAGAACCACAATTAGTACATATCAAGCATCCTTCTTGATAAACTAATTGATCTGATCCACAATTTTGACATTGGCCTTTGGCTTCGGTGCCATCTTCAACATAACGTTTTAAGGCACGTACAACGCCATTTTTCCATGTATTAATGGACTGACTGTCGAGTTGTAAGCTGTTGATGAGGTCAATGATTTTGTCAATAGGCATACCATAACGCAGCGTACTAGAAATCAGCTTAGCATAATTCCAATATTCTGGGTCAAATTTATGAGATAAGCCTTCGATGGTTGTTCTGTAGCCGCGTTTGTTTTCAAATTGAAAATCGTAACGCGAGCTGCCATCTTCATTTTTATTTTTGATGATGTGACCGTCAGCAACCCAACGCGGTAGTAAAATGCCATATTCGTCATCGGCTAATCCTGTAAAAATTTCATAAGGTTTGTCGTTTATCTTTCCGACAAAAGCAATCCATTTTTCTTTGTTGTTTTGAAAACGCACGATGTCACAAGTCAGGATTTGCGGACGTTTTTTAGGGAAAGCCGTTAAGGTGTCAAGCTGGGTTTCGTCTTCTTCACTTTTATCATCATTAGCGATTAAAACGCCTGATCGCGATCCGTCGCGATAAACGGTAACGCCTTTGCAACCTACTTCCCAAGCTTTTAAATACAGCTGAGCTACTAAGCCTTCTGAGACATCTTGAGGTAAATTGATGGTGACGCTAATAGAATGGTCCACCCATTTTTGTACGGCGCCTTGCATTTGCACTTTACGCAACCAATCTACATCATTTGAGGTAGCTTTGTAGTAAGGTGAAGCTTCAACAAGCGTGTTAAGTTCTTCTTGGGTGTAATTTTTTTCAGTATCATGTCCATTGATTTTCATCCATTCCTTAAAACGGTGGTGGAAAACAACGTATTCTTCCCATGAATCACCTACTTCATCAACAAAATCAACACGTGCGTCTTTGTCATTTGGATTTACTTTGCGACGACGTTTATAAACCGGTAAAAATACAGGTTCAATACCGGAGCTCGTTTGTGTCATTAAGCTAGTGGTACCTGTAGGGGCAATGGTTAACAGCGCAATGTTACGGCGACCGTATTCGGTCATGTCGTAATACAGTTTTTCGTCAGCAGCTTTAAGGCGTTGAATGAATGGATTATTTTCTTCGCGTTTAGCGTCATAGATAGTAAAAGCGCCACGTTCTTTAGCGGTATCAACAGATCCACGGTAAACGGCTAAAGCTAGAGCTTTATGAACTTTTACAGAATAATCATTACCTTCTTCAGAGCCATAACGAATACCTAGAGCGGCAAGCATGTCTCCTTCAGCAGTGATGCCAATTCCGGTACGGCGACCTTCTTGGGCTTTTTTGCGGATATTTCTCCACAAGTTTAATTCGATAGTTTTGATTTCTTCAGATTCAGGGTCTGATTCAATCTTAGCTAATATTTTGTCGATTTTTTCGAGCTCTAAGTCGATGATGTCATCCATCATACGTTGCGCATAGGCGGCGTGCTCTCTGAATTTTTTAAAATTGAATTTTGCTTTGTCAGTAAAAGGGTTTTCAACGTACGAGAGCAAGTTGATAGCAAGCAGACGACATGAATCATAAGGGCATAATGGAATTTCGCCACATGGATTTGTCGAAACTGTTTCATAACCTAAATCGGCATAACAGTCAGGTATAGATTCGCGTTGAATAGTATCCCAAAACAAAATACCAGGCTCAGCAGATTTCCAGGCGTTGTGAACAATTTTTTCCCAGACGGCATTAGCGTTGATTTCTTTAGTGAATTTAGGAGATTCGCTAAATACAGGGTATTTTTGTACGTAATTTTGGTTGGTTTTAACGGCTTTCATAAACTGATCGTCAATACGAACAGAAACATTAGCGCCGGTTACTTTTCCTTGTTCAAGTTTAGCATCGATAAAATCTTCTGCATCCGGATGATTAATCGACACAGAAAGCATTAGGGCACCACGACGACCATCTTGAGCTACTTCGCGAGTCGAGTTTGAATAACGCTCCATAAAAGGAACTAACCCGGTTGAAGTTAAAGCTGAATTTTTTACTTGACTTCCTTTAGGGCGGATGTGTGATAAATCATGACCAACACCTCCGCGACGCTTCATGAGTTGAACTTGCTCTTGGTCAATTTTCATGATACCGCCATAGGAATCTGATTGGGTGCCATTACCAATTACAAAACAGTTTGAAAGCGACGCAATTTGGTAAGGATTACCTATACCGGCCATCGGACTACCTTGTGGGACGATGTGTTTGAAGTTTTTGATTAAATCAAAAATTTGTTCTTCTGACATCGGATTGGGGTAATTTTTTTCGATACGCGCTAGTTCTTTAGCGATACGTCTGTGCATATCATCAGGCGTTTTTTCGTAAATATTACCTTGTGAATCTTTTAAAGCGTATTTGTTAACCCATACTCGGGCAGCTAAATCATCGCCTTTAAAATAAGCTAAGGAAGCTTCAAAAGCTTCTTTTTCAGTGTAGGTTTCCGCTACTGGTTTTGTGTCCACTTTCATGCTGCTATATTTTTGGTTTTGCTAACTCAATTTTTGTTGTAAACAAATATAATTACATCGGTGCAAACTTAATAATTTTGTAGACATTTATTTTATAGTCATCTTCTGAAGTTGCAGCAAAATAATTGTAAATGATTGATAGTTAAATATATAAAAATTTATCAACATCAAAAAGTTTACAACTTTATTTTATATTTTGTTTTGAGGTTTGGTAAAAGTTATCTAAATTTTGAGCGATTGCTCATAAGGGAAATTACAGTTGTAATTAGCGTAAAAGCGAATACAAATGTAGCGGATATGAACTGGTTAGAGGAAAAATAAATCTTAAATTTTATCAATTTAACTAGGCCGATATAGATAAGCGAATAAAGCAGTAGTTGTTTAAAGTTTTACTAAAGTAAGTTTGTGAAATATGATAACGTGATAAGCAGGCGTTATACAAATGGGTAAACATTTCTTATAAAGATGTTTACCTTTGCTAAACTAACAATCTATTAATTACTTAATTTATCTTATCATGAAACGGAGCTTCACACTTTTAATGTTGTTTCTGGGCTTTACCTTTTTTACAAGTTCATTATTTGCACAAACCGATCCGTACAAACGTTATAATCAATTGTCAATAGAATTATCAGGCGGATTGAATGTGCCGGTGATGACTAAGGGTACTTTGTCACGGTCTGATTATATGTCAGTGGGACAATTTCAACTGGGAATGCGCTATATGTTTAACCCTAAATTTGGTCTTAAAGGACATTATGCTTATAACAGTTTTAGTCGTTCAGGTGATCAATATCCAACGATTGATTATCATAGATTTGTTTTAGAAGGGGTTGTGAATTTATTTCAACTTTTTAATGCAAATTATCGGTTGAGAGAAAACTTTGCTATTTTATTTCACGGTGGAGCAGGCTTGAGTTTTGCTGATTATTCCACAGAAAGCGATGGGGCTAAATACGGCAACTTAATGGCTGGATTTACGGGTGAATTTAGATTGACTGATCGCTTAGCGCTGTTGGGAGATGTCAGCTTTATAGGTAATTTGCAAAGTGAACGCTTAACAGCTTATGCAGGAGAAATCCGTGGCTATGCTAATGTAAGTATTGGATTAGTGTACAGCTTGGGGCGTCAAGAACGACATGCTGATTGGTATTAATCACTGATTAATGTCGCATTGCTTTAGTAAAGCGCTTAAAAAATTTGAATAAGCTAAACGAGTTGCAACTATGAGTGTGACTCGTTTTTTTGTGGAGTTGTCTCTTGAGGTTGAGGTGTTGAAGGTGCTGTGTCGCGGTGCTTGTTGATTTCTTCTAAAACAGAAGGGAGGATTTTTTCACCTAAACTTTTAATAGGCTTGTATAAAACCGAAGTCGAAATGGTCTTTTGATCTACTAAAAATCCCTGTATTGAAAACGCAGATAAAAACATTAAGAGTACACTGAGAATGACCCCCATTTTTAACAGCCCAAATAATCCGCCCAAAAAGCGATTGAGTAAACCTAAAGCCATGATATTTGCTAATTTGGTGATTAATTTGCCCAGTAGTAAAACTGCTAAAACAATGATGATGAAGGTTAGTATAAATGCCGCAATAGTGATAGTTTGTGGTTGCCATGAAAAATAATCCGTTAAAAGATCTATGGCGTAAAACGAAAAGTGAATGGCGCCATAAATACCCAAAACTAAAGCTATTAGTGAAGTGATTTCTATGATAAGGCCGCGCATAAACCCGCGTATTAGTCCAAAAGCTAAGACAATTCCTAAAACAATGTCTAAGGTAGAAATTGAAGAAGCTAAAAACGGCATAGTATGTAAAAACAACATAAGCTAAAACTTAATAATCTATATGACTATAGGTGTTAAAAGGGTAAAGATAAATAATAAACTAAAAGCAGCCGATCTGACTTAAAATAATCTGTCAGTTATTTACCTTTGCACTATGATAGGAGACGAAAAATTGAAAGCGCGTTGGAAAACGCTTAACGATAAGTTGGCCAAACAATTTGGTGATGGCGAGAAATTAGAACTCGACGCTATTATATACCTCATTGGTGTTCAAGAACTAGGTCAATTAAAGCTGAAATATAAAAAAGACGAAAAGCTTGACTTAATGCATATTGCCATTTGTCGATTGCTAGAGCCTCTGGGCTACTACGAGTTTGATTATTACGATGATGACGGCTGGCCACATTATAAATTTAACGATAGTTTGCCTGCATTAAAAGCCGGAGAACAAAGTGTAATGATGAAAGAAGCGGTCGTTAATTATTTCTTAGAGAAAGATTATATCGCTTAAGACATTTTTATTAGATTTGCCACTTAGAAATACAGTAGATTAATGATAGACGAAATAAAATCGCATATAGCTGAAGTTGATGCATTTAAGGCAGATAAAGCCGAGGTAATTGAAGCTTTCCGAATCAAGTACTTAGGAAAAAAGGGCATATTAAACGATTTTTTTGCAGCTTTTAAAAGTATTCCAAATGAAGAGAAAAAAGAATTTGGAAAAATGGTTAACACCTTAAAAACAAAGGCACAAGATAAAGTAAATACGCTAAAACTGGCTGTTGAATCTCAGCGTGAAGAAGCCGGAATATATGGTGATTTAACCCGTCCGGGACAGAGCTTAGACATTGGAGCACGCCATCCCATTTCAGTAGTTAAAAATCAAATCATTGAAGTCTTTTCAAATATTGGATTCAATGTGTCAGAGGGACCTGAAATTGAAGATGACTGGCATAACTTTACCGCTTTAAACTTGCCTGAATATCACCCTGCTCGTGATATGCAAGATACTTTCTTTATTCAAACTAATCCTGAAAAAACCTTGTTGCGCACACATACCTCAGGAGTGCAGATTCGCCATATGGAAGGCAATAAACCACCGTTTAGAACCATTTCTCCAGGACGTGTTTATCGCAATGAAGATATTTCAGCTCGCTCACATTGTTTGTTTCATCAAGTTGAAGGCTTATATGTCGATAAAGGCGTTTCATTTGCTGACTTAAAGCAAACTTTACTGTATTTTACAAAACAACTTTTTGGTAAATCTAAAATCCGTTTACGCCCGTCTTATTTCCCTTTTACTGAACCTAGCGCTGAAGTTGATATTTATTGGGGACTCAAAACCGAAACCGATTACCGTATTACTAAAGGTACAGGTTGGCTTGAAATTATGGGCTGCGGTATGGTTGACCCTAATGTGTTGACTAACTGTAATATTGATCCTGAAGAATATTCTGGTTTTGCCTTTGGTATGGGAATTGAACGCATAGCAATGCTGCTATATCAAATTGGCGATATCCGTATGTTTTATGAAAATGACGTTCGCTTTTTAGAGCAATTTAAATCTGTTATCTAAATAGATAGGCGAAACAGTAGCTGAATCAATCAAGTCAAAAAAGAGAGAGTTGAAAAAAGATATTGAATTTCCAGAGGTAAAAGATGTTTATATGGTGGCTGTTTTTGAAGAACATCCCGAATATAAAACTATGGATTGGAATGCCTATATCATTAATGATAAAAAAGAACCTATTGATACGGTGCTCATCGTCTCACAAGGTTTTGATAAAACCAAGACAACTTCTGTGATGCGCCATCGCTTAAAAGTGCTACCAGCTAAGTCTTATGCTAAGATTGAGTTTCTAGAACAACAACTTTTAAAAGTAGATAATCGCTTTTCAGTGAGTTATTTTTACGGCGGCAAGATGTATCACAAAGATTTTATTTTTAAAAAAGGAAGTTTGCAAGAACAAGATTGTCAAGGTGTTCCTGTAATGACTAAAAAAGGTGTTTTAGCTGAATGAATCTAGTTAAAGTAATAATTTACAAAAGGCCAAATCCTAGGATTTGGCCTTTTTATATCATAACGATTAAGCGTTTAGTCTAATTTATCTATGCGGTATTACAGTGTGAAATTTTGAGTAGTCGCTAAAAATAATCCTATATTGCTGAGGATATAAAAACGATAACTATGCGCTTGCTTTCCTTACTGTGTTTTTTGCTATTTAGTTGTTTTACAACGCCATCATTTGCTCAGTTAACAACTGTACAAATTGACAGTGTTGTCAACAAAACAATGACTACTTTTAATGTGCCCGGAATGGCCGTTGCCGTAGTGAAAGATGGAAAAACAGTTCACCAAAATGCTTACGGAATACGCTCAGTAAAAACCCAAAAACCGGTTACGCTCAACACCCTTTTTGGAATAGCTTCAAACACTAAAGCTTTCACGACAGCTGCTATAGCACAGTTGGTTGATGCTGAAAAACTCAGCTGGGATACAAAAGTAACGGATATCATTCCGGAGTTTAAACTTTATGATCCCTATGTTACCAGCGAGTTTACGGTGCGCGATTTGGTAACACATCGCAGTGGACTAGGTCTGGGAGCTGGTGATTTGATGATTTTCCCAGCAGCTAATAAAACCTCTTTATCACAATTGATTCACAATTTACGCTATTTAAAACCGGTGTCTTCTTTCCGCTCAGAGTTTGCTTATGACAACTTGTTGTATATCGTTGCTGGCGAAATTATAACGCGTGTTTCAGGTGAAAACTATACGGATTATATCCAAAAGCATTTTTTTGATCCGTTGCAAATGAAACGGGCAACTTTAGATATCGCTGAAATCGAAAAAGATAGAAATCGAATAGATGGTCACGTGCCGGTTGATGGACAATTGCAAATTGCAAAACCTACTTTTACAAGTGTGGCCCTTCCGGCTGGTGGTATTTACGCATCAATACAAGCAATGACAAAATGGGTGAAAGTGAGATTAAACAACGGGAGATACGGAAAAGCGCTGCAAGATAGTTTGTTTAGTGCAGCTCAAGCCCATGAAATGTGGACGCCTCAAACCTTGATCTCAACAGGGTCAGGAACCTATAACACACATTTTTCAGCCTATGGATTGGGCTGGTTTTTAAAAGATGTAAACGGTTATTTACAGGTGTCACATACAGGTGGGCTGATGGGTATTGTGAGTCAGGTGACTTTGCTTCCGGAATTGGATTTAGGTATCGTGGTCTTGACTAATCAGCAATCCGGAGCTGCCTTTACTGCCATTACTAATACTATTAAAGATGCTTACTTCGGAATTGAAAATAAAAATCGAATAGCTACTTATCACCAAGCTGTGGTAGCGTCCAAAAAAAGAGCAGATAGCATTTCTGCAGCTGTCACTCAAAACATAGATAAACAATTACAGCAATCAACCAAAAAATGGCAACCTGAACAAATCACAGGAGTTTATAAAGACCCGTGGTTTGGGAAGGTGAAAATTGAGCAAAATAAAGCCGGACAATTGCGATTTAAAGCTTTGCGCTCACCTGACTTAGTCGGCGATATCTACTTTTATAAAGGTACAACTTACGTAGTGCGCTGGGATAATCCAACTTTAAAAGCTAATGCGTTTGTTATTTTTTCAATGAACACGGAGGTCAGGGCTGACGGATTTACCATGAAAGCTATTTCGCCATTAACTGATTTTAGTTTTGATTTTCAGGATTTGAATTTTACCAAAATTCAATGATGAAATCCATTTTCTACTAATTATATTTGCCTGTTGGAAATTGATAATTGAAGAAATAAAATTGCTATGGAAAGCATCAGTATATTTGATATGTTGAAGATAGGCGTAGGGCCATCTAGTTCGCATACTTTAGGTCCTTGGCGCGCTGCCCAACGTTGGGTACAAAAGTTAAAAGACAAAAATAAATTTGACAGCGTCACGCATGTCAAAGTAGATTTGTACGGTTCTTTGTCATTGACAGGGAGAGGTCATGCTACAGATATAGCCTCTGTTTTAGGATTGAGCGGTTATGATCCGGTTACCATTCCTGTTGAAAAAATTAGCGGAGAAATTGATCGCGTCAAAACTGATGGCACTATATTATTAGGTGGTGAAAAGGCGATTCCGTTTGTCATGGATGGCGATATCGTATTCAATAAAAGCTTTTTGGAATTTCACGCTAACGGCATGAAATTTACTGCCACTCTCAAAGACGGTAAAAAAACTTCAGATAAATACTATTCAATTGGCGGAGGATTTGTCGTTCAAAAAGAACGCAAAAGTGCCAAAAAGAAAGAAGAACTTTTTCAAGAATTCCCGCATCCAGTAGAAACAGGAGCTGAACTGTTGGCGCATTGTAAAAAACACAACAAAAGTATATCTGAAATCGTTTGGGAAAACGAACAATCCTTACGTTCAGATGAAGCCATAGACAAAGGTATCAAAGCTATTTGGGATGTGATGCTAGAATCTATGTATATTGGCTGCCACACTGAAGGTATTTTGCCTGGCGGATTAAAAGTGCGCCGTCGTGCCTATGATGCACATAAAAAATTGATAGGTGATTTGCGTTATACTTCAAAAGAAGAATGGATAGATGCGATTCGCCAAACCGATAAAAAATTTAGATCCGTTTTAAAATGGGTAAGCTGTTTTGCTTTAGCTGTTAATGAGGTAAATGCTTCTTTAGGACGTGTAGTAACCTCTCCTACAAATGGCTCGGCAGGTGTGATACCGGCGGTGTTGATGTACTATCAAGTCATTGAAAACCACGAGGCTTCTTTTGATGAAATTAAACGATTTTTATTGACTGCTAGTGAAATAGGAAGTATCTTTAAAAAGAACGCTACAATTTCTGCAGCTATGGGGGGATGTCAAGCAGAAATCGGCGTATCTTCAGCAATGGCGGCAGGAGCGCTAACCGAACTTTCAGGAGGATCACCAGAGCAAGCCTTGATGGCTGCAGAAATAGCTATGGAGCACCACTTGGGATTAACTTGCGATCCGATTAGAGGATTAGTGCAAATTCCTTGTATTGAACGCAATACTATGGGCGCAATCAAAGCTATTAATGCGGCAGAATTAGCCTTAAATGGCGATGTAACCTCAGCACGAGTTACCCTTGATGAGGTGGTGCAAACGATGTGGGAAACCGCTAAAGATATGAACTCAAAATACAAGGAAACCAGTACAGGTGGATTGGCCGTGCGGGTAAACTTGGCAGATTGTTAACTCGTAAATCTGTAACCTCTTTATAAAAACAGGCTTTCAGACTATTTTTGTTCGGAAGCTTGTTTTGTTTTTACAGAATAGATTAAAGAAAATTCTTGTGTTTACATGAGGCTTGTTATATTTTTGAATGTCATTTCCGTATTAAATATGATAAGTTTTTTAAACGAATTAAACTATGTACAGTTTTCAGAATGATTATGCAGAGGGTGCTCACCCTCAAATCTTAAAAAGATTATTAGAAACAAATTTAGAGCAAGCTCCCGGATATGGGGAAGATGAATTTTCTAAAAAGGCTAAGCGCGCCATGCAAAAAGCCATGGATAATCCTCAGGCTGATATTCATTTTGTTTCAGGTGGGACACAGGCTAATTTGGTGGTGATTGCATCTTTGTTGCAAACGCATGAAGCTGTGATTAGTGCTGAAACAGGACATATTTATGATCATGAAACCGGCGCTATAGAGGCTTGTGGACATCGCATTATTCCTGTTAAATCTAGCGATGGTAAGTTGACTCCAGCGCTTGTTGAAGAAGCCTTAGCAGCTAATGCTATGCGCCCCCATACGGTTAAGCCGCGTTTGGTTTATATTTCTAATTCAACGGAATTGGGAACTATCTATTCAGAGCGCGAATTGATGTTGTTGTATGATTTCTGCCGCTCAAAAGATTTGTTTTTGTTTATGGATGGGGCGCGTTTAGGTGCTGCATTGACCGCAGAAATAAATGATTTAACGCTTTCTAAAGTTTCTTATTTTACTGATGTATTTACTGTTGGAGCTACTAAAAATGGTGGACTTTTAGGAGAGGCTATAGTTTTTGGAAACCCTAATATTCAACCCGATTTTGATTATATCACTAAGCAAAAAGGAGCTTTAATGGCAAAAGGACGTTTGCTGGGGATTCAATTTTTAGAATTGTTTACAGATGAGTTGTATTTTAAATCAGCTCAGCATGCTAATGCTATGGCTAAGCAGCTAAGTGAAGGGATTGCAAAACAAGGTTATCGCTTTTTGACGTCTACTGAGAGCAATCAGGTATTTCCTATTTTTCCGCGAGAAAAAGTAAACCAATTAAGAGCGCGCTATGATTTTCATGATTGGAAACAAGTTTCAACCGATGAAGTAGCTGTTCGCCTGGTGTGTTCATGGGCAACTAAAGCTGAAGCTGTGCAAGAATTTCTAATCGATTTACAAGCGTAAAAAGTATAGATTTTAAAGCAATAAAAAACCCCTAATTGATTAAAATCAACTAGGGGTTTTGTGATGTATTTATGGTATCACATTGCCATCTTTGTCATGGAAATGATATTCGAGATAGGTGTAAGCGTCTCTTGGTAATATTTTTATCCAGCGTTTGTAGTCAAAAAACCACTTACTTCGCGGAGAAGGTATGCCTTTAGTAAGAAAGGCCGCAATAAAAGGATGAGTACTTAAACTAATCGTTTTATAATCCTTCTGGATAAGCTTTTGTAAATCGGCTTTGATTTTGTCAATAATGACAATTGGGGCTTCAATTTCACCTTCGCCACTTGGATTTACTTCCCGGGTTTTTATTTCAGTAACCGGTCTGACGCGTTGTCGCGTAATTTGTATGAGTCCAAATTTGGTTGGCGGTAAAATTTTGTGTTTTGCCGGATCATCGCTCATGGCTTCACAGAGGTGGCTAAAGAGGGCTTTGCGGTTGTCTTGTTTTTTCATGTCTATGAAATCGACAACAATAATTCCTCCCATGTCTCGTAATCTGAGTTGACGAGCTATCTCTGTAGCACTCACAAGGTTGACCTCTAAGGCTGTTTCTTCTTGGCTTTTGGCCTTGTTGCTCCGGTTACCACTATTAACGTCTATGACGTGCATAGCTTCGGTGTGGTCAATAACCAAATAGGCTCCTTTGCTCATAGAAACAGTGCGTCCAAATGAGGTTTTGATCTGACGTTCAATGCGGTATTTTTCAAATATCGGTGTTTTACTGTTGTGATATTTGACGATAGATTCTTTTTCGGGTAATATGCTGGCGATGCGATCTTTGATTTGATTGTGAAGTTCTTCATCATCAGTCACAATTGAAGTAAATGTGTCGTTAAACATATCCCGAACAAAAGAGGCTGCCCAATTGAGTTCGCCGAGTACTTTAGCAGGCATGTTAGGTTTGGTGCTAATTTTTTTGCACATATTCACCCAACGTCCCATTAAATTTTGAATGTCTTGATCAAGGTCTGCTACTTTCTTATTTTCGGCCACGGTGCGTACAATAATTCCGAATCCCTTAGGTCTAATACTAGTTACCAATCGTTTAAGGCGATCTTTTTCGCTGCGATTTTTAATTTTCTGAGATATTGAAATGCGATCAGAAAAGGGAACGAGTACAACATATCTTCCGGGAAGGGAAATCTCACTGCTCAATCGTGGTCCTTTAGTAGAAATAGGTTCCTTGACGATTTGTACTAAAATCGATTGATTTGGATTTAAGACGTTAGTAATGCTTCCGTCTTTATCAATTTCGGTTTCAAATTTATGATTTTTTAATTTGAAATCCTTGAGTTTACCTGCGCTTACACTTTTGATAAATTTTAATAGAGTAGGCACTTGCGGGCCGAGGTCATGGTAATGTAAAAAACCATCTTTTTCATACCCCACATTGACAAAAGTAGCATTAAGGCCAGAGAGTACTTTTCGGGTTTTAGCCAAATATACATCGCCTACAGCATAGTTATTGTCTTTGTTTTCTCTATGTAATTCGATAAGTTTTCCATCTTTTAGCAAGGCGAAATCAACTGCATCAGAATTTGATCGTATGATTAATTCTTTGCTCATGCGTATTAGATTTATATCCACGCCTTCGTATAGGAAAGCATAGATGGATTAAACAAATTTATCACAGGTGTGTTGTGAATTTTACCGAAGAAGCTTTTGAGTTTTAAAAGCTTCGATGTCAAAGAACATAGAATAGGTCTTTTAGACAACTAGTCACAAATGAAATTAATATTCTATTTGTGACCAGTATATAAAAGAGTTACCGACTAGAAATTATTTTTTCTTGTGACGGTTTGCGCGGCTGCGTTTTTTACGTTTATGCGTTGCAATTTTGTGACGTTTTTTCTTTTTACCACTTGGCATAAGGCATGTATTTTTAAGGTTTATAAATCTATTTTTCTACTGGGACACTTGATTTGACACCGTCAACAAATACTTTGGCAGGTTTAAATGCCGGAATGTTGTGAGCAGGAATCTTGATAGTTGTATTTTTTGAAATATTACGGCCTGTTTTTTCGGCGCGCGTTTTAATGATAAAGCTACCGAATCCACGTAAATATACGTTTTCACCAGCCTCTAATGAACCCTTTATCTCATTCATAAAGGTCTCGAGCATTGCCTGAATGTCATTCTTCTCCATGCCCAATTTGTCTGAAATGTTGTTAACAATTTCTGCTTTAGTCATATTTATTATTCTTTATCTTTTCCTTCTCAATTTTTCGGACTGCAAATATACTAATTATATTTTCAATTCCTAAAGTCATAACCCTTTAAAATTTAAAGGAATAAACTCGTATTATTGCAAAAAAAACTGTGTCTAAATTCGCAAATCTACTTATTTATTGGTATAAGGACCATAAACGCAATCTGCCGTGGCGCCATACGCGTGACCCGTATTTGGTGTGGCTGAGTGAAATTATACTACAGCAAACCCAAGTAAAACAAGGCTTGCCGTATTATGAAGCTTTTGTAAAACACTTCCCGAATGTGTTTGCTTTGGCTGCTGCCTCAGAAGAAGAAGTTCTAAAACTTTGGCAGGGATTAGGCTACTATTCACGGGCTAGAAATTTACATCAAGCAGCAAAAATAGTCGTTGAAAAATATAACGGCGTATTTCCTGATACCTATAAAGGACTAAAAACATTAAAAGGCGTTGGTGATTATACGGCTAGTGCCGTGGCTTCGTTTTGCTATGACGAACCAGTAGCGGTGCTTGATGGAAACGTGTTTAGAGTTTTGTCGCGATTTTTAGGAATAGATACACCTATAAATACAACCGAGGGGAAGAAGTTGTTTAAGCAACAGGCTGATAAATTACTCGATAAAACTCATGTGGCTACCTATAATCAAGCTATCATGGAGTTTGGCGCTTTGCAGTGTAAACCTAAAAAGCCAAATTGTGAAATATGCCCATTACAAGATGCTTGTGTAGCTTTTAGGCAAGAACGAGTGGATAGCTTGCCAGTAAAGCTCAAAAAGACAAAAATTAAAAATAGATACTTTAATTATATAGTGTATCTCGCCGAAGAGGGGTTGACCGTGTTACAAAAACGCACAGGACAAGGAATTTGGCGTAACTTATATGAATTTCCGCTGATTGAAACTGATAAGCTAGAGTCTGTAAGTGAGTTTAGAGAAAATCTAATCAAAACTCATCTTATTCAAAGCCAAAAAGAGGTGACCGTCTATAATGAACAGCCTATTAAACACGTATTATCACATCAACATTTATATGTGCGTTTTTGGATTGTTGAAACAAATCGTTTGGGAGTAACAGATTTAAATAAGGGACAGGAACTGGTGTTATGGCAAAATGTAGAAAAGTTTCCTGTTCCTGCAATTATTGATAAATTTTTGAATGAATTTGCAGTTACGGCTTAAAACTTTTTGTAATTTAGCTAAATGAATTTAACTTTGTCGCTTCGCGGAAGATGCAAATAAAACCTGTAGCGAGACAGTATAAAATACAAAAAACTCACACTATTTATGGCCTCACAAGGATCTCTTAATAAAGTTATGCTCATAGGAAATGTTGGCGACAGCGTGAAAATGCACTATTTTGAAGGCGGCGGATGTTTAGGACGTTTTCCTTTAGCTACCAATGAAAGCTATGTCAATAAATCGACGGGAGAGCAAGTTACTAATACAGAGTGGCATACAATTGTGGTGCGTAATAAAGCAGCTGAGGTGTGTGAAAAATACCTTCAAAAAGGCTCTAAAGTCTATGTTGAAGGACGCATAAAGACTAGAAAGTGGAAAGATAATGCCGGTCAAGATCGTTATTCAACTGAAATACAATGTGTTGATTTTACGTTTTTGTCAAGTGCTTCAAATAATGGCCCTTCTGGCGGCTCTAGCCAAACAACCAATTCACCTAATAAACAAAAAAACACTTCTTCTACTCCAGAGATGAATCCGGATAACAGCTTTAAAAACAATGCTGGTTCAACTCATTCGGAAACACAGGAAGAAGATGATTTACCATTCTAAATTAATTGACCTTGGATCCTGACCCTTCCTGTTTTATAACTTTAATTAATTTTGGTTCTGCCGAATTAATTTACTTTGTATTAATTCTTATTTTATTGACCTGCTCAGGTTTGATTTCAGCCTGTGAAGAAGCTCTATTTTCTCTAGATGTATCAGATTTTCCGGACAATAGGGAAGACTATACAGCTAATCAAAAAATAATTATTAAGCTTCTCGATCGTCCTAAACGCTTGTTAGCTACAATTTTAATTGCTGATACCTTTTTTAATATTGGTACGGTACTCTTGTCTGACCACTTGAGTGACATTCTATTTGGGCATATTGAAATGGTTTTGTTTGGCGTCAATATGCAGTTTATACTCAAAGTGATTGTTGTGACTTTTATCCTGTTGCTGTTTGGTGAAATTCTGCCAAAAATATACGGGATTAGAAAAAAAGTGGAAATTGCCAACCTTATGGTTAAACCGCTATTTTATTTTGATAAAGCCTTGAGTGTGTTTAGTATGCCGCTAAATTTTATGGCCTCTCGTATTGAACGTCGATTAGGAAATCACAACAACGGATTGAGTGTTGATCAACTTTCTCAGGCGCTAGATTTAGCTGATGAACGCGACACAACTGCTGAAGAGCAAGAAATTTTGCAGAGTATTGTTTCTTTTGGAAATACTGAAACACGCCAAGTTATGCAACCGCGAACGGATGTATTTGCTTTAAATGTTACACAGCATTTTCAAGAGATTTTGCCGGAACTCGTTGATCGTGGATACTCGCGCATCCCGGTTTATGAAGATAGCTTAGACAATGTTGTAGGTATTTTGTATATCAAAGATTTACTGCCTTACCTCGATAAATCAGACTTTGAATGGCAAAGCTTGATGCGCGCGCCTTATTTTGTGCCGGAAAACAAAAAATTAGACGATCTCTTAACCGATTTTAAAGCCCAAAAAAATCATTTAGCTATTGTTGTTGATGAATATGGAGGCACTAGTGGTTTGATTTCTATGGAAGATATTATAGAAGAAATTGTTGGCGAAATCAGTGATGAGTTTGACGATGTAGATATTGTATTTTCTAAATTAGATGAGCATACATTTGTCTTTGAAGGAAAAACACCGCTGATAGATTTCTTTAGAATCACAAAACTTGAAGATGTTGAAATTTTTGAAGATCAAAAAGGTGATTCAGAAACTATTGCCGGTTTACTACTTGAGGTTTCAGGAAATTTGCCTAAACTTGGCGAAGAAATAAAATTTGAAAACTATACATTTACTGTCGAAGCTGTAGATGATAGACGCATCAAGCAGGTTAAATTTTCTAAAACATGAAAAAAATAGCTTTTGTATTAATAAGTATCTTGTTGGTGAGTTGTCACGATGCCTATGAGCCTAAACCACGAGGTTTTTTAGCGCTTGATTTGCCAACGCCTCACTATAAATACATACAGCAAGACTTGCCCTATACATTTAAGTATAATTCAACAGCTCGTGTTTTATCGTCTTTTAAGCACAAGCCTACTAATGTTGATATTAATTATCCTGAAATGAAAGGAACCATTTATATCACTTATGAACCGGTTGTTGATAACTTAAAGAAACTCTTAGAAGACGCGCAAAACTTACCGCTAAAACACACCATAAAAGCTGATCAAATTATAGGTAATGCGTATACCAATACTCAGCACAATACCTACGGAATGCTGTATGAGGTGACGGGAAATGCAGCATCACAAGTGCAGTTTTATCTCACCGATAGTGTAGCTAATTTTATAACAGGTTCAGTATATTTTAGACTGGAGCCCAATTATGATTCTATTTATCCTGCAGCTCAATATTTAAAGCAGGATGTAGAAAAGATTATGGAAACCCTACAATGGCAATAGATGTTGTGCTAAATCTATAAATGTTTACCTTTAAATGATCAACTACTACTTATGAATAGCGTAGAAGAATCGGTTCAATTTTTAAAAAAACGCGGATTTGAGAGCCCTGAAATAGGAATTATCTTAGGAACAGGCTTAGGAAAACTCCTAGATCAAGTTGATATAATTGAACGGGTAAGCTATAATCATATCCCTAATTTTCCCACTGCTACAGTTGAGTTTCATCGTGGTTTTTTGATTTATGGTGAGCTGGAAGGTAAAAAACTAATTATCATGCAAGGCCGCTTTCATTTATATGAAGGCTATAACTTCAAAGATGTCAGTTTTCCTGTGCGCATCATGGCTAAATTGGGTATTAAACGCCTATTAGTCTCTAATGCTGCAGGGGCTATTAATCTCAATTATAAAATAGGTGATTTGATGTTGATTGACGACCACATTAATTTGCAAGGCGGATCTCCTTTAGCCTTTAAAGGCGCTACAGATTACGGTGAACGCTTTGTGGATATGAGTTGCCCTTATGATTTGTTAATGCGTCAAAAACTGATTGAATATGCTAAGACTCATAAAGTAACCTTACATCAAGGAGTGTATGCCGCAGTTATAGGACCTCAATTAGAAACCCGAGCTGAATATCGCTATTTAAAAATTATTGGCGCTGATGCGGTAGGGATGAGCACTGTACCGGAGGTGATTGTCGCCAATCAAATGCATATTCCTGTGGTGGCAGTTTCAGTGTTGACAGATTTGTGTGATCCTGATCATCTCAAACCGGTTAAAATTGGAGAAATTATGAAGGCGGCTGAGACGGCAGAGTCAAAAATGATTCCTATTTTTTGCGAATTGATTAAAAATATTAAATTGTAGCAGATATCTACTGATTCAAAAAAACTGATTATGGCAATAGAAAAAGTAATTTTAGTTAATGAAAACGATGAGCAAATCGGATTGATGGAAAAAATTGAGGCACATCGCAAAGCATTGCTTCATCGCGCTTTTTCTGTGTTTGTATTTAACGCAAAAGGAGAGGTGATGATTCAACAACGCGCCGCTAAAAAATACCATTCTCCCGGATTGTGGACAAACACCTGCTGTAGCCATCCGCGTGAAGGCGAAACCGTTATTGAAGCCGGAATACGCCGACTACAGGAAGAAATGGGATTTCAAACCAGTTTAAAAGAAACTACTTCTTTTATCTATAAAGCTCCGTTTGATAATGGGCTTACCGAACATGAATTTGATCATATCTTAATTGGTACTTTTGAGGGAGAACCCAATATTAATCCTGATGAAGTGGCCGACTGGAAGTGGATAGAGATGGATGAACTTAAAAAAGATTTAAAACAACATCCTGAAAACTATACGGCTTGGTTTAAAATTATTTTTGAAAAGTACGCCCAATTTATAGCTTGAGTGATTTGTGGAAATAGGAACCTATATATCTGATTTTGTGCTGACAGATTTTAACGGTGAAATTTTTGAATCTCATGATTACAGGCAGGGAAAACTATTAGTGGTCTATTTTTATCCTAAAGATTTTACGCCTGGTTGTACCAAAGAGGCGTGTTCGTTTAATGAACACTTACAAGAGTTTGCAAAATACAATACTGTGATTGTGGGTGTTAGTGCCGATTCTCCTGAAAAACACGCGCAATTCATAGCAAAATACAACTTAAAATTCCCTTTACTCTCAGATCGTGACGGAATTTTAGCCGAGCAGTTTGGTGTTAAAAAACATCTACTTGGACTCATTCCGGGGCGTGAAACCTTTATCTTTGATACTTCGGGCAAATTACAATTTAAGTGGCGCCAATTAAAAGCCGCTAATCATACACAAAAAGCTTTAGAAGCAGTAAAACAATTATATCATGAGCAATAAAACCTTATATCCTTTAAGATTTGAACCCATTTTAAAAGAAAAAATTTGGGGTGGCGATAAGCTGAAAACGGTTTTGAATAAGTCTATTTCTTCACCGCAAACTGGTGAAAGTTGGGAAATTAGCGCTGTGCCGGAAAGTGTGTCCGTAGTGACTAATGGCGAATTAGCCGGAAAATCTTTAACTGATTTAATTGCTGAATACGATGAAGATTTTCTCGGTAAGACCGTTAAAGAACGTTTTGGAGATCAATATCCATTGTTGTTTAAATTTATTGATGCCAAAGAAAATTTATCCTTGCAATTACATCCTGATGATAAGTTGGCTATGCAACGCCACAATTCTTTTGGAAAAACAGAGATGTGGTATGTGATGCAAGCTGACGAAGGGGCTGGATTATATGTTGGCTTTCACAAGGGGACTACTCAAGCTGACTATATAAAACATTTAGAAAATGAAACCCTTCAAGATATCATGAATTATGAACCTGTTAAAACAGGGGATGTATTTTTTATCAAAACAGGACTTGTTCACGCCATTGGTGAAGGGGTTTTGCTAGCCGAAATTCAACAAAGTTCTGATATCACTTACCGTGTTTTTGACTGGAATAGAAAAGATAAAAACGGTCAAGGACGAGAGTTACATACTGAATTGGCTGTTGACGCTATAGATTTTGATTTTGATGAGTTTAAAGTAAATTATTCATCTGAAGTGAATAGATTTGAAAACCTTGTAGAAAACAAATATTTCAAAACTCAAAAACTCAATCTCTCGGGTCTTGTAGACTGTGATTACACGCAGCGCGATTCTTTTGTGGTGTATATGTGCGTAGAAGGAGAAGCAACTGTTGAGAGTAATGGGACTACTGAGCTGCTTAAAAAAGGCGACAGCTTATTGTTACCTGCTTGTATAAAACACGCCAAATTAGAAGGCAAAAATGCACAGCTCTTAGAGGTTAGTATAAGCTAGCTAGTTGTAAAAATAGTATTTTAAGGAATAATTAGAAGCTGAGATTTTTTTTAAAACCTCAGCTTCTTTGTATTTTTGCTCTCCTGTAAATCAATCTATGGAAACTATTTATATCATCATGTTGACGATTCTTATGGGATTGTCAATTGTAGGCTTGGTAACCGGCGTGAGTAATGACGCGGTAAACTTTTTAACCTCTGCTTTTGGATCAAAGGCAGCTTCTTTGCGAACCATTTTTACAGTGGCTAGTATTGGAGTTATCATTGGTGCTGTTTTTTCAACAGGAATGATGGAAATTCCTAGAAGCGGCATATTTCACCCTGAATTCTTTAGCTTTAAGGATGTTATGATTATTTATATGGCTGTTATGTTGGCCAATATACTCTTGCTTGACTTCTTTAATACCTTAGGTTTGCCAACTTCAACTTCAGTTTCTATTGTGTTTGAGTTGTTAGGGGCTGCCGCTTGTTTGGTGTTTATAAAAACCTATTTTAAAGAAATTTCTTATGACGATTTTATGGCTTATTTAAACACATCAAAAGTGTTTGAAATTATTGCCGGAATCTTCTTGTCTGTTGGAATAGCTTTTACGCTAGGTGCTATTATTCAATATCTGTCACGATTAATATTTACCTTTCATTACGCTAAAAAAATGCGTTATGTAGGAGGAGTATTTGGTGGTGTTTCACTCACGGCATTAACTTATTTTATTTTAGTAAATGGATTAGGAAACCTCTCGTTTGTTCCTGATGAGGTTAAACAGTTTCAAAACACACATACTTTCTTAATTATAGCAGGCTTGTTAATATTTTGGACTATTGTTTCACAAGTGATTATACAAGTGATTAAACGCGATATATTGCGCATTATCATTTTAGTGGGTACTTTTTCATTGGCACTAGCCTTCGCTGGTAATGATTTAGTCAACTTTATTGGGGTGCCTTTAGCTTCCTTAGACGGGTATAACTTATGGCACGAAGCTTATCTCAATACAGGTGTGACTCCGGAAAATTTTATAATGGATGGACTGGCTCAACCGGCGCCACATACCTCTACAATTTATTTATTTATAGCCGGTATCTTGATGGTGCTAACCTTGTGGTTTTCTAAAAAAGCCAGAACAGTTATTGAAACAGGAGTCAACTTATCACGACAAAGTGATGATGGCAAAGAGAAATTTAAATCTACTAGAGCTTCACGATCAATAGTGCGCTATTCACTTTTCTTTATTAATGCAGCAGGCGTATTATTACCTGAAAAGACAAGGCTAAAACTAGAGGCTAAGTTTCAAAAAACGGACGAAATGCTCAATGATAAACGCATTGATGCTCCTGCATTTGATAAGGTGAGAGCTTCCGTCAATCTTGTTGTTGCGGCTATATTAATTTCGATAGGAACAAATATGAAACTGCCGTTATCAACAACTTATGTAACTTTTATGGTGGCTATGGGTACTTCACTTTCTGACCGCGCTTGGGATCGCGAAAGCGCTGTGTTTAGAGTTGCCGGAGTTTTAAATGTTATTGGCGGTTGGTTTGTCACCGCTTTTGCGGCATTTTTTGGGGCTGTAGTATTTGCCGTAGCATTGTGGTTTGGCGGTATCTATGCGACTGTTTTATTATCGCTTTTGGCTATTGGTGTATTGGTGAGAAGTGCTGTTTTGCACGCCCGTAAAACGAAAGCTGAACAAGCACAACGCCTTTTTAATCAAAACGATATTATTACAATTAATGAAATTACTAATGAAACAGCAGAACACGTTTCAAGAGTTATTGGTGATATTGATAATCGTTTTGACAAAATTGTAGATCATTTAGGCTATCAAGATTTGAGTAAACTCAAAAAAGATAGAAAAAAATACAAGAAAATTGAAGATGAATTAGAATTGCTAAAAGATAATGTGTTTACATTGATTAAATCATTAGATGAAGATTCTGTAAAAGCTAGTGAGTTTTATATTCTCTTTTTAGATTACTTAGAACACATGGTTGAGGCTGTAGGGAATATGGCACAATCGAGCTATACACACGTCAACAACAATCATAAAAATCTGAAATTTAATCAGATTAGAGATTTGAAAAAAATGGGACGCGAAATGAATGTGCTTTTTGATGATACTATTAAAGTGTTTACTGAAAGAGACTTTGGCCGTATTAATCCTGTTATCCAAAAACACTCTAAATTACAAGATGATATTTCAGAGCTGATTCAAAAACAGGTGAAACGCATCAGAAACACAGATGAAAGTCGGAAAAATACTAAATTATATTTCGGACTTTTATTAGAAACCAAAGATTTATTGCACGCTACAATGCGTTTGTTAGCCTTGTTTGATTCTTTTTATGACGAAGCTAAATACAAGCTCTAAATCTTTTTTTAAACGCATTTTATACCAATTAGAATTATTTTTTATCCCGATTTATACTATTTTTTGTAGGTATAATGCCGTGAGTAACAAATTAATAGTACAATGAGACTGCTGTCGAAATTGGACTATATAACTTGTCCATACGGTATTAAAAGCCAAATTAGACAGGATTCTGTTTAGTTTGGCTTTTTTTGTGTGGTTTGTAAAAAAGTGTATAACTTTATAAGGTCTTGTAAATCTATATGTTACTGCATAAGGCTGCTAAAAAAGCTCAGTTAACATCCTTAATATTTTGATAACATCAGATTGCTAAAAAAAAGGAATCATATTTAGATTTTTGTACCGCATTAAATTCAATTATGGAAACAATTTATATTATCACATTAGCAATCTTAGTCGGTTTAGCCATAACTGACTTAGTTGTAGGGGTTAGTAATGATGCAGTAAACTTCTTAAACTCCGCAGTAGGCTCTAAAGCCATGTCATTACGCACAATTTTAATTATTGCTAGTATTGGTATCTTCTTGGGGGCTATTTTTTCTAGCGGAATGATGGAAGTCGCTCGAAAAGGAATTTTTAATCCGGACGAGTTTTATTTTAATGAAATAATGATTGTCTTTGTGGCGGTGATGATAGCCGATGTGCTGCTGCTCGATTTCTTTAACTCCGTCGGAATGCCTACTTCAACAACTGTATCAATTGTTTTTGACTTGCTAGGGGCTAGTGTAGCAGTGGCTTGTTTGAAAATTTTTGAAACCAATAGCGATTTAGGAGCAGTTTGGAATTACATCAACACCGATAAAGCACTTATGATTATTGTAGCTATTTTCCTATCGGTCATATTCGCCTTTACAGTGGGTATTGTAGTGCAATATATCTCTCGCTTAATTTTTAGTTTCCGATATGAAAAGAAGCTCAAATATTTTGGAGCAATCTTTGGCGGCATAGCGTTAACTGCTATTACTTTCTTTATCGTTTTAAAAGGAATGAAAGATATGCCTTTTATCTCTAAGTCTACTAAAGATTTTATGAGCAATAACACCTTGTGGATTATTTTAGGAAGCTTTGCCTTTTGGGCTTTGTTGGCTCAAGTATTGATGAGCTTCTTTAAAGTGAATATTCTTAAAGTTATTATTGGGGTAGGTACTTTTGCTTTGGCATTGGCTTTTGCAGGTAATGACTTAGTCAACTTTATCGGAGTGCCTATTGCAGCTTGGCAATCTTTTGAATTTTGGATAGTTAGCGGTGTAGAACCGGGACAATTTTTGATGACGGCTTTAGCAGGAGAAGTAGAAACATCAACTTATTTACTGTTAATTACTGGTGTAATTATGGTGTTGGCTTTGTGGTTTTCTAAAAAAGCACGCCACGTCATGGATACTGAACTCAACTTATCACGCCAAAGTGAAGGAAAAGAAAAATTTGAACCGAATTACCTCTCTCGTAAATTGGTGCGCTATTCAATTATTGCTAGCCAAGCGGCAGGAGCCTTGATTCCAAACTCAATAAGCCGAAAAATTGAAGGTAAGTTTAAAAAAGACGATGATGTTTTAAAAGATAAACGCATTGATGCCCCGATGTTTGACATGGTGAGAGCATCTGTCAACTTGGTTACAGCGAGTATTCTTATCTCAATCGGTACAAGTTATCAATTACCTCTGTCAACTACTTATGTGACATTTATGGTAGCTATGGGTACATCCTTAGCTGACCGTGCTTGGGATCGTGAAAGTGCTGTATATCGTGTAGCTGGTGTGCTCAATGTTATTGGTGGTTGGTTTGTGACAGCTATTGGCGCATTCTTGGCAGCTGCTGTATTAGCTATCATTTTATGGTTTGGTGGTATTACAGCAACAATTCTTTTAAGTGCTTTTGCCTTTGCTATTGTTATCCGTAGTGCTATTGTGCATAAACGCAAAACTAAAACAGAAAAAGAATCTAAACGCTTTAATCGTCAGGATATTAAATCGATTAATGAGATTACAGTTGAAACCTCTGATAATATTGCAGAGGTTATTAAAGGAATCAACAATCGTTTTGCTAAAACGGTTGACCATCTCGGTTATCACGATTTGAGCAAATTGAAAAAAGACAAGAAAAAGTTTAAAAAACTCAGTGATGAGGTTGAAGAACTCAAAGATAATGTCTTTAACTTGATTCAATCTATGGAAGAAGATTCTGTTGAAGCGAGTAAATTCTATATCTTGTTCTTAGATTATTTAGAGCACATGGTTGAATCAGTAGGTGAAATTACAGATGCTAGCTACTCACATGTCAACAATAACCACAAGAATTTGAAATTTAATCAGATTCGTGACTTGAAGAAAATGAGTAGGGAAATGACCTTGTTATTTGACAGTATCATTAAAACTTTTGAAACACGTAATTTTGCTAACATTGATCGAATTATCAACAACCGCTCATTCTTGTTAGAAGATGTTTCAGAGTTGATACAAAAGCAGATTAAACGTATTCGTACAACCGAAACTAGTCGTAAAAATACCAAATTATACTTTGGATTATTACTAGAATCAAAAGACTTGATTACTTCAACTATGGATCTCCTACACCTGTTTAAAGATTTCCATTCAGAAGCTAAACGCGAGCGTCTATAAGCTGTGCCGTAATACCGTATAAATTACTAGTCCATCCAATTTCGACTTTGTCTCATTGTACTAGTAATTTATGACCCACGGTATTATGCCTACAAAAAATATTATAAATCGGACTAAAAAATAATTCTAATTGGTATAACTTAATGTTTGATATATAAGCAAAGCCGATAATCAATTGATTATCGGCTTTGCTATTTTATAGGTAACTATCCAGCTGTTTTGAAAAACTGATATTGAACCCACTCCGGGGTTCGTGCGTTGTTTGCTTTTAGCCCATAGCTACACTAGGTTTGCTATGGGTTAATCACATTAAACTCCTACAGAGTTTATTCAAATCCACCTTAAAATCGTAAACTCTTTTTAGGAGAAATATCACATTTCGGGAGGTGCCTTATTTTTATCCCGTAGAATTACGCTTCCAATTGATTTTTAAAAAATAGATCAGAACTCAGTGAAATCCAATGTTTGTAATAAATAAAACTTCTCCCACGCTCTTCACGTCTCCAAAAGAGATGATTCCACCTGCTTGCTGAATAGTTACTTTTATAGACTGAAAAGATTTTTATAAATAGCTGTACTCTTCATTGACTACTGGCTCTCTTGATTGAAGGTATGAGCGGATGAACTCTCTCAACTCACTTGATACTTCAAACCATTCTACACGCCCTCCTTTAGTGATTTCTAAGTAGTTTTTAGCAATGCTAATGCGCTTGACATAGTCAAACTTAAACAACTCTTGAGCTAATGCACACGTGCTACTATCTTCGTTGTATTTAAAAACAACTGGATTTATCACTAACTTTTTATTACAAACAAATTTAAGTGCCCCCACGCTAGGTGTCATTTCGGTATAGAGGTTAATCGGAAATTTTTTCCCTTTAGCTTCTGCTGTCAATAAAGGTTTTTCTGAATTTAAATAAACCTCAATCTGCTCTGTAAACTGATTTTCTAACCCAGCCCAATCTTCGTCTTCATCAATTTTAATGGCAATAAAATTTTGCGAAATATATACAGTGTTGACAAATGCGTATGCAAATAAGGCTTGTGCCAACGGAGAACATTCAGCTTCTTCTTTAGTGTTAAATGTGAAAGTTTCGTTATTGACTAAGAAGTGATTACTATTGAATTTTAAGATTGATTTATGTTCTGTAAGTTCAGTATTTATGGTTATTTTAGACATGTGAAAAAAATTTTAAACAAAAATATTAAAAGATATACGATGAATTCAATATATTTACGGCTCAAAATAGAGATTACTTGATTTTTATTTTGTTTTTATTGCAATATTTTATTTTAATTACGTTGTTAAAATAAGGTTAATTGGTAAAAATCGATATTAATAAAGCATTTACATCTTCATTATATGAAAATTAATAAATTCTTATTCTTTTTAATCCTGCTGGTTTCGCCGGTTCTGACGATGGCTCAGGAGCGTGGAATTCCGGTATATTCAGATTATTTGACAGATAACCTTTATCTGATTCATCCTTCAATGGCTGGTGCCGCACAGCAAGCCAAAATAAGACTTACCGGAAGAACGCAGTGGTTTAATGTTGATGATGCACCTAACTTGATGACCTTAAGTGCAAACGGTAGAGTAGGGGAGCGAATTGGCATTGGTGGAATTTTGTATAAAGATAGTAATGGACGCTTTTCACAACAAGGTTTTTATGGAACTTTTGCATATCACATCATGTTTTCTCGTGATCAGATAGACTTAAACCAACTTTCCTTTGGGTTGAGTCTTGGAATTATGCAGGAACGCTTAGATGAAACGGACCTCATAGGACCTGGGCAACCTTCTGATCCTATTATTGCAGGAATCGAACAAAAAGATTCTTATCTCAATGTTGATTTTGGGGTGTCTTACTTTTACCTCAATTTCTTTGCTCATGCTACGGTAAAGAATATTATCCCTCAAAAACGCGATATCTTTTCTTCTAATTTAGAAACCGATAATCAACGTCAATATTTGTTTTCTTTGGGCTATACCTTTTCTCCACGTTATTCAAACTGGTTGTTTGAGCCTTCTGTAATGCTGCAATACAAAGAAGTGACCTCTGAAACTATAGGGGATATTAATGCAAAAGTGTATTACAACTTCGATTGGGGACAGCTTTGGGGTGGTCTTTCTTATAGACGTAGCTTTAATGGTGCCGAGTTTAACGAAAGCGGAACTGCCACTGTGAGTAGTCAAAAATTACAATATGTCACGCCTTTCTTAGGAGTAACTTATAAAAATTTCCTCTTTGCTTATACCTATAGTTATCAAGCTAATTCTGTAGTTATGGATAATACAGGTTACCACCAAATCACCTTAGGCTATAACTTCGGTAAAGTTGATCAGCGTTACCACTGTGATTGTCCTGCAGTAAATTATTTTTAAAAATCTAAATAATCGATTATAAACTCATCTCCCCGGATAAACTGCTTAAGTATTCGGGGATTTTTATTGCTGTAAAATTCACACTGCCCTTGTGGTGTTTGTGCTAACAAATTTTGTTGTAGTAATACAGTTTGCGTTTGCTTAGCTACTGCAGCACCTGAATCTATTATTTTTACATGCTCAGGAAGCAATTGTTTAAGTAAGGGAATGAGATAGGGGTAATGTGTGCAACCTAGCACTAAATAATCGATATCTGCTTTTAAAATAGGGGTAATGACGTTCTTGAGTAACTCAAATGTCTCAGGGCTATTCAAGTTGCCTGATTCAATGGCTTTGACTAAGCCCTTGCCTTCAACCTCAATTTTTTCGATGTCTTGGGTATAACGCTTTGCCGTTTTGGCAAATAATTGACTGGATAAAGTGCCTTTAGTGGCTAATATACCTATGCGTTTTTTGGTTGATCGCAGAGCAGCAGGTTTTATGGCAGGCTCAATACCTATAAAAGGAATAGGGAAGTTGGCTCTTAGCTCAGTGATGGCGTTGGTTGTTGCCGTATTACAGGCTACAACAATAATCTTACACCCACGTGCTAATAAATATTGTGTGTTTTTATAACACAGGTCTATGATGGCTGATTTTGATTTAGTGCCATAGGGAGCGTGTAAACTATCTGCTAAATAGATTGTTTTTTCTAGTGGCATCAAATCGTGTATTTCTTTAAATATTGAAGTGCCTCCTATTCCTGAGTCAAAAATTCCTATGGGTTGAGATGCTAGCATTGCAGATGGTTTAAAATATAAAAGCACCCTGTAAAAAGGGTGCTTTAAAAATATGAAAAAAAAAAGAGTGATTATTGAACTCCTAATTCTTTTTTAACATCAGGCATCAAGTTATAACCGTCAGCTACAATTACGCCGGCTCCAGGAGTTGAATTGAGTACGTAGTCATAACCTTTAGCTTCGGCCACTTTTTTGATTGCTTTTTGTACTTTATCTAAAAGCGGTTGTACGAGCTCTTGTTGTTTTTGTGCCAATTGGTTTTGTGCATTTTTTTGAAATTTCACAATGCGTTGTTGCGCATCAGAAACCTCTTGCATACGTTGTTGATTTATTAAATCAGTTTGTGATTTAGCTTCAGCATCGTATTTTTTGGTTTTTTCTTGAAGCTCTTTATACATATCTTGAATTTGGGATTTGTATGAACTTTCAAGTTTCTCAATTTGTGATTGAGCAGATTGAAAACCAGGTAATGCCTCGATTAATTTTTGAGTATCGATGTGAGCAACCTTACTTTGTGCTTGAGCAAAATTCATTGACCCTAAGGTGATCAAAGCTATAAGAACGATTTTCAAATGTTTCATAATTACAGAGTTAAGAGTTAAATAGTTAAATAGATTTGTTTCTAATTTTTAAGTGGGGGCTAAAATAAGCCTTATTCTCGAGTTTCTCGCGCTTTTTCTCGCGCTTTTATTATTGAATCGCGTTTTTCTTGACGTTCTTTTAATAAAGCTTGACGCGCTTGCTTAATGGAGTCACGACGTTCTTGACGTTCTTGAAGTAATTTAGCACGGCGGGCTTCGCGATCCGTTTGATTGTTTGTAGCGCTGTTAGTTGAAGTTTCAGCTTGAGTGGCTGTTGGAGCTTCGGCTTGGTTGTTTACATCAGTTTGACGCGCATTTTCTATAGCGTCGCGACGAGCTTGACGTTTTTCTGCAGCTTGGGCGCGATCGGCTTCATATTTTGCTTGACGTACAGCCCGAATTGAATCGCGTGTGTGTTCACGTTTATCAATTATGGCTTGACGTGCTTCTTGTTTAGCTTGAATTTTGGCTTCTCGAGTTGCTTCTTCTTCGTCGTCTTTGCGCGCTTGGCTTACTGATTTGTAAGGTTTTTCTTCAATGTTTTCAGCAGCTTCTTTTCGTGATTGTTGTTCTTCTTGACGAGCTACTTTATCGGCAGTACGTGTTATAGCTTGCAGTACGCGATCACTAATATCATGACGTTCAGCTGCAAATAGCATTAGTGCATCTGCAGATCCATCAAATATAAAATCGTATTCGCGTTTTAATCCAATTTCTTGAATGGCATTAAAAACTTGATCTTGTATAGGCTGAACGATTTGACGGCGTTGTGCTACTAAATCTCCTTGTGGTCCAAAGCGTTCTTGTTGATAAGCGACAAGTTGTTTTTGTAAATATGTGATTTCATCTTGACGTTCATCAATTAAATCTTGCGTTAACAAAGGACGTTCATTTTCTAATTCTTCCTTTAAATTGTCAATTTGCTTGCGTTTTAAAGCAATTTCACCTTTCCATTTTAACGCTTTTTGGTCGAGCATGGCATTAGCTTCTTGATAACTAGGCAACTGTTCAAGAATATAATTCATGTCTATATAGCCTACTCTTAGCTGACGTTGCGCTTGAACGCTTACGCAGCTTAACAAAATAAAGGCTATTATGGTCAGTTTGGTTTTCATAAGCTAAGTTTTTATAGAAAAAATCGTGCCAATTAAAAGTTTTGTCCAATGATAAAGTGTGTTTCCCAACCGTTAGGGCTGTTGTCATTGGTGCCTGGGATTGGGTCAAATCCATAGCCAAAGTCAATTCCTAATAGTCCGAATTGTGGCATGAATATGCGAACACCAAATCCTGCTGAACGTTGCAATTGAAAAGGATCAAAGTCATCAAAACTATCAAATGCAGCTCCACCTTCAGCAAAGGATAAAACATAAATTGAGGCTTGTGGTTTAAGTGTAATTGGGTAACGTAACTCAAGTGAGTATTTTTGGTAGATAGTTGCTCCATCATTTCTTGTGATTCCTGTTGAGTAATCACGATTAACAGGAACAATAGATTGGTTTGGATAACCGCGTAATCTGATATTTTCACGTCCGTCTAGAGCATAGGTTCCTAATCCATCACCACCAACATAAAAACGTTCAAAAGGAGGAATGCCTCGAGCTGAGTTGTAGGCGCCTAAGAAACCGTATTCAATATTGGTGCGCAAAACGAGTTTGTCAAAAAGTTTGTTGTACCAGTCGCCTTTAAATTTGAGTTTGTAGTACTCTAACCAACGGTAGCGTTTCTGGTCGATTTTAGTATAATCAGGATCACCATTCACTTTTTGGTAAGCAGGATCATTTTCTAAATTAGCATAATCTACACCATCAAATAATGAATAAGGAGGCGTTAGTTTAGCAGTGATGCTAAATTTAGATCCACCCATTGGATAAATTGGGTTGGTGTAGGTATTATCACGACTCAAAGCTAATGTAAGCGCTAAGTTGTTAGCTGTTCCATTAGGAAAGCGGAATAATCCGATGTTGTAGTTTTTCATGTCATAATGCATGAAACTCAATGCTGCTGATAAAGTGAAATAATCATCTGGCCATTCTAAACGTTTTGCTAATCCTACTGAACCACCAGTAATTAAGAAACTACGACTACGGTCAGTTTCACGAGTGTAATAGTCATAATAATGCTGGATAGTATGTGAGAAGGATGTGGTTAAACGAATTGGTTTTTTACCACCTAACCAAGGTTCAGAAAATGAAATACTATAAGTTTGATAAAACGTTGAAGCTTGTGCGCGTAATGACAATTGTTGGCCATCACCCATTGGTAGGGGGTGGTAAGCATCTCCATTGAAAATATTTTTAATAGAGAAGTTGTTGAATGATAAGCCTAAAGTTCCTACAAAACCGCCACCACCGTAGCCACCTTGTAGTTCGATTTGGCTGGATCCAACTTCAAATACTTTATAGTGCAAATCTAAAGTTCCATCAACAGGATTTACGTTTTCAAACTCAGGTTGCAATTTTGCAGGGTCGAAGAATCCTAATTGACCGAGTTCACGAATAGAGCGCATCACATCAGATTTGCTGTATTGTTGACCTGGACGTGTTCTGAGGTTGCGATAAATAACATGATCGTTGGTACGGTCATTACCGGTGACGTAAATGTTGTTGAAATGTGCAATTTTACCTTCGTGAATGCGAATTTCAAAATCGATGGTGTCGTTGTAAACTTTGGTCTCTACAGTGTTGATTTGAGAAAATAAATACCCGTTGTTTTGGTATAAATTGGTCAAATCATTGGCATCGGGTTTGGTGTTGTCAGCAATGCGTTTTTCTAGTAAGACACCGTTGTAAGTGTCTCCTTTTTGGATTTTTAAGATTTGGGCTAACTGGCGGTCTGAATAGACATTGTTACCAATGAAATCAATATTTCCAAAATAATATTTATCGCCTTCTTCAACTTGTAATTTTAAAGCTACTGTTTTGTCATCCTCAACAAGCAAGGTGTCAGAAACTATGCGCGCATCGCGGTAACCTATTGATTTATACTCGTCGATTATACTTTGTTTGTCTTCGGTATATTGAGATTTTATGAACTTTGAACGTTTCCAGAATCTAAAGAAACTTTTGCGTTTAGTTTTCATCTGGCGACGAATTTTTGCGTCGCTCAAGACTTCATTACCAGCAACCTTAATATAATCGATTTTGACTTTTTCGCCGCGATCAATATTTAAAACCAAATTAACCTTTTTAACTTTGTTGTCAGTGGTGTCTTTTACGGTTATGGTTTTAACTTTTACTTTAGCGTTGAGGTAGCCATCTTCAGCATAGGAGTCGCGAATATGCTTGCGGGTATTAGCGATGAGGTTTTCAGTAACCTTCTTACCAGCCTTAAGTTCGTTTTCATCAATAATTTCTTTGATGTCCTTTTTCTTTTTAAGACCGTTGATAACCACTTTGTTTAACTCAGGAACCTCTATAATCTCTAGTTGGAGGTATACTTTGTCGCCTACAATATTGGTGACATAAAAGTTGATGTCACTAAAGAGTCCTAAGTCCCATAATTTTTTTATAACTGCACTAATCTTATCGCCGGGGATATAGACTTTATCGCCTTTGTGCAATCCGGTGAAAGCAATTACAGTTTGCTCGTTATAATTAGTGGTTCCTATAACATCAATTCCACCAATTGTATATTCTTTTGCATCGCCAATAGCAATGTCTTGTGCGTTAAGTGTGTACCCTAAGGTTAAAAAACAAACCGTAAAAAGTAATAAAAGTTTTTTGTACATACGACTATTAAAGTTGTTCGCTAGTTTTTCCAAATCGTCTTTCTCTTGACTGATAGTTTACAAGGGCATCATAGAGATGCTCACGTCTAAAATCAGGCCATAAAATTTTAGTAAAATATAATTCAGCATAGGCAATTTGCCACAACAAAAAGTTGCTTATGCGTTCTTCTCCACTAGTGCGAATTAATAAATCAACATCAGGGAGGTTATGAGTGTATAAATGGTTTTGAATGCATTGCTCATCAATGTCATCAATGTTTATTTTGCCTTCTTGCACGGCTTGGCAAATGGCTTTTGTGCTGTGAGTTAATTCTTCACGGGAGCCATAGCTCAGGGCTAAAACCAAATTCATACGTGTGTTGTTGGCAGTTTTGTCAATAACCTCTTGTAGTTCTTTGCGTACAGAATTAGGGAGTTTGTCAAGACAACCTATGGCTAATAATCTAATATCATTTTTTTGCATCAAGGACAATTCCTTTTTTAAAGACGATACTAATAACTCCATCAGGGTTTTAACCTCTAGTTTAGGGCGATTCCAGTTTTCGGTTGAAAAAGCATAGAGGGTAAGGGTGTTGATGCCTAGTTCTGCACAGGCTTCAACAGTATCTCTAACCGCTTTGGTGCCACGTCTGTGTCCTAAAACGCGTTTTAAACCTTGTGATTTTGCCCAACGCCCATTGCCATCCATTATGACAGCAATATGTTTAGGTAATCGATCAGGATTTATTTGGGTAATCTCACTCATTTAAAATGTATCATAACATGGGTTATGCCCAAAGGTGTAGGTTAATGTCACCCCTGTAAACATATACCAATCATTTGTGTTTTGATTACCAAAAGACGGATATTTTTCAACCCCGTGTTCTTCAGGATTGTAGCCTGAAGGTTCGGTGCTTCCATCTAAGGTATCATAAAAACTCATACGTGCTCCAATCTCTACCGCGAGGATCAAATCACGTGTTATTTTGCCTTTTACACCAATTATCATCGGTAAGGCGAAGCCAAATTTATTCTTTTTTGTGTAAATTCCCTCTTTTCCGTCATCATTTTTGTCAACATACATTTCATGAGTGAATATGCCGGCAATTCCGGTGGAAAGATAAGGAACTATTTGTGGACGGCTAGAAAAAACATCAAATTCCCAAAAATTAAATTCTATTCCCAGCATAACTTCTGTAAGTCCATTTGAAAATGAATAACCGCGTTCTACACGTCGCCCTTGGTTTGAATCGGCATCATCAGCTTTTAATTCGGTGTGTATTACCGATAGCCGCCACGAGTGTCGCAAACTGCGATTCCATTTTGCAATCCCGCCAAAAGCCAAGCTGTTTGGGTTGATGTAGTTGGTTGAGCCTACATCTCCAATATAATTTGATCCGCCTAAATAGGGGCCAATTTCAAAGAGTTGTGCCCGCGACGAATTCATCCAAAAAAGCATGACAAGGACAGCAGTTAAGTATCGCATAGGGTTTTAAAAGTTTGCAAATATAGGAATTATGTTTTCTTTGCACTTGTTATAAAGTGCTTTTATAAGTTATTGATTAAACACTTTTCGGGCAGATTTATTGTTTTTGGTTGCGTTTATCTTCGCCCCACAGTAGTTTTTGTCTTAAGGTGTGTATAAAACTGTCTTCATTGAGCATGACTAAATTGATGCTGAAAGGAGCTTTTTTTACCGTTAAAACCGTCCCTTTTTTAAGACTAACTGTATTAGAATCCATGGCAACCAAAAATTCATCTTCTCTTGTGCCAACTTTTAAGGTGAGCTTAGTGTTACTCGGAATAATTAAAGGGCGAGCGTTGAGGTTATGTGGAGCAATAGGGGTGAGTGCAATGGCGTTGGTTTGCGGAGTGATAATAGGACCGCCACAGCTCATGGAGTAACCGGTAGAGCCTGTAGCGGTAGTGATGATTAAACCGTCAGCCCAATAGGCATTTAGATATTTGTTGTCAAGCCATGTTTTAACCGTGATCATTGAAGTGGTGTTTTTTCGGTTAATCACGATATCGTTTAAGGCAAAATTAAGTCCGTTGATATTTTCGCCTTCATATTTGGCTTCTAAGCTGAGTAATTCGCGTTTAGAAATGCAGTAGTTTCCGGCTAATATGGTAGAAAGCGTGGCTTCAATTTCTTCTTTTTGGATGGTGGCTAAAAAACCTAATCTACCCGTGTTTATTCCGGCAATAGGAATAGGTAGATCTTTGACAAAATTAATGCTTTTTAAGATAGTACCGTCTCCACCTATGCAGAATAACAAGTCGTAAGTTGCGTCTAAAACGGTAAAAGTCGGGAAGGAATAATGCTTGTTTTGGATGTTTTTATTTTCTTGAATAATTCTTAAAAAATCTTCTTCGATAAATACATCTATAGCCTGTTTTTCAAGCGCATCGAGTAATTGCTGAATGTAAATTTCTGCATTTTTGTGATAAAATTGACCGTAGATACCAACTTTCATAAAGTTAAATGTTAAGATATTTGTTCAAATAATCAGAACGTTCTTTGAGATCGCGAAGATACGAGTCTTCTTGGTGTTCACTAATTATTTTGTAATCATAACGCCTAAAAGTTTGTAGAATTTCGTTGAGACGCGTGTTGTTAATCTTTAAGGTGATTTGGGTTACGCCATTGCGCATTTCGCTGATGTAAGCACCGTAAAGCCGACCTTCATTTGACTCTATAATCTGACTGATTTGACTAAACGAAAAATCGTGTTCACCTTTTTCAATGACAATAAAGTTGCCTTCTTCACTAAAAAAAGGCGTGTTGTCTAAAATGGCCATGGCGTCGTGCAACTCAAAATATCCCAAATAAGTGTTGGTTTGGTCATCTAAAACAGGCATGAGGTTAGTGCCATTGTTTACAAAAGCCTTTAAAATATCTAATAATGGAAAGCTTTTGCGCACATAAAACGGACTGAGTGTGTTACTGTAGCTAGCAATACTCTTATCATCGTCAAAGCACCGCAGGTCATATTCGGCAATACAGCCTATATATTGCCCATCTTTAGCGATGGGAATATGCGAGTAGGTCAACAAATTAAACATGTTTTTTAGTTCGCTTATCGTTTGCGTGATAGGCTGAATGCTGATGTCGTTGATGATGCTTTCTGAAATGGTCATGGCCTTTTCTTTTCCACAAATTAAACAAAAAATAACACAATATCCCTTTTGAGCGTTGTATTTTTGCCTCTCATACTAATAATTTTATAGCGATGACAAAGCTAAGTGTAAATATAAATAAAATTGCAACCTTGCGTAATGCGCGTGGGGGAAATGTGCCTGATGTAATTGAGGCGGCAAAACGTATTGAAAGTTTTGGCGGTCAAGGTATAACTGTTCATCCACGTCCTGATGAACGCCATATTCGCTATGATGATGTGCGCAATCTGAAACCGGTGGTGACTACGGAGTTTAATATTGAGGGAAATCCTATTCCTTCTTTTGTAGATTTGGTATTGCAAGCAAAACCTGCTCAAGTTACTTTGGTTCCTGATGCTGAAGATGCGATCACCTCAAGTGCTGGTTGGAACACCGTTGATTATGGCGATCAACTAGTAGGAATTGTTAGAAAATTTAAAGCAGCCGGTATTCGCACTTCTATTTTTGTAGATCCAGATCCCGAAATGATTAAAGCGGCTAGCGAAATAGGCGCGGACAGAATTGAACTCTATACTGAACATTTTGCAGCAGAGTATGCTAAAGGAAATACAGACGCCGTTAAGCCTTATGCACATTGTGCACGTGTAGCAATTGATTGTGGATTAGGGGTTAATGCAGGGCATGATTTGTCGTTGACCAATCTAAAATATTTTATAGATAATGTGCCACATGTTAGTGAAGTTTCTATAGGTCACGCTTTGATTACTGAGGCTTTATACGACGGACTTGAAACTGTCATTCAACGTTACCTCGATATTTTAAAAGCTTAAACTATGCAGCTACATTCTAAAATTATAGGAGAAGGGATTCCTTTTTTGATTTTACACGGTTTATTTGGAACAGGTGATAATTGGAAGACGCTGGGGAAACGTTTTTCGGCACTCGGATTTCAAGTGCATCTTATTGATCAACGCAATCACGGGCGCAGTCCTCATTCAGATGATTTTAGTTATGACTTTATGGTTGAAGACCTCAAAGCCTATTGTGATGAACACGGGTTTAAACAAGTTTGCTTATTAGGACATTCAATGGGTGGTAAAACCGCTATGCATTTTGCCGTGAAGTATCCTGAATTAGTTAAAGCCATGGTGGTGGTTGATATAGCTCCTAAATATTATCCGCCTCACCACCAAACAATTTTAGCAGGCTTGACCATGTTGTATAACGAAAACTTGACTTCGCGCCGTGAGGCTGATGAAAAATTAGAAGCTTATATAGAGGAGTGGAGTGTGCGTCAGTTTTTGCTAAAAAATCTCTATTGGAAGGAAAAAGGTAAACTGGCATTGCGCATGAATTTTCCTGTGATTAAAGAAAAAATAGATCAAGTGGGTGGTGCTATAGCTGAACAAGAACGCTACAACGGCTCAACCTTGTTTATAAAAGGTGAAAACTCAAACTATATTCAGTTAGAAGACAAGAGTTTGTTAGAGCAGCATTTTCCTAACAGTCGATTAGAAATTATTAAAGGAACCGATCATTGGGTGCACGCTGAAGAACCTGAAGTGTTTTATCAATTAGTAACAAGCTTTTTAAACGAGCAGAAGTGAGTTTAAATTTAGAGATTTAAATGCATGTATCTCAAAATTAAATTCTATCTTTGCCGCTCGGTAGAGAGTCTGCCAAATACATAACAATTATTGAAATAATATTAGCATGTATCTTACAAAAGAAGAAAAAGATCAAATGTTTGCCAAATTTGGCAAAGATGCAAAAGACACAGGTTCAGCAGAAGGACAAATCGCTTTGTTTACAAAACGTATTGCTCACATCTCTGGCCACTTAAAAGGAAATCAAAAAGATTTCAACTCAGAGCGCTCTTTGGTAGCCTTAGTAGGTAAACGTCGTCGTTTACTCGATTATCTTAAAAAGAAAGATATTGAACGTTACCGTACTATCGTTAAAGAATTAGGCTTGAGAAAGTAACAAAATTAAGGGGCGTTTTTCGCCCCTTTTTTTATTTTTGTAGGGTGAGCTCCCTATTTTTTGGTCTGCTTCACGGACTATTTTCCACACAACACAACCCTGACCGTCCGGTAAGACGGAAATTTTTGTTTAATTAATTGAAGAAATTAAAATGATTCCAAAAGTGTTTACTGAAACCATCGACTTAGGCGATGGTAGAGAGATTACTCTTGAAACCGGAAAGTTAGCTAAACAAGCTCACGGTTCGGTGGTTGTGAAAATGGGCAAAGCTATGCTGCTTTGTACCGTTGTTTCAGCTTATGAAAAAACAAGCATGCCTTTTTTCCCGTTAACAGTTGATTATCGTGAAAAATTCGCTGCTGCAGGTCGTTTCCCAGGTGGATTCCTCAAGCGCGAGGCGCGTCCTAGCAATGAGGAAATCTTAACTATGCGCTTAGTTGACCGTGTGTTACGCCCATTGTTCCCTAAAGATTATCGTCAAGATACACAAGTGATGATTCAATTGATGTCTCATGACGAAGAAGTCCTTCCTGATGCACTCGCTGGGTTGGCAGCTTCAACTGCCATTCAGTTGTCTGATATTCCTTTTGAATATCCTATCTCTGAAGTACGCGTTATTCGTGTTGACGGTGAATTTATGATCAATCCAGGTCGTGAATTGCTTGAAAAAGCAGATATCGACTTGATGGTTGGCGCATCTGAAGATAGCGTAGCCATGGTTGAAGGTGAAATGGATGAAGCTTCTGAAGAAGAAATGATGGAAGCTATCAAATTTGCTCACGAAGCTATTAAAAAGCAATGTCAAGCACAACGCCGTTTGGCTGAAGCTGTGGGTAAAAAAGCCACTCGCGAATACGAAGTTGAAGAAAACGATGAAGCTTTAGAACAACAAATTACTGAAGCTGCTTATGCTAAATGCCAAGATATCGCTAGACAAGGGACTTCTAAAGCAGAACGCACTGAAGCTTTTGCTAAAGTAAAAGAAGAAATTTTAGCCGGATTCTCTGAAGAAGAACTAGAAGAAAAAGGCGGCATGATTTCTCGCTATTTTTCTGCTGTTCACAAAAAAGCAGTTCGCGATGTAATCCTTAAAGAAGGCTTGCGTCTTGACGGTCGTAAAACTACTGAAATTCGCCCTATCTGGTGTGAGGTTGATTACTTGCCTTCAGCGCATGGATCTGCTGTGTTTACACGTGGTGAAACTCAATCTTTATCTACCGCTACATTAGGAACTTCTCGTGAGGCTAACCGCATTGACTTGCCGACTATCCAAGGAGAAGAAACGTTCTACTTACACTATAACTTCCCACCGTTCTGTACAGGAGAGGCTTATCCAATTCGCGGTACTTCTCGCCGTGAAATCGGTCATGGCCATTTGGCACAACGTGCGTTGAAAAAAATGATTCCAGACGATTGCCCTTACACAGTTCGCGTAGTTTCTGAAATTTTAGAATCTAACGGTTCATCTTCTATGGCTACCGTTTGTGCCGGAACTATGGCGCTTATGGATGCCGGTATTAAAATGAAAAAACCAGTTTCAGGTATCGCTATGGGATTGATCAGCGAAGCTGATGATTATGCCGTACTTTCTGATATCTTAGGCGATGAAGATCACTTAGGAGATATGGACTTTAAAGTGACAGGTACTGCTGATGGTATCACCGCTTGTCAAATGGACATTAAAGTCAAAGGCTTGTCTTATGAAATTATGAGCAATGCTTTGAGTCAAGCTCGTGATGGTCGTTTGCACATCTTAGGTAAAATTACCGATACTATAAATACACCTAACGAACGGGTTAAAGCTCACGCACCTAAAATTATTACTCGTACAATTCCTGGTGAATTTATCGGAGCTTTAATTGGTCCTGGTGGAAAAAATATCCAACAGTTACAGAAAGATTCTGAAACCGAAATCGTAATCAATGAAGATGAAAACGAAAACGGTATCGTAGAGATTTTAGGTACTAGCCCTGAAGGTATTGAAATGGTAATGAAACGTATTGACGCCTTGACTTTCAAACCTGAAAAAGGAAGTATCTACGAAGTCAAAGTCATTAAGATTTTAGATTTTGGTGCAGTAGTTGAATATACTGAAGCGCCAGGAAATGAAGTCTTATTACACATTTCTGAATTAGCTTGGGAACGTACTGAAAATGTAACAGATGTTGTCAATCTAGGCGATGTTATTGATGTTAAATACTTCGGTATTAACCCTAAAACACGTAAAGAAAAAGTGTCTTTAAAAGCTTTATCACCACGTCCTGAACGCACTTCAGAACGCAAATAAGCAATATACACTTTGTTATAAATCAAGCACCCCTCTTTGTTTAAAGACAATTAGGGGTGTTTTTTATTCTTCAACTTTAAGCTGTCCTTGGGTTTTATACCATAATGATTAGATGTTTAATTTGTATCGGTACAATACCGTGAGTAATAAATTAGTAGTGCAATGAAACGGCTGCTGAAATTGGACTATATAATTTATCCATACGGTATTAGAAACCCTAAAATCTCTGTATCTTTGCAATTCTTTTAATGATACTATACCTATGAAAGCAGGAATTGTCGGCCTCCCAAATGTGGGGAAATCAACTTTATTTAATTGCTTGTCTAATGCACGCGCACAAAGTGCTAACTTCCCTTTTTGTACTATTGAACCTAACATCGGCGTGGTCAATGTGCCAGATCCGCGATTACAACAATTAGAAGCTTTGGTTAACCCTGAACGCGTGGTGCCGGCTACAGTTGAAATTGTCGATATTGCCGGATTGGTGAAAGGCGCCAGTAAAGGTGAAGGCTTAGGAAATCAATTTTTAGGTAATATCCGTGAAACAGATGCTATTATTCACGTCTTGCGCTGTTTTGACGATGACAATGTGGTGCATGTTGACGGCAATGTCAATCCGATTCGCGACAAAGAAACTATAGATATAGAACTACAGCTCAAAGATCTTGAAGCTGTAGAAAAAAAACTAGATAAAGTTAAACGCGCGGCACGCACAGGTGATAAAACGGCTCAAAAAGAAGAAAGCTTGTTGCGCAAACTCAAAGAAGGCCTAGAAAGTGGTATTTCTGTACGTGGCATTGAGTTTTCAGATGACGATAAAATCGAATTTATTAAACCGCTTCAACTCTTGACCGATAAACCGGTATTGTATGTCTGTAATGTTGATGAGCAAGCCGCAGTTATTGGTAATGCTTATGTAGAGCAAGTGCGTGAAGCAGTAAAAGATGAAGATGCTGAAGTGATGTTTCTTGCCGTAGGCATTGAAGCTGATATTGCAGAGTTAGAAGATTATGAAGAACGCCGTATGTTTTTAGATGATTTAGGACTTGATGAACCGGGTGCTTCTAAGTTGATTCGCACAGCTTACAAATTGCTCAATCAGCAAACTTACTTTACTGCCGGCGTTAAAGAAGTGCGCGCTTGGACGGTAAATATTGGCGCTACAGCTCCTCAAGCCGCCGGCGTTATTCACACTGATTTTGAAAAAGGATTTATCCGTGCTGAGGTGATTAAATTTGATGACTATATCGCTTATAAAAGCGAATCTGCTGCCCGTGAGGCCGGAAAAATTGGCGTTGAAGGTAAAGAATATGTCGTTAAAGATGGCGATATTATGCACTTCCGCTTTAACGTGTGATATACTTAATCTAAAAAAGTAGCTAATACAAATACCCCTCACTATTAAACATGATAGTGAGGGGTATTTGTATTTATTAGAAATGATTGTGGTGTTTACCGAATCTTATACCAATTAGAATTTATTTCTTAATCCGATATATACCATATAATTTGTCCATACGCTATTATTGTCGACTGACCTTTTTTGTCTTTTTAGCAAAAGGAATCATATAAGAAATAGAATATCCCCAACCTACACCAAAGCTACTGCCATCATATACACGGTTATATCCCGGTATCCAGAGGGTTTCAAAATTTGGGGGTTGACTGACTGATATACTGCGTTTGAGTTCAACATGGATGCCTAAATAAATATTGTGTAACACTTCAGCCTTAATACCGAGCTGTAATTCTAACCAGTGCGCCGTTAGGCCGCTAAATTTTTGATCTTCTGTCACTGTATTTGGCGGAAAGTAAGGATCGCGGTTATTAAGCGTGTAATCGTATAAGCTTTCTGAAAACGTAGAAAACGCATACCGCATGCCGACATAAATTTCGTTTTGCATCCCTATCCAGTTGTTATAAGCATTATAGTTTACCCCAACTTTTATATAGCTTCCTTCGCTGCCGGCAGAAAAATAATTTTCATCAAAATCATAACTTTCATAACCTATTTCACCTGCCGCGAAAAATTTTTCATTAAAGCGATAATCAGCATTAATTTCTAAACCACTGTAATCCTCATCTATAATTGTTCGTATGGGTTTACTCAAATCGATGCCGATGCGCAAGCCATAACGTTCGTTGTAAACAATACTATCGTTTGCTGTTTGATTTTTATCTTGAGCATAACTCCAAGTAGGAAAACCAAACAACAGGCTAGTGATAAATATATAAATGAGCTGTTTTTTCATCTTTTATGGTGTTTGGTCTTAGAACATTGATATTTTCAATCCAGTTGTTAGTACCTGTACTGTTTAAAAATACAGTGTTAAAATCAGTAAATTCATCTCTATATCCACAAGCACGGCTGATAAACACTTGTTGAGTGTCATAAGTAAATTTTAAAGTGTCTATAGCGTAAATGCTAGAATCTTGAAAAATTACAAATTCATAACTCGTCTCAGGTTGGTCAGTGCGTAAAGGGACGGAAATAAGGGTGTCAGTAATAGGCTTTTCGTAATAAAAAGGAGTTGAATTGAGCTCGCGGATATTGAAGTTCTCAACCGCTTTTGGGCGGCGAGGATGTTCACTATCAAAAAACTTGATTACAAGTTTTGGTGTTGTTGGAGCTTCTGCAATACAGATATCATTGTGCTGACAACTTATAAAAAGTAAGCAAACCCCTATGATAAACAGGCTGTATTTTTTCATAATCTTTTTTCTAAGCAGACCACATTTTCAATGTGATGCGTTTGAGGAAACATGTCCACAGGTTGCACTTTAGTCACCTTATAGCTTGAATCTAACAGTGCTAAATCACGTGCTTGGGTAGCTGAATTACAACTGACATACACAATGCGTTTAGCTTGTATTTTGAGTAACTGCTTGATGACATCTTCATGCATACCGGCGCGCGGTGGATCTGTAATAACAATACTTGGGGTGCCATTTTTGGCGATAAATTTATCCGTAAAAATTCTGCGCATATCACCAGCATAAAATGTGCAATTGTCAATTTGATTGCGTTGTGCATTTTCCTTGGCTGCTTCAATGGCTTCAGGAACCGCTTCTATACCGACAACTTTTTGAGCTTGTTTGGCTACAAATTGTGCAATACTGCCAATGCCGGTGTAGAGGTCATAAACCACATCGTCTTTGCTGATGTCGGCAAATTCACGTGCGACTTTATAAAGATTATAGGCTTGCTCTGAGTTGGTTTGGTAAAAAGATTTGGCGCCAATTTTATAGGTCAAACCTTCCATTTCTTCCATGATGTGATCTGCACCGTGATAGCAGATAACCTCTTGATCATAAATGGTGTCGTTGCCTTTTCCATTGATGACATATTGTAAAGAAGTGAGTTCAGGAAATTGATCGATTAAGTGATTTAACAGCGATTCACGTTTAGCTTTATCTTCGTAATAAAACTGAATCAATACCATTAATTGCTGAGTAGAAGAAGTGCGAATCATCAAGGTGCGCAATAAGCCTTCTTGAGCGCGAGGATCAAAAAAGCTCAATCCATTTTGAAGCGCAAATTCGCGAACGCTATTGCGAATGGCATTACTTGGGTCGGCCTGAAGATGACATTTTTTGATGTCTAAAATTTTATCCCACATTCCCGGAACGTGAAAACCCAAACCTTCTTTTTGGGTGATAGCATCACCTTGCTCAATTTCTTCAGGGGTTAACCAACGTTTGTTGCTAAATGAATATTCGAGTTTGTTGCGGTAAAAATAAATTTCTTTGCAGCCTAAAATTGGTGTGACAGGCGGAAGTTCGATTTTGCCTAATCGCTTTAAGTTGTTAACTACTTCTTTTTGCTTGTATTCCAGTTGGTATTCATAGGCCATGTCTTGCCACTTACAGCCACCGCAATACGCAAAATGCTCACAAACAGGAGTTGTGCGTTTGTCAGAATACTGAATAAAACGCGTAGCTTTTCCCTCAAAGTAGGCTTTGCGTTTTTTGTAGGTTTCTACATCAACAACATCTCCCGGAACAGCGTTGTCAATAAAAATTACGCGCCCATCAGGAGCTTTAGCAATAGCTTTACCCTTGGCACCTGCATCGATAACTTCTAAAGCTTCGAAGGTTTTTCTTCTTCTGTTTTGTCTACCCATATGGCAAAAATAAGCTTTTTTAGAGGATATAAAACCTTATTGCTGTGGATGCTGCTTTTTTGTATAAATTTTGACATCTATTTTTTAGCTTAATTTAAGTGTGACGCAGATTTGAAGGGAGAATCCTATGGCTTTTTAAATTGTATATTTCTATACCGTTATTACTCAGGGTTAAAGAGTGCGATACCTCAAAAATTCATGACAATCTAAGTGTGGTTTATTGAATTTTCGCTTATTCAGTAATCATTTTGTCCAGAAAAGTAGGTTAAGCTAATAAGGTTTTTGGTGTATGCAGTTTTCTGTTATTAAGGGAATAAATGGGGAATTAGGAGATTGTGTATTTGGATGTTTAATATTATATGCTTGATAATCAGATACATGCTTAATTTGTAACTAATGATAATTTGTGCACTCCCTTTGATGTTGAACACCCTTCGGGGTTCAGTGGGAGTAAGTCTATCGTACCCTATACTACACTTCGTTTGTACAGGGTTAATCACATTAAAGGTCTCCGACCTTATTAAAGCATACTTCTGTTTATAGTTATAACCAACCATGTAATGGTTGAAATATGATTAACCCTGAGTATAACTCGGGGCATTGAGATTACCGTACCTTACAGAACTACGAAGTAGTTCAACAACAAAGATCGAAGTAGAATAACCCTGAAACTTGAGTTAGTTTATTATGGGAATAAATGGGAGAACAAAAACAGATAGGCTTTTATCAGGAAAATAACTACCCATTACAATTACATTTCACTTTGCGCCTTAATTTATTTCCTTAATCATTTAAAAATTAATCACTCAACTCATTTTTATTCTCTTGTGGTATGCGTATATTGCCAATTCACTCTTATAGGCTCTTCTCTGAAGCTCGCTTAATAAGATTTAAACAACTTAACAACTTAATATCTAATTAAAAAACAAAAGCTATGGCAGTAACTGAAATCACATCTTCTCAACAGGCAATGGATCTTGAAGAGAAGTATGGAGCTCATAATTATCACCCACTACCTGTTGTTCTTAAAAAAGGACGCGGGGTGTTTATGTGGGATGTTGAAGGTAAAAAATATTACGATTTTTTATCAGCTTATTCAGCTGTTAATCAAGGGCATTGCCATCCTAAAATTCTAGAAGCACTGTGGATGCAAGCTGAAAATTTGACTTTGACATCTCGTGCCTTTTACAATGATGTATTGGGAAAATTTGAAGAGTATGTAACCAACTATTTTGGATACGATAAATTGTTGCCGATGAACTCTGGAGCTGAAGCTGTAGAAACAGCTCTGAAAATCTGTCGAAAATGGGGATATGAGGTAAAAGGAATTCCTTCAGGACAAGCGCAAATTGTTGTAGTACGCAATAACTTTCACGGCCGTACAATTACGGTAATTACCTTTAGTTCTTCTGAAGAGACTAAACACAACTTCGGTCCTTATACACCAGGATTTATCGAAATTCCTTATAATGACGTTGAAGCACTTGAAAAAGTACTAAACGAAAATAAAAATGTAGCAGGTTTCTTGGTTGAACCTATTCAGGGAGAAGCGGGTGTTGACGTGCCTGAAAATGGGTATTTGAAAAAAGCGAAAGCACTTTGCGAAAAACACAACGTTCTTTTTATTGCCGATGAAATTCAAACCGGAATTGGCCGTACAGGCAAGTTGCTCGCTAGTGATTACGAAGGCATTAAACCGGATATGGTAACCCTAGGAAAAGCTATTTCTGGTGGGGTAGTGCCACTTTCAGTAGTTTTAGCCAATAATGAAGTGATGAATGTTATTAAACCTGGTGAACACGGCTCTACTTTTGGTGGAAATCCTGTTGCTGCAGCCGTCGGTATTGCAGCTTTAGAGGTAGTTAAAGATGAAAAACTTACTGAAAATGCCGCTAAATTAGGCGAATTGTTCCGCAGTGAACTCAATGATTATATCAAAGATTCTAAACTTGTTAAAACCGTACGCGGAAAAGGACTACTCAATGCCATTATCATTAACGATTCTCCTGAAAGCAGCACTGCTTGGGATATTTGTGTAGCTCTAAAAGACAATGGTCTTTTAGCTAAACCTACTCATGGAAATATCATAAGATTTGCTCCACCGCTTGTGATTACCGAAGCTCAAATTAAAGATTGTATTCGTATCATTACAGAAACCTTGAGTACTTTTGAAGACAAAGTGGCTTAATATTATTAAGCTTAAATATATAAAGGCGGAGTAGATTAGTTCTACTTCGCCTTTTATAGTTTAAAATAGCCTACAAATTATTGCATGCTTTGCGCTTGTTCAACAGCTTCTTGAATTTTTTGCATATAAGCATCCCAGCCGCCTACAGAAGCGATAGTAATAATAGCCCAAATTAAAGATATAACACCTAATATTAAACCGATAATGGCAATTACTCTTGCCGTCTTAACTTGACTGTAATTGGAGTATAATTCAGGTTCTGCTAGGTATTTTTTTCGATCTTTATTGGCTAAAATTAAAGCAATTCCTGATAGGATAATTCCACCTATTCCGGCACTGAGACAGCAGGCTATAAAGGAAATAATTCCCAGGACTATTGACGTGGTAGCATTAGTTAATTTACTTTGTTCCATATGAGATGAGAAATTAGAGATTATACAAAATGAAAGTGGTGATTGAGTTCAAAACCGTAGTTTATAAGTATGGCTGCAACACTGATAATACTCAATGCAGTGATCCAATTACTTGATTTTTTAAAGGGATAAAAATAGTTGATTGCAATTATACCGCCTAAAAAAAGTAAAGGGTATATAGCCGGATACATCCAAAAAGCTGCCGTAAAATCACCGTGTAACAAAAATAAAACAGAACGCTGTCCGCCGCATCCCGGGCAGGGAACACCAAAAAATGTTTTCATTAAACAGGGTAACATATACTGCTCCATAAAAATAACTGTATCAAATACCAAAAGTAAGCTAAAAACTAATCGATTCCTAAAGCTTTATTAAATTATTGTTGAACGTACTGCTCTGAAATAATTTTATAAAGTGCTACTTTTGTGGCGAAAGTGAAAACTATGAAGAAGAAATGGATTACCCCCATATTGATTTTTGGCGGAGCTTTGGTGTTGCTGTTTGCCGCCGGGATAAGCGAAAAATTACCTCCTCAAGATACAGTTTGGTTTAAAATTATTGGGATTATTTTATTGATGATGGGCATGTATAGAGCTTCAAAACGCACTGATAGCCCTCAAGAAGAAGATGATACACATGCCGATGAAAATGAAAATAGGGGATAGAGTAGAGGTTGTAGATGATACTATTACAGGCGTTATCACTGCTATTCAAAATCATCAAGTCACGATAGAAACTGATGATGGATTCCCTATGCAGTTTCAGGAAGTAGAATTGATTTTAGAGCAAGGTTTTTCTATTACTCGCGCTGCATTACAGCAGGCTATTCAGCAAAAATCAAAACCTGTAAAACGCCCTAAACCGCGAAGTGCTAAACACATGCAAAACACAGTAGTTGAGGTTGATTTACACATAGAAAATTTGACAAAATCTACGCGCTTTATGTCTGATTATGACATGCTTAATCTGCAGCTCAATACGGCTAAAAATAAGTTGGATTGGGCTATTCAAAATCATATCCGCCGTCTGGTATTCATTCACGGTGTTGGGCGAGGTGTGCTGCGTATGGAACTCGAAACCCTGCTAAGTAGATATGACGAGGTGAAATTTTATGATGCAGATTACAGTCAGTATGGCCGCGGAGCTACTGAGGTTTACATTTATCAAAACCTGTAAATCACTAGTCGACAACAAGTGTTGAATCGGCTAAGTTAAAGGTGGCAGAGCGATCAAAAGAACCAAAACTCAAACGTTCTCTGACAATTTCTTCCTCTTTTGCACTGTTTTTAAGCGTGATATTGTGCGCTATGGCATAGGTTTCAAAAGTACGTTTAAAGGTACCTTGAACAGAATCTATGCTGACATTGGTGATAGATGTAATTAACTCAACATAGCCACCGTCTAAGCTGTGGTATTCTTTTGTAACATGGGGCTCAATTGGCGGGGTACCACTACAAAAGTAAGCAGCTCCATTGAGTTCACCATCATAATTTCTATAAATCAATTGATTGGTGCCTGTCAATGCAATAGTGTCTGTAACTGTTGGAATATCTTCAAGATAATACCCTGTAAAATTATCATCTTCAAAATTAAAAGAAATCGACTCACTTGGATCACTGTTGACTACATAAAGCACATTCATAGCGCCTGAATCGCAGAGCTGTAAATCACTTTCACTATCAAAATTAAAATTAGTGACGATTAGATCACCATCATCACAGCTGATTAGGGTTAAGGCGATAAGAAACAAAAAGACGATTTTTTTCATAATTAATCAGTTTGACAGCAGATTACAATAGCCGTTTTTTAACGCTCGAAAGGTACAAAGATTTTTTATTTTCCTTACTTTTGCCTACCTCTGTTTAAAAAAATATACAACCAATTTATAACAGTTGTACATTGTTTTTTACAGAACAAACAAACACACCACACTTAATAATAACTCAATGAGACAAGTATATTTTGACAGCGCAGCAACTACTCAAATGCGCGATGAAGTCATTGACGAAATGGCTAAAATTATGCGCACTAATTTTGGAAACCCTTCATCAACCCACAGCCCGGGGCGATCGTCAAAAGCTCTTATTGAAACGGCGCGTAAAAACATTGCTAAGCGCTTTAATGTCACCGCAAAAGAAATTGTTTTTACCTCTGGGGGTACTGAAGCAGACAACTTGATTTTAAACAGTGCTGTTCGCGACTTAGGCGTTAAACGCATTATTTCTTCTCCTATAGAACACCATGCTGTAGGGCATAGTATAGAAGAATTACAAGATAAATATAATATTAAAGCCGATTATGTTAAACTTGATGAACGCGGTTTTGTCGATTATGAGCAACTCGAAAAGCTCTTAGCTGATTCAACTGAAAAAACATTGGTCAGTTTAATGCATGTGAATAATGAAATAGGAAATATCCTAGATCTTAAGCGCGTTGCTGACATGTGTAAACAATACGGCGCCTTGTTTCACAGTGATACAGTGCAGTCTATTGGACATTACAATATAGATTTACAAGAGATTCCGGTTGATTTTGCAGCTGTGAGCGCCCACAAATTTCACGGCCCTAAAGGAGTTGGCTTTGCTTTTATTCGCCAATCCAATCATTTACGCCCTTTAATTTTTGGCGGTGCGCAAGAACGTGGGTTACGTGCAGGCACTGAAGGTTTGCACAATATTGTCGGCTTAGATAAAGCCCTAGCCTTAGCTTATGATAATTTAGCTAGTGAAAAAGAATATGTCACTGAGTTAAAACGTTATTTTATTGAGCAACTTAAAACGCATATCTCAGGTGTAAAATTTAATGGCGGATGCGAAGATATGGCGCATAGTACCTATACCGTAGTCAATGTGAATTTACCGATTTCTGCTGAAAAAGCCCCATTGTTGTTATTTCAACTTGATTTAAAAGGAATTTCTTGCTCTAAAGGCAGTGCTTGTCAAAGCGGAAGTGATGCAGGATCACATGTTTTAAACGCAGTTTGTAAACCTGAAGATTTGCAACATCCATCAATTCGCTTTTCACTATCTGCTTTTAACCAAAAAGACGAAATAGATTACGTAGTTGATGAATTAAAACAATTTGTGGACAGCGTTAACTAAAGAAACTGTTACACTTAATACTTAATGAACGCCTGTAGACGAAAGTTTATAGGCGTTTTTATTATGGTTAATACGAAAGTGATTTTTGAAATAGACTAAATATTTTGTAGTGAAAATTTCAAAGGTCAAGGCAAAAAGCACAGACATAGCCATAGCTATGGTAAGCATTTTTAACGCGGAGATTTGTAATTTTAACAGAAAGATTAGTCTCTTTTGAATGTCACTTTCGTATGAATTAAAGGCATAAAAAAAGCTTCAACGATCGTTGAAGCTTTAGTGCGGGCGGAGAGACTCGAACTCTCACACCTCTCGGCACTAGATCCTAAGTCTAGCGTGTCTACCAATTCCACCACGCCCGCGTGTGGTTTTTGATAACGGTTGCAAATATAAACCATTCTTTTAATTCGCCAATTTTTTTGACTCTATTTTTTTTGAAATTTATAGGGGTGAAGTATAGGTGTTTGATTAATAGAATGTTGCAATTGCAATAAATTTAAGAATGCTAGTTGGAAGGACTATTTTAAGTGAGTAAATCATTTAAAAAGCTTCAAAAACCGATATGTTATACCAATTATAATTATTTTTTTAGCCCGATTTATAATTTTCTTTGTAGGTATAATGCCGTGGGTAACAAATTATATAGTACAATGAGACTGCTGTCGAAATTGGATTATATAATTTGTCCATACGGTATTACTAATATGCAACACTAATTTATTAAAGTTTCCATTGATTTTAACGTTCATATGCTGGTGAGCTGTCAGAGGTTTCTTATTTTAGTCAATTCTAAAAATAACTATATGAGTACATTTACAGCTTATGTCCAAGAAAATAAAGAGCGCTTTATAGAAGAATTGTTTGAGCTTTTGCGCAAACCTTCTGTAAGTACAGCGCCAGAACATAAACCCGATATTTTGGCTACCGCTGAGGCCGTTAAAACTTACCTTGAGAAAGCGGGTTGCGATACAGTAGAAATTTGTGAGACCCCAGGAAACCCTGTTGTCTATGCTGAAAAAACTATTGATCCAAATTTGCCGACAGTATTGGTCTATGGACATTATGATGTACAACCCCCGGATCCTATAGATTTGTGGGATAATCCTCCTTTTGAACCTGTTATAAAAACTACCGAAATTCATCCTGAGGGAGCTATTTTTGCTCGCGGTGCTTGTGATGATAAAGGCCAAATGTTTATGCATGTCAAAGCTTTTGAAGTGATGACGCAAAACGATGCCTTGCCCTGTAATGTCAAATTTATGATTGAAGGTGAAGAAGAAATTGGGAGCGAAAATCTAGGTTGGTTTGTAGAGCGCAATCGCGAAAAACTGTCCAATGATGTCATTTTGATTTCTGATACAGGCATGATAGCGAAAGATACCCCGTCAATTACCACCGGCTTGCGTGGGTTGAGTTATGTTGAGGTAGAAGTAACAGGGCCTAATCGCGATTTACACTCTGGTCTTTATGGAGGTGCTGTGGCTAACCCAATTAATGTATTGACGCGAATGATAGCATCATTACAAGACGAAAATCATCACGTTACTATCCCTGGATTTTATGATGCTGTAGAAGAATTGTCACAAGAAGAACGCGCTAAGATGGCCGAAGCTCCTTTTGACTTAGAAGCTTATAAAAAATCAATCGGACTTAACGCGGTTGAAGGTGAAAAAGGTTATACCACTAATGAACGCAACTCGATTCGCCCAACCTTAGATGTCAATGGTATTTGGGGAGGCTATCAAGGTGAAGGCGCTAAAACAGTCATCCCGAGTAAAGCCTATGCCAAAATTTCAATGCGCTTAGTACCACATCAAAAATGGGAAGATATCGCTCAGCTATTTAAAGCGCATTTTGAAAGTATAGCGCCTGAGAGTGTTAGCGTTAAGGTTAAAATTTTGCATGGCGGTGAAGGCTATGTCACTCCAATTGATGGCATTGAATACGAAGCTGCTAGTCGTGCTATAAAAGAAAGCTTTGGTAAAAATCCTATCCCTCAACGCAGTGGTGGAAGTATTCCTATTGTTGCTTTATTTGAACGCGAACTCAAAAGTAAAACCATCCTGATGGGTTTTGGACTCGATTCGGATGCTATTCACTCTCCAAATGAAAATTTTGGAGTTTGGAATTACCTTAAAGGTATTGAGACCATCCCGCTATTTTACAAGCATTTCGTGTCTCTTAAAAAATAATTTTATGAAAATCAGATGTTTATTTGATTTTTAAAGATATATTTTTATACATTTGTCTTGTTGTACAGGTAGAATATCTATTATTACGTATGATATTTACCTGTACATTTTTTTAAATAACTGTTTAATATAAGTCTATGATTGCATTAACCTGCTATTGGCTCTTATAAGCTCGTAAATAATTTAATCTATAAATACTCTAAAAATGATCATTGAGAAAACAATCGTAAAAGGGAGAACATTACTCGAAGTCGAAAAATCTATCACATTTGTAAAAGATAATTTCCGAAATAATTTGAGTAATAATTTGAATTTGGTCCCTGTTTCCTCTCCGCTAGTTGTGCTCGATGGCACCGGACTCAATGATGATTTAAACGGTATTGAGCGTCCTGTGTCTTTTCCTATTAAAGCACTACAAGAACAAAAAGCAGTAGTCGTGCACTCATTAGCAAAATGGAAACGCGTTCGACTTAAAGAATTAGAAATTGAAGTAGGCGAAGGCATTATTACCGATATGCGCGCTTTGCGTCCGGATGAGGATTATTCACCTATTCATTCTATTTATGTCGATCAGTGGGATTGGGAACGTCATATTGCCCCTGAACAACGCAATTTAACAACCTTAAAAGAAGTTGTTACTGCAGTATATGCTGCTTTGGTGAAAACTGAGAAAGCTGTTGAAGCGCAGTATCCGCAACTCAAAAGTGTGTTACCTGCTGAAATTACTTTTATTTCAAGCGAAGAGCTCTTGCAACGTTATCCTGATTTGGATCCTAAAAGACGCGAAAATGCTATTGCTAAAGAATTTGGTGCGGTCTTCATTTATGGTATAGGCGGCGTATTGACTAATGGTGAACCTCATGATGGTCGCGCTCCTGATTATGATGATTGGAGCACTGCTAATGAAGCTGGATATAATGGCTTGAATGGCGACATCATTGTGTGGAACCCCGTATTAAACAGTGCCTTTGAACTATCTTCTATGGGAATCCGTGTTGATAAAACAGCACTTTTAAAACAATTAGAAATTAGAAATAACTTAGACAAAAAAGAACTGTCTTTTCATACTCTTTTACTAAATGACGAACTCACCGAATCTATTGGCGGCGGTATTGGCCAATCACGTGTGTGCATGTTTATGCTTAAAAAAGCACATATTGGCGAAGTACAAGTCAGTATCTGGGATGAAAAAGTAAAAGATGAATTGTCTAAAGATGGGGTTAATATCCTGTAAATAAAACTTGCTTTATAACTATAAAAGGGCACTCATAGAGTGTCCTTTTTTATATGATTACCTCAAGATACTCTAACGCTAAAAAAAATCTAGTATAACTAATTTTTAAAAAGTGAAATATAACAAAAACTAATTTTGTGATTTCTGTTTTTAAAAAATGAAAAAATACTAGAAAAACTGCGCTTATTCATGAGCTTACTATTTGTTTTTTATGATTTATTCTAAAGCTGTGTAAAATAATTTCTGAGAACTTGTCAGCAGATGAGAATGAAAATTTAGAGGCTCTACTTTTTATTAAAAAAAATACTTAGATTCGCCACTCTGACACATAAATCGTTATCAATTCACACTAGGAGATGATAATAAAGGCCGTTTTATGGCTTCCTTTTGATAAACGATTTTTTTTATAACTACACTATGAGCCAAAAAAATAATTACCGCACAGCTTTTACTTTTTTGACAATTCTCTTTTTTCTGTGGGGATTTATCACCGTTCTTGTCGATTCGTTGATTCCGCGTTTACGCGAAGTTTTTACCTTGACTTATTTTGAAGCCGGACTCGTCCAATTTTCATTTTTTGGTGCCTATTTCCTGATTTCTATTCCCGCCGGATACATTTTGTCTAAAATAGGCTATAAAAGAGGTATTCTCTTAGGCTTAGCTACAATGGCTTTAGGCTGTCTGTTGTTTTATCCGGCGGCGAGTTTTAAGATTTTTTGGATCTTTCTGCTAGCTTGTTTTGTGTTGGCTGCAGGAATCACCGTACTGCAAGTTGCAGCAAATCCTTATGTTACTATTTTAGGCCCGGAAAGCTCAGCTTCTAGTCGCCTTAACCTTTCGCAAGCTTTTAATTCGCTAGGAACCACTATTGCCCCTGTAATTGGTGCGATGTTTATCTTAGGCGATGCTGTCAAATCAGAAGATGAAATTGTGCAATTGAATCACGCAGCTCGAGAAGCTTATATTGCGGCTGAAGCAGCAGCAGTACAAGTTCCCTTTTTAGGAATAGCCTTGTTTATTGCCGTGATTGCGGCAGTTTTGTTTTTTGTGAAATTACCAGTTGTGAATGAATCAGAACCTTCTAATGATTATTCTCGTGTCCTAAAAAATAAAAACTTGTTGCTAGGCGCTTTGGGTATCTTCTTTTATGTCGGCGCCGAAGTGACACTTGGTAGCTATATGGTCAATTATTTTGTAGATTTAAACTTGGCAGATGTGATTAAAGATACGCCATTTATGACTACAATTGCTGGATGGTTATTGAGTGATGGCTTTTCAGGAGCGTCTAATATGGCTATCGTGGGCGTGTTTGTTTCTTTTTATTGGACAGGTGCTATGGTAGGACGATTTGTAGGCTCTTACCTCACCAAAGTTTTTGCTCCTGCAAAAGTGTTGATTTTCTTTGCTATCAGCGCTATCGCTTTACTCTTGATATCTGTGGGCTCTTTTGGACTGTTAGCCATGTGGACCATCTTAGCCGTAGGGCTGTTTAACTCTATCATGTTCCCAACTATTTTTAGTTTGGCACTCGATGGTTTAGGCGATGATAAACCACAGGGTTCAGGCGTGTTGTGTACTATGATTGCCGGTGGTGCAATAGTGCCGCCTCTGTTTGGATTACTAACCGATTCATTTGATTTTAGAATTGCACTTATCCTCGTGATGGGCTGTTATTTATACATTATGTTTTACGGGCTTAGAAATCGTAAAAAAATGGTGCAGGCATAATTCGATTTCCTTGAAAAACGAATAAAAATGGGTTTTTAGAAAGCTTACAAACAGAAGGATTAATCCATAGTTGAAAGCACTGGAAAGCTTAAAAAATAATATTAAATTCGAGCTAAAACGAAATAGATGAAAATTTTAAAACGAATAAGTTTAGGCTTGTGTGTTACAGCAGGAGTTTTTTGTACTTCTGTACAAGCACAAAGCGATTTGACACAATATGTAAATCCACTAATTGGTACCGGTGGTCACGGTCATACTTACCCAGGAGCAGCTTTGCCTTTTGGAATGATTCAACTCAGCCCTGATAACGGACGCGGCGACTGGGATTGGGTGAGTGGTTATCATTATTCATCTGATTATATCAACGGATTTAGTCACCTGCATTTATCAGGAACCGGAATTGGTGATTGGCTAGACATCGCTGTGATGCCTATTTTGGCACCAGTGTATAAAAATCAAGTCGATACGCGCACATTTTATCATCACGCTAATGAAAAGGCTGTACCAGGATTGTATAAAGTGAAATTAGATAATGGCATTCAAGCTGCTTTAACTGTTACAGAACACGTAGGTATGCACCGTTATACCTTCCCTGATTCAGTACAGCAACCTACGATTCGTTTAGATTTACATCACGCTTATAACTGGGATCAACCTACAGCTACTGAATTAATTGTTTTAAATGATTCAACGCTTATCGGAAAACGCATTTCAAAAGGCTGGGCACATCGTCAACAGGTTTATTTCGCTTTGCGCACTTCAAAACCCTTTTCAGAAATTTTACTCAACGGAAAAGCTACCGATAAAAAAGAAATTAAATCTGCTAAAAAAGAATTAGGTGTTAATGCGCAATTGATTTTTGATAACACTTCAACAGTGCTACTTAAGGTAGCTTTATCAACAACAAACACCGATAAAGCATTGGCAGCTTTGCAAGAAATTCCTAATTGGAATTTTAACGCCGTTGCTCAAGCAGCTGATGCAGTATGGGAAAAAGAATTGGCTAAAATTAAAGTAGAAACAGAAGATGAGGATTTAAAAACAGTGTTCTATTCAGCGCTTTATCACACGGCTTTATCGCCTACATTATATTCTGATGCCGATGGAAGCTACGGAAATTACAAAGGTGAAATCAAACAAATGCCTGAAGGCCAACAACGCTACACCTTATATTCGTTATGGGATACATTTAGAGCCGAAAATCCGTTGTTAACCATCACACAACCCGATCGCTACTTGTCAATTTTAAATAGTATGTTAGCTTTCTATGACAACCACGGACTCTTGCCGGTTTGGGGATTGAGCACTAATGAAACAAATACAATGACCGGTTATCACGCTATTCCGGTGTTAGCCGATGCGATTTTAAAAGACATTCCCGGATTAGATCAAGAAAAAGCTTATAAAGCTATGCTGGCAAGTGCTTTTCAAAAAACGCGTTCGGTGCCGGCTTATATTAAGTATGGATATGTGCCGCAAGATGTTGCCGGGGGAAGTGTGACAAAAACTCTAGAATATGCCTTTGACGATTACGCCATTTCATTAGTGGCTAAAAAATTAGGACATATGGACGATTATGAATTGTTTACTAAGCGCGCCAAAAATTATCAACATATGTTTGATCCTGAAACAGGTTTTATGCGTGCTAAATATAAGAATGGAGAATTTGTCACTCCTTTTGATCCATTTTATTCAGAACACAACTTTGACAAAAGTCAATATATTGAAGGAACGGCTTGGCAATATGCCTTTTTTGTGCCGCATGATATTCGCGGCCTAGCAGATTTGTTCCCTCATAAAGATGGATTACTCGACAAGTTAGATGCCTTATTTGTGGCGCCTTCTATTATGCGCGGTGAAAATACATCACCTGATGCTAGTGGATTTATCGGTCAATATGCACATGGCAATGAACCGAGTCATCACATTGCTTATATGTATGCTTACTTAGGGGAGCATTGGAAAACCGAACAACGCGTACGTCAAATTATCACCACAATGTATCGCAATTCACCTGATGGTTATGCGGGTAATGAAGATGCCGGGCAAATGAGCGCCTGGGCCGTATGGTCAATTATGGGCTTATATCCGGTAGATCCGGTGAGTGGACAATATGTGATCGGTAGCCCGTCAATTGATCAAGCTGCAGTGACCATGCCTAGTGGAAAAGTATTTACAATTAAAGTCAATAACAATTCACAACGCAACATTTACATTCAATCGGTGAAGTGGAACGGTCAACCTTATCAAAAGGTGTATATCACTCACCAGATGATGCAAAAAGGCGGTACTTTAGAATTTGAAATGGGCGCGACACCGAATAAAAAATACGGTAAAAAACGCGACACTTGGCCAACGTCTATGGAAAATTAAACAGGCGAAAAAACCTCTTCTAATAATAAAAGCCTTCAATACAACTGTGTTATCGAAGGCTTTTTTAATGTTTATAAAGAAGGAGGGTTAGTGCATTGTTTTTACTTCCTCAGCGCCTTTAATCACTTTAGCTTTGAGGTTTTCTTTAAAGGCAACAATGCGCTTGCGGATATCTTCGTCAGAAGCGCCTAAGATTTGCGCGGCTAAAATCCCGGCGTTTTTGGCGCCGTCAAGGGCTACAGTGGCCACAGGAACCCCGCCCGGCATTTGTAAGATGGATAACACAGAGAAAATGCAAAGATTTATTAGAGAAGAACACAGCACCTAAAACACAATGTGACAATACTTTTACTGCTATTACTAAATTAAATTTCAGTAAGTAATATGTTATTTTTTTAACTAAAACATCTTTTTTATGGTGTTTTGGTTTTGTTTTTTAACTTATAATGTGGTTTTTGTAAATGTTTTAATATATTTGAAGAAACTAAAATTAAATGATAATGAAACAAAATTACACACCACGGTCAACACACCACGGTCAACACACCACGGTCAACACACCAATTTTAAACTACTCTTAGTAGTGGTTATACTAATGTGTGGCATAACCAATCTTTTTGGACAAACTCTTCCTATATGTGGGTTTAACCAAACTTCTTCTAATAGTACTAGTTATTCAGGAAATTACGATCCTGATTACTTAGACAACTTTGAAGACATTACTTTTGGAATTTATTTTTGGGGGATTAAAACTTCTACAGAGCAAAAGTCTGTAACTCCTGCGCGTATAGATAGCGTGATGAAAGAGCTAAACAAAGCCTTTAAACCCTTTAATGTTTGCTTTGTGCTTCGTGGGTTTTCTTACATCGAAGGAAATGATGATCTATTTCAAAACGGTACTCCTGGTGAGATACTAAATTATGCTTCAAATCATAATTTTGTTAAAGAAAACAGTATTAATTGTTTTTTGCCTTATACATTTGGCGGATGGGCTGCAAATGCATCTGGAACACAAATAGGAGGCAGTGTGCTTATTAGGACCCATTATGCACATTATGGCGATACTACATTGCCTAAAATTGTAGCACATGAAATGGGGCATTTATTTAGTTTACGCCACTGTCATGGTATATTAAATCAAGGTAACGGAGTTGTAGAAGAACATGTGACTAGAGATGCTTCTGCACCTAATTACAATGCGTTGTCAGCGGGTGATGATGTGCATGACACTCCGGCTATACCTGATTTTTGGGATCCGGCATTTGGATATTGGGAAGGGCCCAATCATAGTATGACAATACTAGATACTACCAATTGCACTTTTGATTCGGCGGATTATAATTTTGTAGATGAAGAGGGAACACCTTTGCAAATAACCACCTATGATGTGCAAAATTATATGACTTATGCCGCATTGAGGTGTAAAGACCATTTTACACCGGGGCAAGGCATACGTATGCGTGAATATATCGCTCAAAACAGCACTATAATTTCGCCTTGGCTTCTGAATGATGCTACTACAGACTTATATGTCCAAGATTTTTCGGGAGATTATGGTGAAGAGCCGGACACTATGACTAATAGACTTTGGGAAAGTCCGGCAATATGGGTGAGACATCAGCAAGATGGGGGGCTTACAGGACAAAATCCTCAATATATGCCTGATATTCCTAACTATATCTATGTTAGAGTACATAATCGCGGTTGTGATACAACATCAGCTAATGCTCAGCTGCGTTTGTTTTGGACAAAAGCCTCTGTGAGCTTGGCTTGGCCATATAACTGGGTAGGAAATCATTTTCCTAATAATGGACCTTTAATGGGAGATGTTGTGGGAACTATAAGTATTCCCCCAGTTGCTCCGGGAGAAAGTGTCGTATTAAGCATGCCTTGGCTGGTGCCTAATCCTTCAGATTATGCCCCGATTAATAGCAATCCATGGCATTTTTGTTTATTAGCCAAAGTGATTTCTTCTAATGATCAGATTACTCCGTTACCTGCCGGAAGTACTTCTTTAGTAGATTTTGTAGCTATGAACAACAATGTCGCTTGGAAAAATTTAACAGTTGTAAACTTAGATCCTAATACGTTAGGAAAACCTATTGGAGGAGCTATAGCTGTAGGCAATCCATTAAATCATCAGGAAATGTTTAACCTTAAATTTTCGACGGGTATAACAGATAGTGGCACCAGCCTTTTTAAAGAAGCTGAAATTGGTGTAACGGTTGATGATGTTATATGGCAAGCTTGGTTGCGAGGAGGGCAGAAAAGTCATAATTTGAGAGCTGAAGATCATAAGTTTATACTGATAGAGCCAGAAGCAATGTTAGAGAATTTGATATTCGCACCTAAAGAAGTAGGCGTGGCAAATGTTGAATTTAATTTTTTAACCGAAAAAGTAACCAATCAAGATCGTTTTGTGTTTACAGTTGTTCAAGAACTTTCGGCTTCTAATACTGTGTTTGGGGGAGAAACTTATGTGGTTAATAAATCTCCTCGACCATTATTTTTTGCCCAAGTACAAGGAGATTTAAAAGTAGATAAAGGTGAAAATTTGGTACTTAATGCGCAGAGCATAAATGAACCTGCATTGTACAATTGGTATGATAGTTTAGGAAATTTAGTATATCAAGGTGCTGATTTTTCAACTTCAATTCAAATAGGAGAAAAATACAAGCTGGAAGTTATAGCATTATCAGACGGGTTTAAAGATTATAAAACAGTAAAATTGAGCTATAAACCTAATCGCATTGAAACGATATCACCTAACCCTACAGCAGGTCAGATTTTTGTAACCTATCAAATTAATGAAGGAAATAATGCTTATTTAGCAATTGTTCCTGTTGCAGGAGGAGCTGTCTCTAACAACTATATTCTAAATTTACAAGAACATAGTACGCCTTTAGATTTACAATTACTGCCCCGAGGAGCATATATCGTAACTCTGATAGTTGATGGAACCATAGAAGATACCAAAACCATAGTTAAACAATAACCCCAATCTTATGAAACTAACAATACTACCTCTACTGCTGCTGTTCTTTTTAAGCAGCACAATGACCTTTGCGCAGCAAACCACCGCCATTCCGGACACGTTGTTTGAACAGATTTTAATCGATAAAGGTATAGACTCTGATGCGACAGTAAACGGGCAGCTCTTAACTAGCGATGCTGAAGCCGTGCACAGTTTGATTATACAGCCGCTTGATGGTGATATTTATTTTGGAGACTTATTAATTTATGACTTGGCAGGAATAGAAGCCTTTGTCAACTTAGATACTTTGGTAATTAATGGGACACGTATAGAAGAGTTAGATGTATCGACACTGGTTGATTTACGATATTTGGATGTGTTTAGGAATTCGCTTTCTGATTTAGATGTTTCTCAAAATAAAAAATTAACTTATCTCGATATTACTAGTGTAGGAGAAATTCTACCTACAAATTATATTGGGAGTATAGATTTGACGCAAAACCCAAACCTAGATACCTTAATGGCCTTTGGAGTAAACGCGATTAATCTAAATACAGGAAGCAATGATGCTACAATGTACATATCCATCGGAGTCCCACCTCCGGGACTTTGGAATATTTGTATTAAAGTAGATGACCCACAAGTCGCTCAAAACAATGCCTACCCTTATTCTGAGTGGGTGATAAATAGTTCTGCATCTACTTATAGTTTTACTGATGACTTAGTCGCATGCAGTTTGGGAGTACCTGCTATAGAGGCCTCTCGTATAAAGTTGTACCCCAATCCGGTGGGTAAGCGTTTTTATGTTCAAAATTTGCCCTCGGCGATGCAGATTGAACTCTTTAGTTTGACAGGGCAACGGGTGCAAGTGGCTGAGGTGAGTCCACAACAAAGGTTTGTCGAGGTCAATGATTTAGCCTCGGGACTCTATGTGTATAAATTGACACAAGATGAAGAAATCGTCAAAACCGGGAAACTTATAAAGAAATAATAACCTTTAATTTTTTTAAGACCTTTAAAATCATTACATAAAAAAGCTTTCAATTCAAACCTGAACTGAAAGCTTTTTTTGTGTGTGGTAAAGCGTAAAACTAGTGCATTGTTTTTACTTCCTCAGCGCCTTTAATCACTTTAGCTTTGAGGTTTTCTTTAAAGGCAACAATGCGCTTGCGGATATCTTCGTCAGAAGCGCCTAAGATTTGCGCGGCTAAAATCCCGGCGTTTTTGGCGCCGTCAAGGGCTACAGTGGCCACAGGAACCCCGCCCGGCATTTGCAAAATAGATAACACAGAATCCCAACCGTCAATAGAGTTGCGCGATTTTACAGGAACACCAATCACCGGAAGAGGCGAAACAGAAGCCAACATGCCTGGCAAGTGCGCTGCGCCACCAGCTCCGGCTATGATTACATTGATACCTCTTTTGTGCGCATTGGTTCCGTAATCCATCAATTTTTCAGGGGTGCGATGTGCTGAGACGATATCAACCTCAATCGCAATGCCCAATTCTTTTAAGACATCTATTGCTTGTTGCATGACGGGCAAGTCACTTGTGCTGCCCATAACAATTCCTACTTTAGCCATGGTGTTGTGTGTTTTATAAATTTAAAATTCAGAGGTAAAATGGAATTTTACCGTTGGATATTTTTGTTGTGTCATTTGTAAAGAGAAGGCTGAATCGGCTAAAAAGACGAGTTGTCCGCGTTTGTCTTTGGCGAGATATTTATTTTTAACGCGTAAAAAATCTTTAAATTCTTGATTTTTTTCGTCTTCAGGTTCTACCCAACAAGCTTTGTGTACGTTGAGATTTTCGTATGAGCATTTAGCGCCGTATTCGTGTTCCAGTCGATATTGAATCACCTCAAATTGAAGTGCGCCCACTGTACCTATAACACGACGACCGTTGAGCTCAAGCGTAAATAACTGCGCCACGCCTTCGTCCATCAACTGATCAATACCTTTGTAAAGTTGCTTAGACTTCATCGGATCATCATTGTTGATATAACGGAAGTGTTCCGGAGAGAAACTCGGAATTCCTTTGTAGTGCAATTCTTCGCCTTCAGTAAGGGTATCGCCAATTTTGAAATTACCGGTATCGTGCAATCCTACGATATCGCCGGGATAAGACACATCAACAATAGCTTTTTTATCGGCAAAAAAGGCATTCGGGCTACTAAATTTGAAGTTTTTACCTTGACGTACGTGCAAATAAGGTGTGTTGCGCTCAAATTTTCCCGAGACAATCTTGACAAAGGCCAAGCGGTCACGGTGTTTAGGATCCATATTGGCATGAATTTTAAACACGAAACCTGTAAATTTATCTTCCTCAGGTTTGACAATGCGCACATCACTTTCTTTAGGCAGTGGTGGCGGAGCTATTTGTACAAAACAGTCTAGTAACTCACGAACGCCAAAATTGTGTAGGGCTGAACCGAAGAAAACAGGTTGTAAATCACCATTAACATAGGCTTCGCGGTCAAATTTAGGATAAATACCTTCTACTAATTCAACTTCTTCTCTAAGTTTATCAGCAGCTTCTTTGCCTATGAGTTCGTCTAATTGTGGCGTGTTAAGATCGGTGATTTCGGTGGTGTTTTTGATATCACGAGTCGATTCACCTGTAAACAAATTAATGTTACTTTCCCAAATGTTATAGATACCTTTAAAATCGTAGCCCATGCCTATAGGGAAGCTCAAAGGACATACGGTTAGCCCGAGTTTTTGTTCAATTTCGTCGAGCAAATCAAAAGCATCACGCCCTTCGCGGTCGAGTTTATTGACGAAAACGATAATCGGGATTTTGCGCATACGGCAAACTTTAACCAGCTTTTCGGTTTGTTCCTCAACCCCTTTGGCAACGTCAACAACCACAATAACACTATCTACTGCGGTGAGTGTGCGGAAAGTATCTTCGGCAAAATCTTTGTGACCCGGCGTGTCGAGAATATTAATTTTAACGTCTTGATAGTTAAAGCTCAACACTGAAGTAGCTACAGAAATTCCACGTTGACGTTCAATTTCCATGAAGTCACTGGTTGCTCCTTTTTTAATTTTATTTGATTTGACCGCTCCAGCTTCCTGAATAGCGCCCCCAAAAAGGAGGAGTTTCTCAGTCAAAGTTGTCTTACCGGCATCAGGGTGAGCTACAACCCCAAAAGTCCGCCGTCTATTGATTTCGTCTTTTAATTTCATGGGTGCAAAGATATTGTTTTTCAATCGCCTCGACAATATTGCTGAATCCTTATTTTAAATTGAACTGCGCAGTGGCTTACAAAGACGGTCGATTCTCTTTTATAAAATAAAAAAGAGGAGTACAGCAGCACTCCTCTTGATGTATATAAATTTTACGCAATTAACTGACAAGTGCCCATTCTTTGTGGGGAGTATAACGTTCAATCGTGTTGTTGTTTTCAGGATCCATGACAAATAGATGAAGCCATCCATTGTCGAGTAAACTTTTCAATTTTTCGTCTTCTGCCAAAATTTGGTCTATAAAATGTTTTGGAGCTTGAATTAAGGTGCTCAATCGGATAGGATTGTGGTAAACTTTATCATCAGTTTTCATCAGTGATTGTAAAGGTAGACCTATTTTTAAGTCACTACCATTGCCTTGTACAGCACCGTATTTACCGGTGATGTTTAAGGTGATTTTTGACCCACCGCCAAACACATTGTTGTCGACAGTTGAAAAGTAATAGTGGTCACTAATCCATTGACAAACCACGAGTGGGCCTTGCATAATTCCTTTTAGGATAGAACCATCCTTATCGATTTTCCAATCGTAAGAGCTCATAAAGCAATCGCTAAATTCACCGTTTAAAGTCAAAGTACGCGGTCCGATAACGTAACCGGCGTGACCTGAAAGTCCCCATTCTGGTCGCGATTCTGACCAGCTATTGGATTTAATTTTAGCTAACTTATCGGCATCTTTAGGTTCGTTTAAGCGTTCAGTCGTCATAGTTACGGTAACTGTAGCGAGGTCTTTTTTAAGCTGTTGCAAGTAGTTTTTATGTGTTTCAGGAACATCTTGATCAAACAATTCCACTTGATCAGATGAGGTGATGTGTTCACCAGCAATAAAAAGCGTGTCTTTAGGTACATCGATGCCGTGTTGTGTGCGCAAAATATCTTGTACTGCTTTGGTGTTAGCCAATCGCGCTAAGGTACGAGCATTGCGTTTTCCGGGATTTCCGGCACAAGCACCACAATCAAGACTTGAAGCGTAGGGGTTGTTAGCACTGTGGCTGGCATGACCTGTAAAGACAACAAGAGGAGCAAAAGTGCGCCAGCCGCAAGAGTCAAAAGCCCCTTTAACTAAAGCTACTTTTTCCTCGAGCGAAATTTCTTCTAATGAATCCTTTTGATCGATGGGACAGATGTGCGGTTCATGTGAGTGCTCTACTTTTTCGTGGTGATGTAATAAAAGATCATCGGCAGTGTTGGGCTTGAACAACCTTAACAACATAAAGGCACCGTAGTAAAATCCTGAACCTTCAACATATCCAAAAGCCGAAGGGAGGATGTTTTTCATGCGTTTCAGAAAATATTTATAAGCTCCAAGGCGCTTGCCTTCTTTTTTATAGTGACGGGCGGTTGTCTTTTCAGTAGCAGATTCATGCACCACATATTTAGACGTCGCCATTGCGGGTGATGATTTATAAACGAGTCCTGTGTCAGGGTCACGATAATTCATCGGAAGGGCAAAAGAACCAGCCGAGCCAAAGGTTTCATAATTGCCAAGTTTTTCGAGATTACGACGTAATACTTCAGAGCGTGAATCTAGACAAAAAACCAATTGTGCATCGGGGCGCTCCGTGTTAGAATTATTTTCTGGTTGTGCAGAACTGGTTTTAATTTTTTTGAAAAAATCGTTTTGCCAAGTCAATTCCCAAGCTTCTAACCAGAGGTATTTGAGGTCAGCTAAAGATTGGTCTTTAGCTTGTGGTAAATCAGGAAGTATTGGCGATTTGATACAACGTGCCATCCAAAGTCTGACGGCGAGGTATTGCAATAAATTAATAGGATAATCGCGATTCCATACGGAGTCGTTTTCCACGCGATATTTGATAAACCCAGCCCAGCCCGGCAAGGCAGCAAGGTGGCGTTCTAAAACTTGAATTTGTGTGTCGTGATCATAGTTTTCAAGTACACGAGACAAAGCTTTTTCAGGTGTTTTAGGAATAGAGCCACCAAGGTGTTTTTTAATATCTTCATCATAAACTATCAACTTACGCCACGCAGTATAAAATCCCATTTCTTTAAAGGGCATCGGCCAGGCCGCCATTCCTTCATCCATAAATAAAGAGAGCCATTTGGTGGTTAAGCGGTCGAGTTCGTGATGTTCGTTGAGGTGCTCTTCAGCGGGATGCGCTTCTAATTCAGCTAAATAATGCTCAGCTGATTCTTTTTTACCGGCTTTGAGTAAGCATTGTTTAATTTCTTCGGCACCAATTTTACCTTCGTTTAGAGCTTGTCTAAACACTTGCGCTGTAGGTAAGGTGTCAGCATCTAAAATGCCACTAGCTTGTTTGGCAGCTTCTAAAAAGGAAAGATCTTCATACCCCGATAGTGGATTAGCTGTCACAAAAGCATATAAGGGCCAGGTTTTTCCGATAACAGATGACGCCTGATTTATTTTGTCTTGGAGTTCTTGCTGGTTCATTTTGAAGATTTTTTATAACGTAAGATGGTTTTTTTATGTGGCTGAGAGTCGTTGACTAATCGCACATAGAGCCAAGGGAAGTTTTCGTAAATTCCTAATTTCATAATGAAGAAACCGAATAAGAATACGATACCAAATACAATTTGTAACACAGAAAGTGGTTCAGGATTATCAATCATGGGTAGGTCGTGCATAAATACAGTTGATCCGTTGTATAATAAAGCATAAAGTCCGATGCTAATAAAAAACATAATCGGGCCGACTATGGCTTTTACTTTTAGAGATAATTCTTTGCGTTTAATGATGTTGTCCATAGCTTGACCTACAGTAATAGCTACAATTAAGGTTAAGAATATGCCGCCGTCAAGTTTGAGTCCTTTGCCGGTAATCCACGCAAAAAACCAAGCGCCTAACATGCCTAAGATAACGACAATGATAGCTTGTCCAGTTCTGGTGTGTCGGTGTTTGTGTTTTTTAGGTGACATGTGTACAACTTCCTCTCCTGAAGACAAGAATAAATAAGCTTTATAAAAGCCATGAAGAATGAGGTGAACCACAGCTGCATTAAAGAAGCCTAGTCCACATTGCATAATCATAAATGCCATTTGAGCTGTAGTAGAACAGCCCAGTTTTTGTTTGATGTTGACTTGGATCAGTTTAGCAAATTGCGCTACGATAGCGGTTACCCCACCGATGATAATTAAAAGCGTCATCGTTTTTGATTTGAAAAACAAAGGCGCAAGTATAGTGAGTAAGATACCGGCTCCATTTACAAAACCAGCGTGCATAAGGGCCGATGCCGGAGTGGGAGAGGTCATAGCTGAAAGTAACCAACGATGAAACGGGAACATGGCCGATTGGATGGCAGCAGCAACAATGATACACAAGGCAGCTGTGAGTTGGATACTAAATGGAATACTGTCAATGTGGTCAATTAATCCAGTGATTGTAAATTGATTGCTGTAAAAGGAAAGTAACAACATGCCCGCTGCTAAAAAGAGACTGCCGAAGGAAAACCATTTTTGACAATATTTTGCGGCTTCACGCGCTTCGCCCCAACTTTTGTTTATACCGATGAGTCGCGACATAAAAAAGCCCATACCAAACCAAGATAGTAAGAGTAGAACGACATGATCAGCAAAAACTAAAAGCGATACGGCGGCTGTAAAACTAACGCTAAGCGCAATAAAGCGATTGTAATAGTTAAATCCGATAAGGTATTTGCTAGCAAAGGTGTTAACCACGGCGCTAAAGAAAGTAACAGTCGCCCAAATAATTAAGGTCAACCCATTAATGCGGAAAAGTCCGTGCCAATTCCATTGAGGAGCATGTGGGTAATACAAAATGATTGAACCTAAACTGACTGCAAAAAGTAGCCATAAAAAAGCCGAGGCAGTTTTAAAGAGCGTACCGGGCCGAGGATTTTTACTGTTCATAGAACGATTTTATAATGTTTTTCTTCGATTTAAAGACTTTAGCAAAACCTCTAAATTTTCGAGGGGCAAAGTAAGTTAAAATTAATAAATAAATTCTATTTATATTTGCAATGATATATATTAAATTATTTTATGTATTATACCCTTAATCAGCTGCAGATATTCCTTAAAGTAGTACAGAATCAGAGTATTACCAAGGCAGCAGAAGAGCTGTATTTGACGCAACCAGCGGTGTCTATTCAATTAAAAAATTTTCAAAAGCAATTTTCTATTCCACTCACAGAGGTGGTAGGGCGAAAATTATACATCACAGACTTTGGTTATCAAATAGCAGAGTCGGCCGAAAAGATTTTAAATGAAGTTGATGTACTCAACTATAAAACTTCAGCATTTAAAGGCGAGCTTTCTGGCAGATTACACATTTCGTCAGTCTCTACTGGCCAATATGTTTTGCCGAGTTTTCTCTCTGGGTTTATGGAGTTGCACAAGGGAGTTGATTTAGATATAGATGTGACTAATAAACTCAAAGTGATAGAGAGTTTAGAGCGCAATGAAGTTGATTTTGCTTTAGTATCTGTTTTGCCTAAAAAATTAAATATCAATCAAGAAATACTCTTGCCCAATCGCTTGTTTTTGATAGGAGGGGCAGATAAAAAGCGCGATGGCAGGTCAAAAAAATCGATGTTCAGGTCTATGAAACTGATTTTTCGTGAACAAGGATCAGCTACGCGCGACGTGATGGAAGAGTTTATAACCAAGCATAAAATACCGGTACACAAACGCACGCAATTGGTGACTAATGAAGCCGTAAAACAAGCGGTTATTGCTGGGATTGGCTATTCTATTATGCCGGTGATTGGCTTAAAGCACGAATTGCAAACAGATGAGTTACAGATAATTCCTATTAAAGGATTGCCTATAACAACCAGCTGGCGTTTAATTTGGCTAAAATCTAAAAAATTGTCGCCAGCAGCTGAGGCATACCTCACTTACATTAGAGCTGAAAAAGAACGAATTAGTAAGGCTAAATTTTCGTGGATTGAACAGTATTAACACAGAGTTATAGGTGTAGGTTTAAGCGATGATTTGAACTTGCCATTGAAGAAAATAAGTGTAAAGAGAATGACAATCAGCAGAGTTAACAGTGCTAATATCGGATAGTATTCAAATTGTGAGCTAACTTATTTGTCGATTATTGACTACGCTTCAATAGATAAAATTGTTTAGAGAAGATTTGTGTAAAAGCCATAGTAAATAGCTTATTAAAAAATAGAATATCCTTATATTTGCGCAATTCTATACCAAGCTGTTATGCAATATAAACGTATTTTACTCAAATTATCAGGCGAAGCCCTAATGGGTGATCGTCAATATGGAATCGATCCTAAACGCTTAGCTGAATATGCTGAAGACATTAAAGCTGTCACTGATAAAGGCGTAGAAGTAGCCATTGTTATTGGTGGCGGAAACATCTTTAGAGGAGTTGCCGGAGCGAGTCGTGGCATGGATCGTGTACAAGGTGATCATATGGGCATGTTGGCCACAGTGATTAACGGTTTAGCCTTACAGAGTGCTTGTGAAGATGCCGGTATCGAAACCCGTTTACAATCAGCTATTAAAATAAACGAATTAGCAGAGCCCTTTATTCAACGCAAAGCTTTGCGTCACCTCGAAAAAGGCCGCGTAGTGATTTTTGGTGGAGGAACAGGAAATCCTTACTTTACTACCGATTCAGCTGCCGTTTTACGCGCTATTGAAATTAAAGCAGATGTAATTTTGAAAGGCACTCGTGTAGATGGTATTTATACTGCAGATCCTGAAAAAGATAAAAATGCTACTAAATTTGATTTTATCAGCTTTGAAGAGGTGTTGAGCAAAGGCCTAAAAGTAATGGATACCACAGCCTTTACACTCAGTCAAGAAAACGAATTACCTATTGTTGTTTTTGATATGAATAAACCTGGTAATTTGCTTAAAGTTGTTTCTGGTGAAAATATCGGAACAACAGTAAAGTGTTAAGCGATTATTTTTATAAATTTAATACAGAATAAAGAACTTAATTATGGAAGAGGAGATAGAATTTTTATTGGACAGCACTAAAGAAGCTATGAATGACACGGTGAGTTTTTTAGAAAAACAACTCAATAATATCCGTGCCGGAAAAGCTAGTCCACGCATGTTAAACTCCGTTAAAGTTGATTATTACGGCAGTCAAACGCCGTTGAGTCAAGTGGGTAATGTCAATGCACCTGATGCACAGACAATTACTATTCGTCCTTTTGAAAAAACGTTAATAGGCGAAATTGAAAAAGCGATTATGTCGGCTAATTTAGGCTTTAACCCTTCAAATAATGGAGAAAGTGTCATTATAAACGTACCACCATTAACTGAAGAACGCCGTCGTGAATTAGCTAAACAAGCAAAATCAGAAGCTGAAGATGCTAAAATTGGCGTGCGCAACGAACGCAAATCGGCTAATAATAATTTGAAGAAAATGGAAGATGTTTCTGAAGATTTACAAAAAAATACGGAAGCAGAAATTCAAGAATTAACCGATCAACACATCGCTAAAATAGATCAAATTTTTGCAGCTAAAGAAAAAGAAATTATGACCGTATAACACGGCATTGACAATTCTATACCCCTTTTAGGCTATCTCATTGAGGTAGCCTAATTTTTTATGGTGATATAAAATAGGTAGCCATAAAAAATGCCGACTTTAGAGCCGGCATTTAGTACTAAGACATTAGTTTTTTTAATCTCGCGAAATTTCTATAATTTCGAATGTAATGGTGCCATTAGGCACTTTAATTTCAGCTTTATCACCAGCTTTCTTGCCTAATAATCCTTGGCCTATTGGTGAGTCAACAGATATTTTTCCGGCTTTTAAGTTAGCTTCAGTTTGCGAAACTAATTTATAAGTCATTTCTTGCCCATTGGCTTTATTTCTGATTTTAACATTGCTGTGAATAAGTGCTTTTGAGGTATCAATTTTTGACTCGTTTAAAACACGTGCATTAGCCACAATTTCTTCGAGTTTAGAAATCTTCATTTCCAATAAACCTTGCGCTTCTTTAGCAGCATCATACTCGGCATTCTCACTGAGATCGCCTTTGTCTCTGGCGTCAGCAATGGCTTGTGAAGCTTTTGGACGCTCAATATCTTTTAAGTGATTCAGCTCATCTCTTAATTTCTGCAATCCTTCGGCTGAATAATACGATACTTTTGCCATAATGTTTAATTTAGTTAATGTCTATATATAAAAAAATGAATCCCGCCCAAGCAGGATTCAATATAACAAATATAAAAAATTTTATTGAATTAGAGAATGTTATTATCTTGTGCATCTAAAATTATTGCTATGAAAAAAATAAGTTGTGCTCTGCTGTTGATAGGGTTTGTTTTATTGGGCTGTAGTTCTGATAATCACACGTATAACAATCCTAATCTGTTAAACTCAAGTGTGTATTTTAATGTAAATCTTAGTTTACCTCAATACGCACCACTTCAATATGCTATGAATCCGGTGTATGTGCCCGGCTATGGCAATGCCGGAGTCATTATTGTCAATACAGGAGCCGATGCTTATGTGGCTTATGACGCTGCAGACCCTAATCATCCACTTCAAGATTGCTCTAAACTTTTAATTGACGGTATAGAAGGCGTTTGTCAATGCGATGATCACAATACCTATAATTTAGTGACAGGAACTGTTATTGAAAATAAAAGCGATGGCGATAGCTATGATTATGCGCTAAAACCTTATCAAGTTATCGTTAATGGCAATGGAACCTTGTCTGTTTCTAATTAACACGACAATTTTTTATAACGAAAAACTCCATTTAAGGGATTAGCCTAAATGAAGTTTTTTGTTTTTTTAATCCCTTTTAATACCAATTTTATTTATTAAATAGTCCAAAGATTTATAGGATAAATTTTAAAGGTCAAGGCGAAAAACGCAGACATAGCCTTAGCTATGGCGAGTATTTTTAACACAGAGATTTGAAATTTAGATATAAATATTGGGCTATTTTGTATGTATAATTGGTATAAGTTACATCAATTAGAATTTCAAGGTGATTCCTGTTAAGAAGTTTATACCGGCTTGTGGGTAATACGAAGCTCCATATCCCGGAGAATAGTAGCCATTAGAGATATACTTTTCATCAAAAATGTTATTGAGTAATCCTGAAAAAACAGCTTCTTTAAATAGAGGAACATTCTTCCAGACATATTGAATATTAAGGCTGTTGACAAGATAACTGTCTAATATTGAAGCATCAGCTTCAATATTGCTCATATATTGCTCACCTACAAATTTAGTAAGGAAATTGATTTGTAAATTAGGTAGAGGTGAATAGCGAATCATGTTACCAGCTACAATATTTGGAGAAAAAGAGATGTCTGTATCTCCAAAATTCTCTAATTGTCCGTTGTTATCAGCTTTAAAATCAATATTTTTATTTTGACTTAAAGACAGGTTTGGACGGATTTCAAATTTATCACTGACACGAATGGCGGCGTTAATTTCTAAGCCTAAACGATAACTCTCACCACTGTTTTGGCGTATAAAAGCACCTTCATCATCAATCTCACCGGTTAAAACTAGTTGATTGTGATAATCCATATAATATAAGTTAGAGCTAAGCTGTAAGTTGTCACTGTGATAGCGCCAGCCTAACTCATAATCATTGAGCTGTTCGGCTTGGGGATATTTAGGTTGTTCAGGATTGCTGAGCACGGCGCTTTGATAATCAGCACGACTAGGCTCCCGATTGGCCCGGGCATATGAAAAATACAATTGGTGTTCAGTATTGATTTGATAAGTCAGTCCAAATTTCGGATTAAAGAAATGTAAATCATCTTCAATATTAAAGTCTATTTTTTCTTCAAGTGGGCCATTGGTATGGTAATGCACAGATCTGTACTGTAAATCGCCAAAAGCAGTTAATTTATCAGTTAATGCCCAAGTTAATTTAGCATAAACATTGAAGTCATTTTTGGTAGCAGCGTTGTCATAATAATGCTTAAAAGGATTTTGATTAATCGCAAATCGCGTATAGATGATTTTGCCATAATGATCACCTTTATATTGATTCCAAGCACCACCTAAGATGGCTTTGATGCGGTTTTTTTGATAGGTTACACTAAAAACTGTACCGTAAAAACGGTTGTCAAGCCATTTTTCATTTATTAAATCTGAGGTGGTTTGTAGTTGATTGTTATAATTAAAATACGGCATGCCATATTCTTCTAGGTCAGCGTCTTCATGAAAACTTTCATAAAATCCGCGACCATAGGTGTAGTGTAAAGCAATATTAGAAGACCAATAATTATTGTAACGCTGATTCCAAAGAAGTTGCAGGTGATCTTGTTTATAATTGTCAGTTTGGTTGTCATAAAACTGTACGGTTCCTGTTGAATCAGTATACATTCCTGCCGGATTAAAACGGCGATTTTCTTTCATTTGTTCAGCAGTAATACCGTAATAAGCTTGATAAGTTTCTTCTGATCCTCCAAAGCTGAGGGCTTTAATCTTTGTGTTTCCTTTTTCAAAAATACCTTGTAAAAAATAAGAACGCAAATCAGAAAATGCACGGTCGCGGTAGCCTTCACTTTTTAAAATAGAAGTGCTTCCGGAAAAGGCAAAGTATTTTCCGACACGTCCTGAGTTAAATTCGATTTGATGTTTATGGGTGTTAAAAGAACCGTAAGTGTTAGTAATTTCAACGCTAGCGCGGTCTTTAATAGATTCGGTTAAAACATTTAAGCTTGCGCCGAATGCACCGGCTCCATTAGTTGAAGTGCCAACGCCTCGTTGTAATTGAAGGTTTTCGATTGAAGAAGTAAAATCACCCAAATCAACCCACAGTGTACTTTGGCTTTCGGCATCGTTTAGCGGAATACCATTGATGGTTACATTAACACGCGTAGGATCACTGCCGCGCACACGAATGCCTGTATAACCCACGCCGGCACCAGCATCACTGGTTGTCACCACATTGGGCATATAGTTCATCAAAATAGGAATATCCTGCCCTAAGTTGCGCTCTTGAATTTCTTGATGATCCATATTACTGTGTGTAATAGGAGAGTTGGCATCAACGCGAATTGAAGATAAGAACACCTCTTCTAAATGGTTAACAGCATCGCTCATATCTACTGTTAAACTTTGGCTTTGTTGAAGATTTATAAAAACAGTCTTCTCAGCACCGCGTTTAAAGATTAAAGTGTATTCGCCCGGTGACAAAAGCAGTTGAAAATGACCTTTATCATCAGAATATATATTGATATCAGTATTTAAAACTTTAATATTGACATTGGGGTAAGGCTGCTCATGATAAGTGGTTTGTCCTTTTAAGACGAGTTCTTGAGCAAAAGTGTTGCCCAAACAAAAGCATAAGATTGCAATGAAGAGTATACGTTTCATCTACACAAATTAATGTCAGATAAAAGGGGTATTTATCCAGTTGTTAGTACTAAAAAAAATCCTACATAAACTTCAAGGGTTCAAGTAGGACAACATAAGACTGGTCGGTCTCATTTCCCTTGGCAGCATAACCTGCCCAGGTTCGTTGGGTATGATCTCAGTCTGTTTTTGCAGACACCCCTTTGAGATATGGCGCAAACTTAGCTGATTTCTTTTAATTTACCAAAAGTTTAGATAAGTTTGAAAACACTATTTTTAATTTTGTCAGGTGAAAAAATCAAAGTATTCTATAACGATTAAAGTTCTGTTTGGCTACCTGCTTATTGCGGCCTTTGGCGCAGTGACCATTTGGTTTGTCTATAATAAAGTGGTTGAGCTGCGCAAGCCGAATCCTGAGGCTAAAATTAGTAACCAAAAAATGGCTTTGATTAGTGAAGCTGCCACTCGACTTTACACCACTGAAGGGATAAGCAGAAGTATTATTCAAAATAACGATGCTGATTTGCTACCTGAGTTTCACCATTCTATTGACACGATTTCAAAACTCATAGATTCTTTAAAATCATTATATGTCAATACCTTAACGCATAGTGAATTAGATAGTATTAGCCAGTTACTCATACGTAAAGAAGCAAATTTGCATGAATTGTTAGCGCTGCGTAAAGCCAATGGATCAAATAGTTATTATGATCGCGTATTAAAACGATTTGAAAAAACAAGTTACCTCTTAGGAAGTAGTGAGTATAAAGAAATGGTTGACAATCTAAAGCCTGCTCAAAAGCAAGTGATTTTAGATTATTTAAAATATGCAGAAAAAGAAGTCTCTCCGGAAGAATTGTTTCAACAAGACGATTCCACTCAAAAACTGACTCAAAAAACTGCCGATTCCATAGTTAATGCGATGAAGCAGATATTGATGAGCTTAAATATTAAAGAGCAACACTACCAACAGCAATTATCTGAAAAAGAAAACAAACTCTTAGCAAATGACCAAAAAATATCACATAGACTGCGGTTGTTGCGCAATAAAATTGAGCAAGAAGAATTAAAAAAATCCTTAGCACGGGTTAAGTCGACACGCGTAGCTCTGGATCAAACTTCCATTATAGTTACCGTTTTTGGCGTAGGTTGTGTAATCACTTTTCTGATTTTTGGGGTGATGATTATTCGCGATACAAATAGAAGTCAGCGCTATAGAAAAGAGCTAGAAGAAGCAAAGGCTTATGCTGAACACCTGCTCAAAAGCAGAGAGCAAATTATGGCCACAGTGACACATGATTTACGATCACCACTAAACAGTATTTTAGGATATTCTGATTTATTGACCAAGTCAGATTTGGGGTCAAAGCAAAACAATTATGTTCGCCAATTAAAAAAGTCATCAGCTTATACCATCAGATTAGTTAATGATTTACTCGATATATCCCGTTTAGATGCCGGAAAAATCCCACTTGAACAGCTTCCATTTTCTCCTAAAAGTTTAATTGAAGAATCGATTGCAATAACGATTCCTATGCCAGATCCTAAACAACTCACCATTACAGTGGATGTAGAGGAAGCTTTACAGCACATGTTTTTAAGTGATCCTTTTAGAATTCGACAAGTGCTGACCAACTTGATTGGCAATGCCTATAAATTTACAGAAACAGGTGAGATTACAATTGCGGCAAATTTAGAACAAATACAAGATCAAAATTATTTAAAAATAGCCGTTAAAGACAGTGGAATTGGTATATCAAAAGTCCAACAAGCTGTGATTTTTGAAGAATTTTCTCAAGCAGATAGCTCCACACAGCGCCATTATGGGGGGTCAGGATTAGGTTTAGCAATTAGTCAAAAATTAGTAAAACTGCTGGGCGGAACGATTTCTGTGGATAGTGAAAGGGGAATAGGCAGTTGTTTTGAGATGAATATTCCGGTACAACCCACTGAAAAGGAGTCAAAAACAAGTCAAGAAAAAAAAGTAATGCACATTGTCGATGCCCAAAACTGTAAGGTTTTAGTTATTGATGATGATGAAGCCCAGCGCAATCTGACGCAAGAAGTTTTAAAAGCGCAAGGCTTTAAAATTCAAACTGCTCAAGATGGGCAAGAAGGCTTAAAATTGATTGAAGAACAGGAGTTTTCAATTGTATTAACCGATATTCAAATGCCAAATCTCGATGGATTTGGAGTGGTCAAAAAGCTAAAGGAAAATCCGAGTTATGCTCAGATTCCTGTAATTGCTTTGTCAGGTGAAGCTAATAAAACCAAGCAACTGTATTTAGATAAAGGTTTTTCAGATTATTTACTCAAGCCGTACGACGCCGATGAATTGCTTAAAATTTTAGCACAGCAACTGGGACTAAAAACAAGCTTAGAAACGTTGATTATTGAGACGTCTCCCAATCAAAATACACTTTATGATTTGACGAATTTGAATCTGTTTACTGATGGCGATAAAGAATCTTTAAAAGGAATTTTGGAGAGCCTAATTGAAAGTACTGACGATAGTTTGCAGCATTTAAAAAAGGCCTACGCTGAAAAAAACAAGCAAAAAGTGAGTTTTACCGCCCATAAAATGCTTCCTATGTTGCGTCAAATTGAAGCCCATAGTGTACAAGAACCTTTAGAAGAATTAGAACGAAATGCAGATAGTCTATCAGAGGAAATCCTATCTAATCATGTTGAATTTATAATGGTTCAAGTGCCCAAATTATTAGAGGCCTTAAAGGAAGATATCAAAAATTTGTAATTAACTATACAGTTCACTAGCCACTCTAAAGGTATTGGCATGCGCTTCAACAATGTCATTGATTTCTTTTGAGTAACCGCCACCCATGCTGATTTCAATAGGAATTTCACAAGCTTTAACGGTACTTAATACAAATTCATCTCGTTTTTTACAGCCGGAAATAGAGCAATTTAGGCGCCCTAATTTATCGCTTGCAAGAATATCTACTCCGCTTTGGTAAAAGATAAAATCAGGCTTAACACGATTAATGAGTTTAGGAAGTGTGGATTGAAGTGTCTTCAAATAGATGTCGTCATTAGTTTTGTCATCGAGCGGAATATCTAAATCAGATTTTTCTTTTTTAAAAGGATAGTTTTTAGCGCCGTGTATAGAGAAGGTGAATACAGAATCATCGCCAGCAAAAATTTGTGCCGTACCATTGCCTTGATGCACATCAAGATCGATAATGAGAATTTGTTTAGCTAGTTTTTGAGCTTGCAAATAACGAGTAGCAATAGCTTGATCGTGAAAAATGCAAAACCCTTCACCGTGATCGGTATAGGCGTGGTGTGTCCCTCCGGAGACAGTCATGCCTATGCCGTGTTGTAGGGCAAATTCAGCTGCTTTTATGGTGCCATCAGCAATGATACGCTCGCGCAATACTAAATTTTCACTGAGAGGGAAACCAATCTTTCGTTCAGCTTTTCTGTCGAGCGTGAGTTGCATGAGGTGGTCAAAATAACCTTGCTCATGCACCGCTAAGATGTGTTGACTGTCCGGTAAATTAGGTGTAAAGAAGTTAGATTCATCAACCGTTCCTTCAAGAAGTAGTTGCTGAGGCAGTAATCCGTATTTTGCCATCGGAAAACGATGTTTGGCGGGCAATTTGAGTTCAAAACAGGGATGATAAGCAACTTTTAGCATTAGGCAAATAATTGATTGAGTACTTCGAGTGATTGGGGTTGACGAAAGCCCTCAAGCTGAATTTGATAGTAAGATAGAATGAATAAAATAAACTTTTGTCGGATTTCTTGATTGAGTTTAAGGCTTAAAATAGCATCAGGTTGTGCCTGCATTAACTGTTTTAAAAGCTCACAGTTAGTGCCGGTAATGGCATATTGATCACTAGCTGTGGTTTCAAAATACCCCTGTCTCAAATTAAAAAAATTAGCTGAGTTGCCTGCTTGATCGGGATAAATGCCGAGGTATTCAGTAAACGCTACTAAAAAATATAAATGGAAATTAGCCACACGGTCATGTGTTTCTAACCAAGCTATAGCGCGCTCTAGGAAATCGTATAACGCTGTGTTTTGCTCTTCTTCCTGAACGGCATTTTGAATCACTTCAGCTAAAAAAATAGCCATTGAAGTTTTTTGGATATTACTGCGAATCGATGGATTTATAGCCGTTATTTTAGCTTCTTTGATGGTTTCTAAAGTGCCTTTGTTTTTATGACGAGCAATGATTTCTAGCTGACTAAAAGGTTGAAACATGGCGGCTTTTAACTTTCCTTTTTTCGACTTTAAGACTCCGCGAAGCATATAGGATTTTAACCCGTCAGAAGCGGTGTAGCACTTGGTAATTAAATCGGCGTCAGAATAGCGAATACGTCGTAAAACAATAGCTTTAGTAGGAGTAAACATCAGCGAATAATCATAATTTTAGTAATCTTGGTTTTGAGTTGGTCATCAGAGCTAATCATCACTAAATAAACTCCTGATGCCACTCGATAGCGCCCAAAAGCAGTAGTGTCCCATTGAATACTGCCGCCTTCAGATACGGTTTCGTAAACTAAATTACCTTCGATATCGGTAATTTTAACGTGAGCATCAGCCATTAGTCCATCAATGGTTACTAGCCCGTGATAATTGGGACGTACAGGATTTGGGTAAGCGCGCACGTGATTGAGATTGTCTGCTCCCGCGGTAGCTGATCCATTGTAGGCTACAAGTCCCTTTTGTGTAGCAAAATAAACCTTTCCGGTAGAATTGTCAATTTTGATGGCATTGATATTGTTTGAAGGCAGCGGTGAATTTTCTGTCGTAAAATGATAAATCGTTTTTTGTCCGTCAGAAGACACATAATAAGCCCCTGAATTTGAGGCTACCCATTTGTTATTGTTGCCATCAACAGTAATATCGGTTATACTCAGTCCTGCAAAAAGCTCTTGCGCTAAGCCTTCATCGTCTAAAAATACAATGTTGTTAGCACTGATATTAGGGTTTTCAAACATCCGACTAGGACCGTATAAAACGCGTAAACCTTGCTTGGTGCCAATCCACAGTTGGTTAGTTTGATCTAAAGCCAACGCACTGACGTAATTATCGGGTAGATTGCCTTGATTTTCACCTCCTTTGATTTTGGCAAATTTTTCCTGGCGCGGGTTGTAGCCAATAACGCCATCGAGATAGGAACCAAAATAGACATTTCCACTTTCATCAATTACTAAATCGCCCACTCCATTACTGATTTCAGGTTGAGGGATAATATCAGATACATTAATTTTTTCAAAACTATTTGGACCACCGCCTGGTGGAAGTTTTAGCAATCCATCATTACTCAGGGCACTGGCAATCCAAAGGTTACCTTCATTGTCAAAAGCGGATGGTCCTAAGCGGATAGCATCGGGTTGCTCAACCGGACTGTCGGTTGGGTCTAAATTACTGTTGGTCGTGGTATAAATTTGAGTAATCTCTTCATCTGTTACTTCCATTAATCCATCGTGATAGGACGCAAAAAAGACTTGATTGGTTTCTTGTGGATTGATGCAAACGTCGACAATAGATCTAAAATCTTCAGAAAAAGCTGAATAAGGAATATTTCGCCAATGTTCGTTTGAAAAATGACTAATGCCTCGTTTTTTAAGCGGGTAAGGATTGTAATAAAAATTGACTTCACCATAACTTACCCAAATTGAATTAGGAAGTACAGCTAAAGCAAAAACAGCATTGCGCAAAGGTCCATTAGGACTCATAAACTCAATGGCATTGTTGCCTTGTAGAGGCGACCGCAGTAATCCGAAAGCTTGATCTCCAATATAAAGTGAATTGTTAAAGGTGAGGGCTGTTGAAAAATCAGCACTAAATTGTGATGTTGTAAATTGTTTAACTGCGGCTAAATCTGTATTGTAAACAACAACTTTTGCGCTCCCTGTAACACTGAGGTAATTGGTAGAAACCTGTAGGTTTTTTACATTCATCCCAAAATGTAATACCGATTGTAAGCTTGAGCCCAAAAGCTGCAATAAGCTATTGGATTGGTTGAGCACATATAGCTTTTGATTAAAGAGAACAGCAGATTTAAAAGAGCTTTGCGGCTCAAGTGTAGACCACGATTGATAATCAACTTTATTGGGATTGCTGAGACTTACATAGCGTAATCCGCCAGATTCTGTAGCGGCGTATAAGGTTTGGTTGTAAATCACGGCAGCATTGACTTTTAATTTACTGCCAGCATCACCTATATAATAGGTGTCGCCAAATTCTTTTTGTGATAAATTGAATTCAGAAATACCATAGTTTGTGGCAATGTAAGCGGTGTTATTGTAGATAAAAAAATGATTAATTCTTCTTTCATCTGGAGTAATAGTTGGTTTTTGTAAGATGTCAATAAAGGTTTTGACACTCTTGTCTTGTAAATTATAAAGTTGTATTAACCCATTTTCATAACCGATAATCAAAGTGTTTTGGTCTTCAAAATAAGCTAAAGCCGAAATGGTCTCTCCTGATAACCCCTGTAAAGTGGTGATTTTTTCTTGCTCTAAGTTGCCGGGTTGTGTAATAAAAATAGCATTTTCTGCAGCCGTAAAAATCTGATGGTCACCTGTGACAATAGCCTTAATATGAAAATAAGAATAAAACTCCTCCCAAGTGTTAGAAAAGTCTTGAGCAAAACCCAGAAAAGGGGCGATGAGTAAAACGAAAAGTACTATTTTTTTCATACAAAGTGCTTGAATAATATCAACTTTAAGAGCAGACTTTTATTGTAGATAAGGGAGTGTAATCTTAAAAAAAACAAAAATCAAATCAGAAGGCTCTCTTGGTCAGAGTAAGGAGAGCCTTCTTGTAATTGTCTGTTATGATTTTAAGGCCTGGGCTAAATCGGCAATCAAATCATCTTTATCTTCAATGCCAACACTGAGACGAATAAGTGAATCTTTGATGCCATTTTTTTCGCGCTCAGCTTTAGGAATGGCGGCATGGGTCATACTGGCAGGATGTCCGGCAAGCGATTCAACACCTCCAAGCGATTCGGCTAGGGTAAATACCTTGAGTTTTTCAACAAAGGATACAGCGCCTTGTAGCGAGTCTTCTTTAGTGGTAAAGGATAGCATACCACCAAAGTCACGCATTTGTTTTTTTGCAATTTCGTGATTGGGATGCGTTTCAAATCCAGGCCAATATACCTTGTCCACTTTAGGGTGATTTTGGAGATATTCAGCTACGGCACGACCGTTTTCACAGTGACGTTCCATGCGTACATGTAGCGTTTTGATGCCGCGTAATACGAGATAGCTGTCTTGTGGCCCTGCAATAGCACCACTTGAATTTTGAATAAAATACAAGCGCTTTGCGAGTTCCTCATCTTTTAAGGCCAGAACTCCCATAACCACATCGCTGTGCCCTCCTAAATATTTGGTGGCACTGTGCATAACAATATCCGCCCCTAAATCGAGTGGATTTTGTAAGTAAGGCGAAGCAAAAGTATTGTCAACTACTAAAATAAGATTGTGAGCTTTAGCAATCTTGGCAATGGCTTCAATATCGATGATGTTCATCATGGGATTGGTAGGGGTTTCTACCCAGATGATTTTGGTTTTGTCGGTAATTTGTGTTTCAATTTTGCTCGGATCTTGCATGCCGACAAAGTTGAAGTTTAAACCGAAATCTTCAAATATTTTAGTAAATAAGCGATAGGTACCTCCGTATAAATCGTTTGTAGAAAGCACTTCATCACCTGATTTTAAAAGTTTCATCACTGCATCAATGGCGGCTAATCCAGATCCAAAAGCAAGTCCAAACTTACCGTTTTCTATGCTAGCTACAGCTTTTTCAAGGGCTTGACGCGTGGGGTTTCCAGTTCGGGAATATTCAAAGCCTTTATGCCCACCAGGCGTTGATTGCGCATAAGTTGAGGTTTGATATATGGGGGGCATCACCGCATTATAAGCGGGATCGGTGTTTTCTTGGCCGCCGTGAATGGTTTTTGTATTAAATTTCATAGTGTTGTTTTGTTTTATACAAATGTAACTTTCGTTGGCGCAAAAGCAAAATAGTTTTATACCTTTATACTTCTAAACCATTTTATGATGAAAAAATATGTATTTGTTTTACTGCTGAGTTTATTAGTAGTAAGCTGTAAGAAAAATGCAAAAAAAACAGCTGACAAATCGGTAGATTTTAGTTTGGTGACTTTAGATTCAACAAACATTAAAGCTTGTGCCGGCGGAGGTTGTCCTGATGTGGAACTTAATTATCTAAAATTTCAAGGCGATACAGAGTTTTCTAAGACGGTGAATGCAAAAAATAAAGAAGCTTTGATTAGCTTATTTAAACTAGATCCTGACGCGCCTAAAGTCAATTCTATTGACGCGGCAGTTAATGGGTTTGTAGAGGATTATTTCCAATTTAAAGCGGAGTTTCCTGAAGCTAAAGCTGGTTATGAAGCGCAAGTAGATCAAGAGGTGTTAAGTCAAAACGACAAATCTTTAGTGATAAAAACTTCGTTTTACCTTTTTACTGGAGGAGCTCATGGCTATGGCGGAGTTCACTTTTTAAACTTCGATGCGCAGACAGGAAAATATTTAGAACACAAAGATTTAATAGCTGATATTTCTGGATTTACAGATTTTGTTGAAGAAAAGTTTAGACAGAAATACAATATCCCACCTGATGCAGACATCAATGCACAAGGTTTTTTCTTTGATGATGGTAAATTTGCTTTACCTGAAAATATAGCTGTAACTGCTGATCAAGTGATTTTGCTCTATAATCCTTATGAGGCGGCAAGTTATGCACAAGGGCAGTTGCGATTTGTTTTTCCTTTAAAAACGGTAGAAGCTTTTTTGAAATAAAGCTTTGCTAACATAATACCTGATAATACCCAATGAAGTGAAAAGGACTTTGTTGGGTATTTTTATAGGGGTAAGGCTCTTAACTAGACTTGTTATACAAAATCTCCTTGATCAAGCTAAAACGTATTCGTAATAACTCAGGAAAATCCTTGAGTTTAGAGCAAAAAAAAGCCTCACTAAAGTGAAGCTTTGCGGTCTGGACGAGACTCGAACTCGCGACCCCCTGCGTGACAGGCAGGTATTCTAACCAACTGAACTACCAGACCAAACTATTTAAGAACAAACAAGTCGTTTACTCGTTGCGAGTGCAAATATAGTTGAGTTTTTGAATTCTACAAGGAGAAAACTAAAATTGCTCAAAATTTATTTTACGACTCCATTTTAGTATAAAAAAAGCCTTTCTACCTGAATGGCAAAAAAGCTCTTCATCGGTTTATTTTCCATAAACCTAGAATATTAATTGCTTAATATTCTCAACACAACTTCACTTTTTAATTGCTTGAGCAAATTAAAAAAGCGGTCTGGACGAGACTCGAACTCGCGACCCCCTGCGTGACAGGCAGGT
>CAYVJG010000004.1:0-112115 GCA_964451785.1 uncultured Flavobacteriaceae bacterium
TATTTAAGAACAAACAAGTCGTTTACTCGTTGCGAGTGCAAATATACACGAGTTTTTTTGTTTTGCAAGTCGTGAAATTATATTTTTTTGAAATTATATTTTTGCAGTTGCTTAACTACTTGGTAATCAGATTTTGACTTTATTAAAAATTTTGACGCTCAATAAGGAAAGTGGATAAAATAGATTCAAATCCGCTATTGATGTCTGTGGGGACATATTTAATTTTATAGCGCGAACATTGTAGCTTTAACGTATTAAAAAAGCTTGCCACAGCTTTGTGGTAGTTTTCTTTAATGGTATCCGGGTATAAATTGATGTGTTCGCCGGTTTCGATATCAAAAAAACGTTTAGGCGTGTTTTGATAGTTAAAGTCTAGCTCTTTTAAACGGTCGTAAGTGTGAAAAAGTACAACTTCGTGTTTGTTGTATTTAAGATGACGAAGGGCTTCAAAAAGGGCTTTGTCTTCACAATCACTTTGAAACATGTCTGTAAATAAAACTAACAAAGAACGACGCTTTAATTTTTCGGCTATTTGATGAAGATAGGTGTAGGTTTTAGTACCTTTGTTTGGCGTGTTGTATAAACTGTTTTCTAATTGATGGAGTAAGAGGTGATGATGGCGTTCGCTGCCCTTTTCAGGAGCGTAAAAATCATATTGATTACTGTAAATACTCAAGCCTACAGCATCGCGTTGTTTTTTGAGTAATTGCATGATGGCGGCAGAAGCCAAAACAGAAAAACCGATTTTGTTAAGCGCTGACAGCGACTGTGTTTTGAGCGCAGGGAAATGCATTGAAGCTGAATTGTCAATGATTAGATGACAACGTAAATTTGTTTCTTCTTCATAGCGTTTGGTGTAAAGTTTGTCTGATTTTGCAAAGCGCTTCCAGTCAATGTGCTTAGTGCTTTCACCGGGATTATAGAGTTTGTGTTCGGCAAATTCTGCTGAAAATCCGTGAAAAGGACTTTTGTGAATCCCCGAAATGAATCCCTCAACAACTTGGTTGGCAAGAAGGCCTAAATGCTGAAATCCTGTTGACTGGTGAAGCTCTCTTTGTAAATCCATAGCGTAGTATAAGATGTATAAAAATAGAAAAAGGTTTGACCTTAGCCAAACCTTTTTCTATATAAGCGTAGTTTATAGCTTATAAATTTTCATCAAGTGCTTTTGTATAGGCTGCTTTTGGAGAGGCACCAACTTGACGAGCTACCATTTCTCCATTTTTGAAAACCAATACTGTAGGAATGTTACGCACACCATATTTGGCGGCAAACTCTTGATTTTCATCAACGTCCATTTTTCCAACTAAAGCTTTGCCTTCATATTCTTCAGCAATTTCTTCAATGATTGGACCTACCATTTTACAAGGGCCACACCATGTTGCCCAAAAATCTACCATTACTGGTTTATCGCTATTTAATACTTTTTCTTCAAAATTAGCATCTGTGAATTCTACTGCCATAACGTTAAGTTTTAAATTCTATGCGAATGTAAGTATTTTTTAGTTTAAAAACACAATTTGTTATTGTTATAGGTTATAGAGGAATTTATGATTTCTATCTGTCTGAAAAACAGTTTAAAATACTTCATACCACGTTTTTTTATTTGCCTGTGCGGTTACTTAAATTTTTGAAACTAGTGATGAAGTAACTTTTTGAGCTTGTGTTTTGACCCCTCTTGACTTTATGCATGGAGCTCAGGATAAAAGAAATTTGACGTCAATAAAAACTATTTTTTGCTCTAAAAGCTTAAATATCTGCGTAAACCTACAGTGCTGTAGAGAAAAAATGACAAGATTGTTGCATAAAAATTCACTTTTGAAGTTACAAATCTATGACAGACCCGTTTTACATTTGTCGCTGCTGTGTAGTATACATGTTAAATATCAGCTAATGGCAGCTTGACTTTCTTGTGTTTTCATGTAAATTGTGCCAGATAAAATTGAGTTATGTTTTCTGCTTTAATAGTTTCTTTATTAGTTATTTTAATCTTGACCGTATATGCTTATCAGGCAGTTAAAGCGGCTGTGAAAATTAAACTTTTACGGTATTGCTATTGGGCTGTAAGCGCACTGATAATTGGCAACTTTTACATACGCATGTTTTTACCGCATAACGAGGTGTCCTTACAAGGTGCTCGCGCTTATGCATTTGGATTTTTATTGGCGCTCATAGTGGCACAGGTTTTAATCGTTTTAATCATTTTTACCGAAGATATTACACGTGTTGTGTGGCGGTTGATAGGAAAACGCAATCAGTTGACAGGCGAACATTATATGCCTTCACGACGCAGTTTTGTGTCTAAATTAGCTTTAGGTATTGCCGCAATTCCTTTTAGTTCGCTTTTATATGGCATGTATAAAGGCAAGTACAATTATAAAGTGTTGCGCTATGAACTTGAATTTGATGACTTACCCGATGCTTTTGATGGTTATCAGATTACACAAATAAGCGATATCCATTGCGGCAGTTTTGACAATAAAGAAAAAATAGCTTACGGCGTAGATTTGATTAAAGCTCAAAATAGCGATGTTGTCTTTTTTACAGGCGATATGGTTAACAATCGCTCTGATGAGACCGATAATTGGAAAGACTTATTTAGTACTATTACAGCCCCTGACGGCGTATATGCCATTTTAGGAAATCATGATTACGGTGATTATTACCATTGGAATTCTGACCGAGCTAAGGCTGATAATTTAAAACAGTTAAAACAAGTAGAGCGCGGTATGGGTTGGGATTTATTACTCAATGAACAACGCTATATTGAGCGCAATGGACAAAAACTACACATCGTTGGAGTTGAAAACTGGGGAAATGGACGTTTTCCGAAACACGGCGATATAGATAAAGCTGCTAAAGGACTGACCAAAGAAGATTTTAAAATTTTATTGAGTCACGATCCTTCACATTGGAAAGAAAAAATTCAAGCAGATCCACGACATTTTCAGTTGACTTTAAGTGGCCATACCCACGGCATGCAGTTTGGTATTGAAATTCCGGGCGTAGTGCACTGGAGTCCTAGTCAATATCGCTATAAATATTGGGCTGGTATCTACAAAGAATTCGGTCGCTATATAAATGTAAATCGCGGATTTGGTTATTTGGCTTATCCGGGTAGAGTGGGGATATGGCCTGAGGTTACCGTTATAAAACTCAAAAAAAAAGTTTAGTTAAGGAGCTCATAAAAGAGCTGTGTTTAGAACAATAAATAACTGAGCTTTTCATTAAAGTATAAGGTTTAAATCCATGAAAATTAGGATAAGTTTAGAGCGGAGGAGGAAGATATTTTTTTCTAGAAATGAGGTCTGAATTAAATGGTTTTTTATCTTTGACTTTTGGACAGCTAACTAACTTGTAATCATTTAAACTCATTGTATGGCAAAATTTGGTGAACTTATCGCGATAAATAAACCGATATTAATAAACTTTTATAGAAAGCAAAATGATAAGACGACCACGTTGCTTCCAGTTTTAAATGAGGTGGCACAAACTTTAAAAGACGAAGCAAAAGTTATAAAAATAAATGTTGATGAAAATCGACAACTTTGCGAAGCCTTGAAAATTACAAAATTACCCACCTTGCTCATTTATAAAAATGGAGAGATGCTTTGGCGTCATCACGGCTATAAACAAGCAGCTGAATTAATCGAGCTTTTACAATCTCATCGTTAATTTTATATTTTAATTTATGCAGGTCTATAAATTTGGAGGCGCTTCTGTAAAAGATGCTGCCGGGGTAAGAAATGTGTTGACAATTCTCAATCTCAATGAAGCATTACCTAAAGTTGTAGTGATTTCAGCTATGGGAAAAATGACGAACGCCCTAGAACGAGTAGTTCATGCTTTTTTTTACGATCAAAACAGTCTTTTTACACATATTGATTACATTAAAGATTATCACGATACCATCTGTGAAGAGTTATTTGATTATACGCACCCCATTCATGAAAAAATAGAGGGGTATGTTGCTGATTTAGAGACTTTTTTGGCGTTGAATCACACAAAGGATTTTGCCTTTGTTTACGATGCTGTAGTGAGTTATGGCGAATTGTTAAGTACCACAATAGTCAGTGCTTATCTCACTCAAAATCACCTCGAAAATACCTGGCTAGATGCGCGTGATTTAATCAAAACAGATTCAACTTATCGCGATGCCAAAGTTGATTGGACAGCCACACAAACTCAGATAGCAAATAAAATTAATCCTACAGAGTTAACCCTGACACAAGGCTTTATTGCAGGAGCTCTTGATAGTACTACAACTACTTTAGGCCGTGAAGGCAGTGATTATTCTGCAGGCATTATAGCGTATTGTTTAAATGCTGAACGCGTATTAATCTGGAAAGATGTCGAAGGCATTCTCAATGCTGATCCGCGCGAATTTTTAGGCGCCACTTTACTCAAACACATCTCTTATCAAGAAGCAATAGAGTTGGCTTTTTACGGTGCATCAGTCATTCATCCCAAAACTATTCAGCCACTACAGCAAAAGGAAATTCCCTTGTCTGTAAAGAGTTTTTTAAACCCACATCAAAACGGAACAGAGGTGAGTAAAGGCGCCGAAATAAGTCCTAAAACACCTTGCTTTATTGTAAAAAAAGACTTGACTTTATTATCCATTTCAACAACTGATTTTTCGTTTTTTGTCGAAGATAACATTAGTGAAGTGTTTGCGCTTTTTCATCAATATCAAGTAAAAGTGCATTTGATACAAAATTCAGCGATCTCATTTTCGGTCTGTATAGAAGATAAATTTGATCATCAAGAAGACCTGATAAACTTACTTCGTAATAGATTTAAAGTGAGCTATAATGAAAATGTTACTTTATTTACTATTCGACATATTACCCCGGCGGCGGTCAATCAAATCAGAGCTAATAAAACAATTCTGTTAGAACAACACACCCGCGGTACAGTTCAGTTTGTAACTAAAAACTAGTTGAATTAATATTTTTAGTACTTTTGTTTATTAATACATTTATATATGCCAATAGTTTCTGCTAAAGAAGTCGCTAAAGGATTAAATTTAGAAAAATTAGGTTTCCTGGGCACAACTATGAGCTCATTGCTGCTTTATATCACACGTATAAGTGCCTTAAATAAGATTTATGACGAACGTAAAGACTTATCGGCTCTTGAATTTTTAGACTCAGCTTTAGAACGATTAGGGGTACACTATGAAATTCCTGAAAAAGATTTAAAACGCATTCCTAAAACAGGTGCGTTTGTTACAATCTCTAATCACCCCTTAGGGGCAATTGACGGGATGATTTTGTTAAAATTGCTGATTGAGCGTCGCTCAGATTATAAGGTTATAGCTAATTTTTTATTACAGCGATTAGATCCTTTAAATCCACATATTTTACCGGTTAATCCTTTTGAAAATCGCAAGGAAATTAAGTCGAGCATGGGCGGTTTAAGAGCAGCCTTGGCTCACTTGCAAGAAGGGAAACCTTTAGGTATTTTCCCTGCGGGAGAAGTATCGACGACTAAAGACGATAAAGTGATTGTCGATAGACCCTGGCTTCCTGAGGCCGTTAAGCTCATTCAAAGAGCTAAAGTACCGGTAGTTCCTATTTATTTTCACGCTAAAAACTCGCCCGCATTTTACAAGTTGGCCCGGTTGAATGGTAATTTGCGAACTGCTAAATTACCGAGTGAAATGCTGTCTCAATACAAACGAGATATTAAAGTGCGCATAGGAAATCCGGTGTCTGTAGAAACACAATTGGAATATGCAGATCCCGTTGATTTTGGTCATTTTTTACGCCAAAAAACCTATATGTTGGCAAGTGGTTTTGACCGCAAAAGCTTTTTGAAAAATATTCCTACTCACATTCGTATACCGCGATCGCCTAAAGATATTGCAGAAGAAACATCAAATGAAGTGATGCAAACAGAAATCGAATTTTGTCGCCAAAACGATAAGCGTTTGCTGCAGAGTCGAAATTTTGAAGTGTTTTTAGCGCAAAAAAAAGATATCCCTAATATCGTTAAAGAGATAGGACGTTTGCGCGAAATTACCTTTAGAGCTATTGGAGAAGGTACAAATCTAGCTGTTGACTTAGATGAGTTTGATGAGTATTATCACCATTTGTTTCTTTATGATAGCACTACCGAAAGAATAGCAGGGGCCTATCGCATGGGACTCGGAGCTAAAATATTTCCAAAACACGGTATTGACGGGTTTTATTTGCAAAAACTATTTCGCTTTGAACCTGAGCTTTATAAAATGATGTCTGAATCTATAGAGATGGGACGTGCTTTTATTGTTGAAGATTATCAACGCAAACCAACCACTTTGTTTTACTTGTGGAAGGGGATTGTGCATTGCACGTTGCGTTTTCCTGAGCACAAATACCTCATTGGCGGAGTGAGTATTAGTAATAAGTTCTCTGACTTTTCTAAATCGCTTATGGTTGAGTTTATGAAATCACATTTTTACGATCCTTATGCGGCTCAATATGTTCGCCCTAAAAAAGAATTTAAGGTGAAGTTGAGCGACGCAGATAAGGATTTTGTGTTTGATGCCAGTAAGGCAGACTTAAATAAGTTTGATAAACTTATTGATGAATTAGAACCTGACAATTTGAGAATGCCGGTATTGCTCAAAAAATATATCAAACAAAATGCAAAGGTTGTCGCCTTTAATGTTGATCCACTGTTTAATAATTCAGTAGATGGACTGATGTATATTCGTATAGAAGATTTACCTGAATCTACTGTGCAGCCTATTATGGAAGAGTTTCAAGCAGAGCTCGAACGCAAAAAAGATTTTGATTAGTAGAACATTTCAATCCATAAAAAAAGCTTCTGATTTTGAATTGTAAATCAGAAGCTTTTCTATTTTAACCATTAAGCATCAGGTGTTGATTTGTTGTTATTCACCTTGTCTGCTTGAGTGTCATTTTTTTCGCCGGGTTTAGGCGGCTCATCTCCGTCTTTATAACTCCAGCGACGCATTTCATTGAGTTCTTCTTGAATTTTTAATTCTTCTTTTGAAATAACTTTTAAGAACGAAGGGTGTTGTTCAATAGCGTATTCCATTTTTTCTATGATACTTTCTACCGACTCATTTTCATAATCGATTTCAAGCGGATCTTTGATAATCATAGATTGTAAGATGCCGCGTTTTTTAATACGCACACCTTTTTTGTCAAAAGAGCGTCTAAATCCATCAATAACGATAGGCACCACAATAGGTTTATATTTTTTGATGATATGTGCTGTTCCTTTTCGTATAGGTTTCCAAGGTGTGGTAGTGCCTTGTGGAAATGTAATCACCCAACCATCGTCTAGCGCTTGACCGATATGAGTAATATCACTCATTTTAACTTGACGATTAACGGATTTTCCGGCACTGCGCCAAGTGCGTTCAATAGTGATAGCGCCGCCATAGGTTAACACACGAGCTAGCATACCAGCGCGCATAGTTTCTTTAGCTGCTACATAGTACATATTGAGTTTTGGATTCCAGATATAACCAATATTCTTGATTGAATCGGTTCGTCCGTGCAAACTCGCATTGAATACATGATACATGGCCACCACGTCTGCAAAGTAGGTTTGGTGGTTAGAGATGAACAATACATTCCGTTCCGGAAGTTTTGTGATGACCTCCGAGCCTTCGATTTGTAGTTCATTAAACCCGCGATAACGTCGGTGCGTAAGGGTTCCGAGTATGCGAATTAGCCATTTCTTTAAAATCAAATAATGGCCAAAAGGATTTTTTTTGAATAAGCCCATATAGTGTGGCACGATTTTCTAAAACCGCTGCCAAAGGTACGAAATTGTTAACTAAAGAGCTGCTTTTAAAAGAGATTTCACTTCATTTAACATCATAGCCGTAGCTCCCCAAACAATTTTGCCATTAAAATTGAAGGCCGGGACGTCAATATTTCCAGCATAACTGGTTGTTAAATTTTGAGTTACCACGTTGTTGTCATCTAAGAAATCTTCTAACTTGACTAATAATAATTCTTCTACTTCACTTTCTTGTCGCTTAAAACGCGGCATACTTTTGCAATACCCTAAATAGGGATATACATCAAAATTCGATACCGGAATATAAATTTTACTGAGTTCTTTGACAACTTTAATGCTGTTGGGGCGTACGCCAATTTCTTCATAGGTTTCACGTAAAGCCGTGTCTTTAATATCGCTATCTCTAACTTCTTCACGCCCTCCAGGAAATCCGATTTGCCCTGAATGTACGCCTTTTGAGGTTTTACGTATGATGAGAATTAGGGTGGTTTCTTGTTGCGCGTCAGGATAAAACAATGCCATTACACCTGCCTTTTGAGGCGTGTTTTGTGTAAATTCACTCTCTTTAATTTGCTGAGTGCGTCCTTCTGGCAACATTTCTTGATGAGCACGTTCGCCAGCTAATGGTATTTTGTTTACATTTGACAATGATTCTTTAAACATTGAAAATTCCATGGGTCGTTATAGTTTAATTTTGTTGATTTTTTTGGTCACAATGAGTTGTCAAGATACTAAAACAAAATCGATAAATCAGCCTAATAAATTAAAAATTAACCAAAAAAAAGATATTAACAAAAAATCAGAACCCGTTTTTGTGGTTAATCATCACCCCGATTATAGATTAGATACAGTTACACGCGTTGATCAAATTCATCTCAAACCGTATTTATTTGCCTATGGCAAAACGCACAAGGCTAATTATGTGATTGTGCATACTAACCTTGGTGATATTGAAATTCAACTATTTAAGGAAACTCCACTGCATCGTGCTAACTTTTTACACTTAGTTAATTTAGGCTATTTTAACGCGACTTATTTTTACCGCGTAGTGAAAAATTTTGTGATTCAGGGAGGTAATAGTGACAACAGAATTACTGCCCAATTTAGAGATGCTGTAGGTGATTTTTTGATTCCAGCAGAGTTCTCAAAAGCCCATCTTAACGATTATGGGGCTGTGGGAATGGCAAAATATACTGAGCAAAACGTCAGTAAAGCCTCTTCGCCATTCGAATTTTATATCGTAATGGATAAGCAGGGTGCTCATCATTTAGATTTTGAGCATACCGTGTTTGGCAAAGTGGTAAAAGGAATGGATGTGGCTGAAAAAATAGCTGATGTCAAAACTACCGATGATAGTTGGCCTGTACAAAATGTGACTATAAAGATAGAGGTGGTCAAATGATATTTATGTAAATTGTATTCTTTTAGAAGATTATACCTATATTAAAAAATCCCCAACAATATTGCTGGGGATTTGTGGTCATAACAACTTCTCGTTATTTTAGGTAAGCTGAATACATCCATACCGTTTTTTCTTGATCGCGAATGTAATCACTCATTAAGCTATTAGTACCTTCGTCATTGTTGTCGGCAGATAAGTCGAGTAAATCACGTTGTAAAGCAATAGTGACTTTAAAGCTTTTTAAGATTTCCTGAATCATTTCATTGGCATCTAAAGTGGCTTTACTTTCAGCTATTTGAGATTGTGCCATATATTCGGAATAAGTGTGTGTGGGAACTTGCCCTAGTGATAAGATACGCTCAGCAATTTCATCTACTTTGGTTAACAAGTCAGTGTACAACTCTTCAAACTTAAGGTGTAGTTCAAAAAACTTATCTCCTTTGACACACCAGTGATAGCCACGTGCATTTTGATAAAATATAGCATAATTAGCCAAAAGCTCATTGAGACGTTTAGCTGTTTCTTCCGATTTTTTTAAATCGAGTCCGATGTAATTTAGGTTGCTCATTACGTTAGTGTTTTAAGTTAATGATTTGGTTTTATACTGCTAAATTAGGGCTATTTAGTTGAAAAACACAAGGACTATGATTGTAATATTAAATCCATTAATAATTAAAATTTATTATGGTTTTGTTTTTATATTCAATGGCTTCAACCGTTGGGGGCATAATACACGGTTTTAATCGTTGGATATAAGAGATACAAAAAAAGCCGGTTCTCTTTGAAAACCGGCTTTAAATTTGTATTCTAAAGGCAAATTATTGTTTTCTAAATTCGTCTTCCTCATCTGATTCAATACCTAAAGCTTCGTAGATGTAATCAAACGTAGAGAGCAGTTGAGGTTTACCATCAACTAATGCTACATCGTGTTCAAAGTGAGCACTAGGTTTGTTGTCAGCGGTTAAGATAGACCAGCCATCGTTGAGCTGTACAATGCGACGCGTGCCGAGGTTAATCATAGGTTCAATGGCAATAACCATTCCTTCTTGGATTTTTTTGCCACGTCCACGACGACCGTAATTAGGGACTTGTGGATCTTCGTGCATATCCTGGCCAACACCATGACCTACAAGTTCACGAACCACACCATAACCTTCTTTTTCAGTGTATTGCTGAATAGCATAACTGATGTCTCCAATGCGATTTCCTAATTTAAATTGACGAATACCTTCGTAAAGCGATTCTTTAGTTATGCGCAATAGTTTTTCAACTTCAGGAGATACTTCGCCAACAGCAAAGGTGTAAGCGTGGTCGCCGTAATAGCCATTTTTATAAGAGCCACAGTCAATAGAAATGATGTCGCCATTTTCAAGTGGTTTGTCATTAGGGATACCGTGTACTACTTGAGCATTAGGACTCATACAAAGTGAGTTAGGAAAGTCATACATGCCTAAAAATCCAGGTTCAGCTCCGTGATCTCTGATAAACTCTTCAGCAAGTTTATCAAGTTGTAAAGTGGTTACACCTGGTTTTACTTCTTTAGCTAACATCCCTAAGGTTTTAGAGACAATCAATGCGCTTTCGCGTAGAAGTTCAATTTCTTCTGGTGATTTTAATTTAACCATTCACTTAATTATTTTAAAAAAGAAAAAAGTCCTTTTTTCTTTTTGGGGTTCATATGTGCCGGTTTATTATTGGTGATGTGCTGATAAATTTCTCCCCAAGAGGGCAATCCACCAACATTGCGATCATCAATAAAGATATCGGCGTTAATTTTACGACTCACATTGGGGTCGTGGTCTTCTTCAGGAAAACTGTTATTGACGGCGTAAAACTCTATTCCGTATTCACGACAAAATTCTACAGCGCTTTCTAATCGTTTTCCTTTTCTATAGGTCCACAAAATTAAACGATGTCCTTCTTCTTCCAGCTTTTTTAACGTTTCAAAAGCAAATAATCTTGGTTTCCCAATTTTAGGATAGGCATCTTCAACAATGGTTCCGTCAAAGTCAATCGCTATAATTAAAGATTGGCTTGTCATCATAATTATTTGGCGTAAAAATGTTTGTAATCTTGGCCTGACACAATTTGTGCGATGTCTTTAGCTAAGGTGTGGTGCGCGCGTTCTACAAAACGATTTACCTCTTTGCCATCTTTATAAAAAATAAAGGTCGGTACATTGGTGATGTTATAGCCTTTTTCATCGTGATTTTTAGACTGCATATTATGGTTTAGGGTATAAGCAGTTAAATGATCAAAATCGTAATCGGCTTGGTGTAAGAGTTTGTAAAAATGCGGCACCTCACGGTGGCTATCAGGACACCAGGTGCCCATAAACAACACAATATCGTAATCATTGATGTGTTTTTTTATGGTCTTTAGATCCTTAGCATTAGGTGTATAGCGTTGTAAACGTTGTTTATACCAGCGTTCGGTATATTTTGAGTTTAACAAATCTTGCTCGGTGAGTTCACCAGTGTAAGAATAGGTCAAATTGTGTTTAGCGGTTGTTTGGGCATTTGCTTGAAAGCAAAATACACCTATAAACAAAAAAGTAATGCTGGTTAATAATTTAAGGTTTTTCATAAGAGTGAGTGTTGGGTCATTGATTTTGGTTGTTCTATATGCATTAATTCGAGTAGAGTAGGAGCAACATCTCCTAAAATACCGTCGTTAAGTTTTTTGATTTCAGGGTTGACAAGTGTTACAGCTACAGGATTTGTAGTGTGTGCTGTATTAGGTGTGCCGTCAGGATTAATCATGACTTCACAGTTGCCGTGGTCAGCGAGAATGATAAATGAATAATTTTCTTTTCCGGCTTCAACAAGTTTTTCTACACAGTTGTCAACGGCTTCACAAGCTTTAACAGCAGCTTCTAGTATGCCGGTATGGCCTACCATGTCTGTGTTGGCAAAGTTAATACAGAAAAAATCAGTTTTAGCTTCTTCAACTTTTGGCAATAGGCGGTCGGTGAGTTCATAAGCACTCATTTCGGGCTGCAAATCGTAAGTAGCTACTTTAGGAGAGTTGACTAAGATGCGTTCTTCTCCTTTAAAAGGTTCTTCGCGTCCTCCTGAGTAGAAAAAGGTGACATGAGGATATTTTTCAGTTTCCGCGGCACGGATTTGAGTTTTACCGGCTTTAGCGACTATTTCGCCAATAGTTTCTTTGATTTTATCTTTGTCAAATACAATGTGAATACCTTTAAACGCATCGTCATAATTGGTCATGGTGACAAAATGTAGCGGTAAAGCTTTCATGTCGTAATCCGGAAAATCTTCTTGTGATAAAGCTTGTGTCAGTTGACGACCGCGATCGGTGCGGAAATTAAAGAAGACAACTACATCATCGGCTTGAAGCGTAGCTACAGGTTGATTGTTTTCTTCAATAACAATAGGTTCAATAAACTCGTCAGTAATACCATTGGCGTAGCTAGCTTTAACCGCTTCTACCGGATCAGAAAATTTAGCGCCTTTTCCATTGACAATAGCATGATAAGCTTTACTGACGCGTTCCCAACGTTTATCGCGATCCATAGCATAGTAGCGCCCGGTAATCGATGCTAATTTAGTGCCGTGTTGCGGTAAGAATTCTTGTAAATCACTGATAAATCCTTCACCTGATTTAGGGTCGACATCACGACCATCTGTAAATGCATGGACATATTTGGTAGTGACGCCATAGTTGTCAGCCGTTTTTACAAGACCTTTAAGGTGATTGATGTGCGAATGTACACCACCATCGCTGACCAGTCCCATAAAATGAACGGGTTTATTATTAGCTTTAGCATAGTCAAACGCAGCTTTCAAAGCGGGTTGATCTAATAGCTTATCTTCTGCAACAGCATTGTTGATTTTGGCTAAATCTTGGTAAACAATACGCCCAGCGCCAAGATTCATGTGACCTACTTCACTATTTCCCATTTGTCCTTTAGGTAAGCCGACAAATTCGCCGTCAGTACGCAATTGAGCCGTGGGATAATCTTTACGTAATTTATTGATATAAGGTGTTTTTGAGCGGGCTGGAGCAGATACTTTTGGATCTTGAGTGATGCCCCATCCATCTAAAATCAAGAGAATAGCTTTGTTGTACATAGGAATAATTTGATGCAAATTTAAACACTGTTCTACAGCTCAACGAGAATTTTACTATAAAATTCACTGATTTAACACTGTGAGATCGTTTAACTTGCGGGTTAATGATTATAAATTTATAGTTTGAAATTATAGGTTAGGATAAACCTGTTGTCCTTTGATAAACGTGTATAAAACCTTGGTGTGTAAAGTGCTGTCAATATCAGTGGTCATGATATTGCGATCAAGAACAATAAAATCAGCTTGCTTTCCGGGTTCTAAACTTCCTTTTGTGTTTTCTTCAAATTGCGCGTAAGCCGCCCAAATCGTCATGCCTTTTAAGGCCTCTTTCCTAGAGAGGTGTTGGTTGTACATATAGCCGTTTTTGGGTTTACCTTCGCTATTTTTTCGGGCTACAGCCGTGTAAAATGTGCGAAAAGGATTAATCACTTCAATGGGGGCATCGGTTCCTAGGGCTATGATACCTGCCTGGTCTAGTAAACGTTTATTGGCATAAGCGTTGTGAATGCGCTCAGCGCCTAATCGCTTTTCAGCCCAGTTCATATCGCTGATGGCATGTGTAGGTTGCACTGAAGGAATAATATTTTTACTGAAATAATGTAAATCTACAGAATCGACAATTTGTGCATGTTCAACGCGCCAACGGCGATTAGGTTGATTTTTTAAGACCGCCGCATAATTTTTTAACACCACATGATCGGCTGAATCACCAATAGCGTGCGTGTTGAGTTGAAAATCAGTTTGCGCAATTTTTTGGGTAAATGATGCAATAAAATCCGGACTGACGCGCATGATGCCGTGGTTGTGCGGATCATCGCTATAAGGTTCCTTTAGGGCAGCTCCGCGTGAGCCAAGTGCACCGTCAGCATAGAGTTTAATCGCCTTACAAGGTATGCCTTTGTTGTCGCCTAAACCTTCGTATAGGTAAGCATCTAAGTGAGGGTCGTTGTAAATAATCATGGGATACATACCAATCTTTAAATCACCTGTTAAGGCCAAACTGTCCATCAGTTGAATGTCTTCATGACTTAATCCGGCTTCGGCAACAGAGGTTAATCCATATTGAAAACACAACTCTTGGGCGCGCATTAACGCATCTTTTAAGCTTTTTTGGCTAGGTTTTGGTAAGATGGCCCTCACTGCTTGGCGGGCATTATCCACTAAAACGCCGGTTAATTCTCCATTTTCTTTGATGAATTTACCACCTTCAACGCGACTGTTTTTATCGATACCGGCTAGATCAAGTGTTTTTTGATTGACCAATATGGCATGCCCATCGATACGTACTAAAACAACAGGCGTGTTAGGGTAGAGGCTGTCCAAGATGGCTTTGTTAGGAAACTTTTGCGAAGGCCAGTTGGTTTGATCCCATCCCATTCCGGTAATAAAGTTTTTGTGTTCCCGATTTTGAAAGTCGATGACGCGCTTGATTACTTCGTCATAACTTTTAGTACCGCGTAAATTGACTTCCTGCATACGTTGTCCCATTTCTAAAAAATGAGTGTGGGCATCGTATAGGCCAGGTAGAATGGTTTTTCCACCAAAATCGGTGATTTTTGAAGCTTGATAAGTTGAAGTAATTGCTGAATCTGTACCTAAAGCTACAATTTTACCGGCTTTGATCGCCATGGCTTGTGTGGTAGAAAAACTCGAATCGACGGTGTAAATGTCAGCGCCTGTAACGATAAAATCGACTTGTTTTTTAGACGAGGATTGACAGCTGATAAGTAAACCTAAGCTTAAAATAAGTCCTCCAAATAAGATGTTTTTGTTCATGGCTAATTGAGATTATAAGATTTTGAGTCTGGTAAAGATAGGTTATGCTAATTAGAATTACTGTTTAGTTCGATTTATAATATTTATCTATACGGTATTAATTACTAAAACCAAAAAAGCCTACAACAGTAAACCAGACAACTGTTGTAGGCAGGCAGATGATCAACGCTAATGCGCAGATTATTTATACGGAAGTGACCTTCAAAATAGACAAATCTTTCTATTAAAATTACAAATCTCTGCGTTAAAAATGCGCGTCATAGCTATGGCTATGCCTGTGCTTTTTGCCTTGACCTTTGAAATTTTTACGACAAAATTTTTGGTCTACTTCAAAAATCATTTCCGTATTAAACTGCATTTCGACTGGCGTTGATATTGCCAAATAATGCACGGGTAACAATCTTTTCGTATAAGGGTTTATATTGATCGTCAGCCTTGACTTTTTGTAAGGCGTATTGTTGAATGGTCAACAGGGGTAAGACTATTTTTTCTCGCATCTTGATAGAAAGTTTTGAGAGGTTTTCATCTTCCATAAGCGTAGAATAGCCTGTCACTTCTAATATGAGTTGATGAGTTAACAAGTATTCTTGGTGTAAAATTTCCCAGAATGGTCCAAAGACAGGATCTTTTTTGAGGTACTGTGTCAAGGGGAAGTAAGTTTTACTCATCGACATCATACTGTTTTGAATAAGGGTTTTGAAGAATAAACAGTCTTTGTAGAGGCGTTTTAAATCTTCTAATTTACCTTGTTCTTTGAGGGTGTTTAAAGCGGTACCAACTCCATAATAACCTGGTACATTTTGCTTGAGCAAGCTCCAAGAACCCACAAAAGGAATGGCACGTAAATCTTCAAATACCAGTTTGCCATCACTGCGTTTAGTCGGTCGGCTACTGATATTAGTGCCGCCGTAATAACGCAAGGTGCTCACTTCTTCGAGATACGGAATAAATTGCGGATGTTCCTTTAAGGCTTTGTATTTTTGATAGCTATAATCTGCAAGGTTATTGAGTAAGCCGCGTTCCCAATCTTGAATAACCACTTGTTCTTTAGGCAAAACTTCTTTGGCTAGCCCTGAAGTTAACAGTTGTTCAAAGTTATAAGTAGCTTGATCTTTAGCGCCAAATACACTAGTGATGGTTTGCCCTTGAATAGTGAGTTCGAGCTGATGATTGGCGATACCTTTACCTTGAGAAGCGTAAAATTGGTGACTGCGGCCGCCACCGCGAGCTGGAGGACCACCACGACCATCAAAGAATACGGCTTCAATGTCATTAGATCGAGATACCCCTGTTAGTGTTTCTTTGGTGCAATAAATATCCCAATTAGCCTTGATACAGCCGGCATCTTTGGTGCCATCAGAGAAACCGAGCATAAAGTATTGTCGCATTTGACGGCGCTCGAGATGTGCCCGATATATCGGATGATTGTACAAAGTATGCATGGTGTTTTCAGCAGCTGTAAAGCCTTCGATAGTTTCGAAAAGCGGAATGATATCAAAGTCAATGTCCTCATCGCTGTAGCCACAATATTTAAACAAAGCATAGACATTGAGTACATCATAAATATCTACACTCTCTGAAATGATGTAACGAAACACACTTCGCGGTCCATTTTGTTTTTTGATGGTTTTGAGCTGATAGATATTTTTAAGGGTATCACGTGTTAGTGAATCTTCATAATCTTCTGGATCTACTTGTAAAGATTTGTTGAGCATAAGCTCAAGCTTTTCATCTTGCTCTAAGGCGAAGTAATCTTTGTCAAATTCACGTTTAAAAATAGCTTGCATCGCCTTGTTGTGTACACGGATATTTTGACGGATATCCAAAGCGGCAAAGTGCAAACCAAAGAGATCTATTCGCCCTAGCAAATCTTCTACTTTATCGACAAACAAGCCGTTGTTGTTAATAACAAGCTGCTCGCGAATTTCGTGAAGGGCAGTTTTAAATTCAATTTCAGTTAAATCGTATTGCCCTGAAAAGATGTTGTCATAAACACGTTGACTGATAGCCGCGAGTTGTTTATTAACCTTAGGAAAAGTGAGGCGTTTACGCAATTTTTTGAGGTGCTCGTAGTAAGATTTTAAAATAGCTTGTCGCAACTCTTCGGCTACTTTTTTGGTCATTTCGGCAGTGACATACGGGTTGCCATCGCGGTCGCCACCCGGCCAAAATCCGAGTTGAAAAAGCTCGTGATTAATATCATCTTCATCTACGAGATCTTTGATGGAGTGGTATAGTTCACCTATCGTGTCGTAATAGACATAGCGCAAATAATAAATGATACTGCGCGCTTCATCATAAGGTGTAGGTTTTTCTTTATTGATAAAAGCGGTCATTCCTAGCTGTTGTAGCAGGGTGTCAATTTTAGTAATATCGTCTTCACCAATACTCTTGCGCAGATCGTGTAAAATAGATTGAACTCCGTTGTTATAAAACTGGGTTGGGTGAGCAGTAAACACGATTTTGACAGCAAAATTTTGTAAAGCTTCTTTAAACTCTTCGGTTTTGCCATTTCTGACCGCAATTTCATAGAGGTGTTTTACGGTGCCGGGATCTGTGGAAGAGTAGAATTTTGAGAAGGCTGAATCTTCAACACTGTCAAATAAAACCACTTGGCGTTCAACGTATTGAACGATTCTAAAAAGTAAATTTAAACGCTCTTCTTCGGTGGTTAATTTGGTGTGTTTGTTAAAAAAAACTTCTAAAAGTTCGGTAGGTGTCAATCCTGCTTCATAGCCAGCCTTGCTCTCTTCATATAAAAAGGGGAGGAGCATCCCAATATTAGACATCTTATCGTAGGGCAGGTTCATAAACAGTCGGTTATAAATCTGATATTTATTGGTTACCAGTTGTCTGAACTTTTCTTCTTCACGTGTCTGTTTTGTCATGTTGATTAACTAAGTATGATTATTTTCGATTAAAGTACAATATATTTATGAGGTAATAAAGTAAAAAATTAATTTTAACATTATAAATGTAAAAATAAAAAGTTATTTTTAAAATAAATGAGTATAAAAAAACTCCTCAAAGTAGAGGAGTTTTTAAAAATATGTGGTATAAGGAAGAATCCTTTAGTAGTCGTAACGTACAAAAGCTTCGAGTGCGGCGTATTGCGGCAAGCCGAGTTTGTCATAAGTTTCGGCAGTTTGCGCGTTGCGTTCTTCAGCACGTTGCCAGAACTCACGTGAATCGGCTCCTTGGAAAGGAACGGCATCTTTTTGAGACTGGTGAATGAAGATGGCGTTTCGTTTTTGAATCACTTGGTCAGGTGTCATTGGGATAGCCATTTCAATTTCGTGTGGCGCAAATTCTTGCCAAGCTCCGCGGTAAAGCCATAGCCAGCAATCGTCCATAAACGGTTCTTTTTTCAAGCGTTTTAAGGCTTCAAAAATAATATCTAAACAAACTTTGTGTGTGCCATGTGGATCAGCGAGGTCACCAGCAGCAAAGATTTGATGAGGTTTGATTTCAGTAATCAAATCCATCACGATTTTAACATCGGCTTCGCTTGGTGGATTTTTCTCAATTTTACCAGTTTCGTAGAACGGTAAGTTTAAGAAATGTGCATGATCGTCTTTTAAGCCCACGTGGCGACAAACGCCGCGCGCTTCACCAACGCGAATCAAGCCTTTGATAGCACGAATTTCAGGTGAATCAATATCGTTTTCTTTTTTGTTTTTTAAATATTCACGAGCTTCGGCTGCAATTTTTTGACTTTGTTTGTTGTCAATTTTAAAGAGGTCACCAAAACCTGTAGCGAAATCTAAAAAGCGTGATACAAATTCGTCACCAACGGCAATGTTTCCTGAGGTTTGGTAAGCGACGTGTACTTCGTGTCCTTGTTCGTGTAAGCGGAAAAAGGTACCACCCATAGAGATGATGTCATCATCAGGATGAGGAGAGAAGATCAACACGCGTTTGTGTTCAGGTGTAGAACGTTCAGGGTGTCCAGGGATTTCAACATTAGGTTTACCACCCGGCCATCCGGTGATGGCGCGTTTCATGCCGTTAAACACCATTAAGTTGATGTCATAAGAGCTACCGTGTTCTACTAAAAGTTCGCTTAAACCGTGATTGGCATAATCGCGATTGGTGAGCATCAAAATTGGTTTTTCGAGCTCAAGAGCCATTGTGCAAACGGCTTTGCGAATCAATTTTTCATCCCATTCACAAGCTCCGGTTAACCATGGAGATTCAAAACGGGTTAATTTTTCAGCAGCTTGTTCATCTAATACAAATAAGCAATCGTCGTGTTGTTGTAAGAGAGAAGCCGGAATGCGTTCAGAGGAGTTGCCTTCAACAGCTTCGCGAATGACAGGAGCTTTGTGTTGCCCCCAAGCCATCAATACAATTTTTTTAGCGTTTAAGATGGTTTTAATACCCATGGTGATGGCTAAGCGCGGTACTTTGGCCATGCTAGGGAAAAAGTGTGAGTTGGCTAAACGCGTTTCATTGTCTAATGCGATTAAACGCGTAGTCGAATTTTTTAAAGAACCAGGTTCGTTAAATCCGATGTGACCGTTTGAACCGATTCCTAAAATTTGGAGGTCGATTCCACCGGCAGCTTCAATTTGTTGCTCATATTTTGCACAGAAAGCTTTCATTTTATCTTTAGCTACTGTTCCATCAGGAATATGAGTGTTTTTAGGATCTATGTCGACATGATCAAAAAGTTGTTCTTGCATAAACCTGTAGTAACTGGTTTGTGCTTCACGAGACATAGGATAATATTCATCGAGGTTAAAGGTGATGACATTTTTAAAGCTCAAACCTTCTTCACGATGCATGCGTACCAATTCAGCATACATTGATTTAGGGGTAGAACCTGTAGCTAATCCGAGTACACAAGTTGTTCCTGCAGCTTGTTTCTCTTTGATTAAATCAGCAATAATTTGAGCTACTGCTACAGCGCCATCATTAGCGTTTTGATGCACTTCAATCGGGATGCGCTCAAAACTATCTATCAAATCTATTTGAGCCTCTTGATCAGTCATAATTTTTGTTTTTTAGTTTCAAAAATGATTCTTCAAAGTTAAGCTTATTTAAATTTTGATGCAAATATTTTTTTTTAACGAAATGTTAATAATTGAATCTTAATTACTTTTTGAATACTTCATCGGGCTTTGTAAATGCTTTAAATTCGATAGCATTTTTACTAAAATCTAAAATAAACATGCTGTGTTGCTCCCCTGCTTCTCCTTTATAGCGGATTTGTGGCGGAATGATGAAAGGAATTTGAGCCAATTCTAATCGTTGTTGGATAATTTTAAAGCTGTCGAGTGGAAGAATACAACCAAAATGAGGAATAGGAACGGCAATTTGATCAACACGTCCACAATAGTCAGGTTCGGGAATTTGTGAGGCGAGGTGTGCAGATAATTGGTGACCGAAAAAATCAAAATCAATCCAAGTGTCGGTTGAGCGGCCTTCTTTACAGCCTAATATATCAATGTAAAATTGTCGCGTAGAGGGGAGGTCCTTTACCTTAAAACTATAGTGAAATGGAGACATTAGTTTTTTTACTAAATTACAAATGAAAGCACAGTTGTAAGACAAAACGTTTAAAAAATTAAAATAAAATTTTTGATATAGAAAAAAATCACTAACTTTAAGTGACGGTCAAATAGTTGGTTGTCTAAAGGTAATGGTGCGTGTAATTAAGAGATGATGACCAGAGAATAGTGAATATTATTGCTTAAATGAACGGTGTTATGGTAGAGTTAAACGATAAAATGATAGCACGTATTCTAGCCGATTTTGAAAAAGGCTACAGGGTGTTTGTGCATAAAACTACTGGTGAAAAGTTGAGTTTTCCGAATCCTCAAAAACATCCGGCTTATACCATTAATATGGAAGATTGGAAAACGGAATTGCAAATCTTGAATCAAAACAGACCCGATTTTGAAGAGATTCAAGATTGGAGTGAAGGCGTTGTATTTGAAATCATGGAAGAGTTTGCTGAGCAGATTTATGACAACAGGGCTTTAAAAGGAGAGTTGCTAGTGGCTTTGAGTCACTCCAATCCCTTGTCGCGCTTTAAATATGTTATAGATGATTCGGGCAATTATGCACAGCGATGGGAAGCTTATAAACAGAGGCGACAAGTAGAGTTGATTTACAAATTTTGGGAAGATAAATAATTCGCTGAAATTTCGAAAGAAGGTAATAAATGAGAAATTAGGAGGTTGTGTATTTGGATGTGTAATATTGTATACTTGATAACCCGCCATATATTAAATTTGCAACTAATAACAACCTGTACACTCCTTTTATATTGAATACCCTTCGGGGTTCAGTAGGTGTAAGTCTACCTTAGCCTGCACTGCACTTCGTTTGTACAGGGTTAATCACATTAAAGGTCTCCGACCTTTTAAAGCATACTCCTGTTTATGGTTATAGCTAATCCTATAATGGTTGAAATATGATTAACCCCGAGTGTAACTCGGGGCACTGAGATTACCATGCTTTACAGAACAACGAAGTAATTCAACAATGAAGATGAGGTAGAATAATTCCGAAACTTGAGTAATTCATTATAATCCTGTTATTTTAACTTGGTCTAATTAAGGGAGTGGCTTATCTTTGGCTCAAAATCTGAACTATGAAAAAAATAGGGCTATTGTTCCTGTTGTGGTGTTTTACTGTGGGCACGCAAGCACAAGAACTCAAAGCGTATCAAATTTACAATCAATCAGGCGAGGCGGTCAATTTTGGCCAAATGGCAAAAGCACTCAAAGATTATGATGTGGTGCTCTTTGGTGAGTTTCACAATAATTCGATTAATCACTGGCTTGAATTGCAGCTTACCAAAGCGCTTTACGAACTTAAAGGCGACAAATTAATCTTGGGCGCTGAAATGTTTGAACGCGATAATCAAGCACAAGTCGATGCTTATCTGGCTGGTCAACTCGATGAAAAGCAACTCGAAAAAGAAGCGCGTTTATGGGATAACTTTCATACAGATTATAAACCTTTATTAGATTTTGCACGTGACCACGAGTTGAATTTTATCGCCACCAACGTGCCGCGACGTTACGCTTCTATGGTGGCGCATAACGGTCTTGACACCCTAGATGCTCTACCGAAAGCAGAAAAAGAATTTATAGCAAACTTACCCATTACAGTCGATTTGCAAACGCCGGGTTATCAAGCTATGGTCGATATGCTTAAAAAACACAATGGCATGGGGATGAAACCTGATGATTTTGTAGCGGCTCAAGCCGTTAAAGACGCCACTATGGCTGAGTCGATTCGCAAGGCTTTACACAGAGGTTTCTTAGTGTTTAAAACCCACCAATTGTTGTTGCATTACAACGGAAATTACCACAGTAAAGACTTTGGCGGCATTTATTGGCACCTTAAACACAGAAAGAAAAACTTAAAAGTCGCTTCTATCAGCATTGTCAAATCTAACGGTCAGACCTTAGCCTTTCCAACAAAAGACTATATCCCAACTCAATTTACCATTGTCATCCCTAAAGATATGACCTTGACGTATTAAGCGAGAGCTAAAGAAAATAAGTTTAAAGCCACTGTAGTTTATTAGCTATAGTGGCTTTTTTGATTTAGTTAACTAAACCGATTGTATTGTTAAATTTTTTAGTATATTTGGTTAAAATATTTAAAATAAAGCATTATGTCTAACTTTACACCACCCGCCACACATCGGGTGTCGCGTATTTTTCTAAGCATTTTTTTTATCAATTTGGTAGCAATATTGAGCTTGAGTTGTGAATCCAATTCAGGTGAAGTGCTTTCAACGACTTCAAATTCTGTGAAGGCTACAAGTTTATATTACACCGAGATGCAAAAAATTCCTGACATTCCTCAAGAAGAGTTAAATGCTTATTTGCTGGAAGTTTCCTCGCGTTTTATTAAGAACCTAGATATAAATGAATCTAGGAAAGCCACTTATTTGACAAATATATCGGGTACCTTAATTTAGTGATGCAGCGAAATTGTATTTTGAAATTACAAAGGAGGGAAGAAATGAGATTAAATCAGGACCTGACAAGGAAATGATTCATACAACAGCATCTGCTGCTGCTTACCAACCAAAATTTACAGTTATAAACATGAGTAATTGTCCAATTATTATACGGTATTTATAAAGACGCAGATGGGAGATTGTAATCATTTAGGAACCACATATTATACAATTGATGACCTCATACAGGCTCCTGTGGGAACTACTACTTATTTAAATGGATTTGCTTCTTTTGGCAATCATACCTGGTATCCTACTTATGAATCTACTCAAGATCTAGTCAATCAAGGACTCACAGCCTATTATTATAGTGTGAAATATGAAGTAGGCACAAATTGCTCAAATATTTCGATAGGGCTTTGTGGGGCTGCTCAAGGGACATCTCACACTCAGCAGTGTCAAGGTTGTTCAGGAAGCGCATCGTTTTATACAGCTACTATAACGCCAAGTGTTTCTATTGATCCTATTGCAGGCGATACGATTTACTCAAATCCGGAGTCAACATCAGAACTCGATCAGGATATGTTGTTATTTATAGTTGAAAATTAAATTTTTGAATTATGAAAAAGACAATGCTATTACTCGGCGTATTGCTCATCAATTTTTCTTTTACACAAGCGCAAGACACTCCTTATTTGACAAAAGAAATGGGAACTTACACCTCTTTTAAAGTTTGTGGAATAGATACTTTAAATCATCTTTATTTAGCTAAAACTCTTTCAGAGGATCAAGCTGCAAATCTCACATTATCTACCACTGCTGTACAAACCACTTATGGTGGTGGCGAATCAGATACCTATATAGAAAAATGCACAGAGGATGGAGAAGTTTTGTGGAATACGTTGTTGGGAGGTGAAGGCGAAGAGAGTTTAATGGATATTGAAATCATAGGAGACTTTATTTATATATTAGGGATGACGAGTAGTCAGACAGGGATTTCAACTACAGGTAGCTACCAAGACACTTTATTGGAGAACTCTAGTATGAATATGCCGTTAATAAATTATTTTATAATGAAAATAAATCAAACTACAGGAGCAAAGTTGTGGGGTACTTATTTTAGAAGCACTTCAAGTGATGCTTTGGAGTTTATACATGATATGGCAGTAAGTCAAGATGGAGATGTCTATATTGTTGGGGAGACAGAGAGTTCAGAGAATATAGCTACAGAAGGCGCTTTTGATACAGTACTAGGAGAATCGTGGAATAAGGCATTTTTAATTAAGTTTGATGAGCAGGGAAATCGAGAGTGGGGAACTTATTACGGCACAGGTCTTCTCACAAAGACAGCAATAGGTAATGTAAAGATTAATCAAGAAGGAGATGTTGTGGTTTCAGGAAGATATTTGGGGTCAACACCTCCTGAAGACTATTTTGTTTCTTCAGGGGTGTATAATGACAATCAAAATATGACACTAGATGTTTTTTTAGCTAAGTTTTCTCCTGCGGGAGAAAGAGAATGGGGGTTGATGTTTGGAGGGGAGCAAGGCGAAGGAACTGGTGCATTAGCCATTGATAGCAGTGATAATATATTGCTTTTAGGAAGCACACAAAGTATGAGTGATGTTGCTTCAGAGGACGGGCATCAAAAGGTATTGGGTTCAAGTAATCCTTGGAATGATACTACAGATAATTTTTTAGCTAAATTTACAACTCATGGTCGTTTACTGTGGTCCACTTATTACGGCGGTCATCAAGATGAATATTTATATCGCGTGCCGGGTGAGGGTGAAGGTGATAATGCAGATGGAGCAACATTGTTAGCCTATCATAGGCAAGCCATAGCCTTAGATGAAGAAAATCAGATATACATAGTGTCGGCCACAAAAAGCATTAGTAATATAGCCACTTCCGGAGCTTTTCAAGATAGTATAAATGGTGGGTCAGATGCGTATATAGCTAAGTTTGACTCTAAAGGAGAGCGTTTGTGGGGCACTTATTTTGGCGGTAGTGACAAGGAGGATGTCCCTGAGATTTATTATACACATGATCATGAATTCTTTTTAGTTGGCTATACAAAAAGTACTTCAAATATCACGAATGCCAATGCTTGGTGGGATGAAGACTTTGATGGAAGCGAAGAAGTATCAGCCTATATAGTCAAGTTCTCAGAAGATGTTTTAGCAACTCGGGCTTATCAAAAAGATGAGTTTAAGCTTTATCCTAATCCGACAAGTGGAATTTTTTCTGTTTTAGGAGAAGGTACGCAACAATTGAAGAAGATAGAGATTTACGATCTAAACGGACAATTGCTTAAGCGCATTAAACCTCAAGAGAATTCTAAAATCAAAGTGAACTTTCAGACGGGTTTGTATTTTGTGAAAATCTATACCGATAATGCCGTTCAAACACGAAAATTAATAGTGCACTAGTTACTAAATATCTAGAGTATTTAAACCCCAAGGCCTGCTTGTTTGCTATACATGCTGGCCTTTTGGGTTTAAAGTCGATTATTCCTTTATTTTTTCTTCTTAACCACTTTTATCACTATAGTAATAATAGGTAAAGCGATAAATCCGATGATTGTTCCGAAGAGAAATTCTTTAAGAATAGGGGTGAAGCCCGGTAAAATGTGATGAAAATAATCTATTTGATGTACAAAAATTCCTCCGGAGACTAGTAATAGAGCAATCGTACCGACAAAGGAAAAGAATTTAATGATGAGCGGTAAAGCTTTGACTAAACCTTTACCTAAAGCAAAAAGCGCTCCTTTGTTTTTAGAAAATGCAATGAGTTTATAGCCGGCATCGTCCATACGAACAATGAGGGCTACAAGACCGTAAACTCCCACCGTGGCTATAATTGCCACAATGGTAACGGTAATGACTTGAACCGTTAAGCTTTCGTGCAAAACACTGCTAAGTCCGATGATAACGATTTCAATAGATAGGATAAAATCAGTGATAATAGCCGATTTTATTTTTGCTTTTTCGGCTTGTAAATCTACTTGAGGAGTAGCTTGTTCAGTGGGAGTATCGCTGTGGTGTTTTTTAGAACGGTGAAAGAGAAATTCGTAAATTTTTTCAGCGCCTTCATAGGCTAAATAAATTCCCCCTAAAATAAGAATGTAGGTTATAGCTGCCGGGAGAAATAGATTTAAAACAATGGCTATAGGAATAATGATAACTTTGTTGAGTAACGAGCCTTTAGTGATAGCCCAAAGCACAGGTAGTTCACGAGAGGGCGAATAGCCGGTTGCTTTTTCAGTATTTACAGCGAGATCATCGCCTAAAATACCGGCTGTTTTTTTAGTAGCTATTTTGCTAGCCACTGCTACATCGTCCATCAATGAAGCGATATCGTCTAAAACGGCAAAAATTCCTGAAGCCATAGAGGGGTGTTTTAGTGAATGTAAGTTTTCTTAATCGGTGTAAAAAAACAATAATTTGTGCAAAGAAAACTTTAAAATACAATTTTTTTGAGCATAAAAAATCCCTTTTATGCTACAAGATAGTATAAAAGGGATAGTGATAAAGAAGTATTTTTAAGGTGGATTAGCCTTTATAAAGTCCGTCAACAATGCCGTAATCTATAGATTCTTGCGCATCCATCCAGTAATCGCGATTAAAATCTTTCATCACTTTATCGAAATCTTGACCGCAGTTTTCGGCTAAAATTTTAGCGCTGAGTTCTTTGGTTTTGATAATCTCTTGTGCTTGAATTTCGATATTTGAGGCTTGACCACGAGCGCCGCCACTAGGTTGGTGAATCATCACTTTGCCGTGATTCTGGATAAAACGTTTACCTTTAGTACCGCCTGATAAAAGGATAGATCCCATTGAAGCAGAAAGGCCAGAACAGATGGTAGAAATATCACTTTTAAGATTTTTCATAGTGTCATAGATAGAAAATCCAGAGGTAACATAACCTCCCGGGCTATTGATAAAAAACTCAATATCTTCGTGACTTTCCATGTCTAAATACAATAATTGGCTGACAATTTCGCGCGCGCTATCATCGTCAACAGGTCCCCAGAGGAAAACTTTACGTTGCTCGAGGAATTTATTTTCAATCAGGTCTTTAATTTTTCCTGGCTTATGTTCCATAATAGTATGTTCTAAAAAGAAATTCAAGGGCTAAATTACAAAAAATCACCGGTAAAAAACGGGGAATAGAATCCTTTTTTTTGGAAGCCATCTCGCGCTTAAAATCGGCTAAATTCATTAGCTTTGTGCAATCAAATTACACTATTATGGATTTTCGTATAGAAAAAGATACAATTGGTGAGGTAAAAGTGCCTGCCGATAAACTTTGGGGCGCACAAACTGAACGCTCACGTAACAACTTTAAGATTGGTCCATCGGCTTCAATGCCTTTAGAGATTATTTATGGATTTGCTTATTTAAAAAAGGCTGCAGCTATCACTAATGCAGAGTTAGGCGTGTTAGCACAGGATAAAGCAGATTTGATTGCCACAGTATGTGACGAGATTTTAGAAGGAAAACACGACGATCAATTTCCATTGGTAATCTGGCAAACAGGTTCTGGCACGCAAAGTAATATGAATGTCAATGAAGTGGTGGCTCATCGCGCTCATCAATTGGCAGGGCATAATATAGGTGAAGGCGAAAAAACCTTGTTGCCTAATGATGATGTTAATAAATCACAATCATCAAATGATACCTTCCCAACAGGAATGCACATTGCAGTGTATAAAAAGTTAGTTGAAGTAACTATTCCTGGAGTGGAGGGACTTCAAAAAACATTAGCGCAAAAAGCAGAAGCCTTTAAAGATGTTGTTAAAACTGGTCGTACACACTTTATGGACGCGACACCTTTAACTTTAGGACAAGAATTTAGCGGTTATGCTGCTCAATTGAAACACGGACTTAAAGCCTTAAAAAATACCTTGGCGCATTTAGCTGAATTAGCTCTAGGAGGTACAGCTGTAGGAACAGGATTGAATACGCCCGAAGGCTATTCAGAAAAAGTGGCAGCTAAAATTGCTGAATTAACAGGTTTACCTTTTGTGTCAGCCGAAAACAAATTTGAAGCTTTAGCCGCTCACGATGCCCTTGTTGAGGTGCACGGCGCTTTAAAACAATTGGCGGTGTCTTTAAATAAAATCGGTAATGATGTACGTATGTTGTCATCAGGACCGCGTTGTGGAATTGGTGAAATCGTTATTCCGGTTAACGAACCTGGATCTTCAATCATGCCGGGTAAAGTTAACCCAACTCAAGCTGAAGCCTTGACTATGGTGGCTGCTCAAGTGATGGGGAACGATGTAGCTGTTAGTGTTGGTGGGGCACAAGGTCAATTTGAATTGAATGTGTTTAAACCCGTTATGGCGGCTAATGTGTTGTCAAGTGCTCAATTGATTGGTGACGCTTGTACTTCATTTGATGTGCACTGCGCCCAAGGCATTGAGCCAAATTACAAAACTATTGATGCTAACTTGCGCGGTAGCTTGATGTTGGTTACAGCCTTAAATACACATATCGGTTATTATAAAGCTGCTGAAATTGCCAATACAGCACATGCTAATGGCACAACTTTAAAAGAAGAAGCTGTAAAATTAGGCTATACCACTCCTGAAGAATTTGACGAATGGGTAGACCCTAAAAAAATGATTTAATCGTTTTAAGCCTTATAAACTTAAATAATCCTCTGATAATTTTATGTATTGGAGGATTTTTTTGTGGGTAAAAGAATTGACTTTAGTTGAATAAAAATAAAATATTCAGATGAATTAAATATATTTGTTCCGTATATCAACTGTTCGCTTTTGATATTGTGAGTCCTGAATAATTAAAAGCATAAAAAGACAATTGATAGTAGAGAAAAGAAGAATAATTTACTAAATATTGAAGCGCCTTAACGGCAAGAAACCCCTCTAGATTATGAGCAATAGCTTATCAGAACGTATTAACAAACTAAAACCATCAGCCACTTTAGCAATGGCTGCAAAAGCACGTGAACTTAAAGCTGCGGGAAAAGACATCGTAAGTTTGAGTTTAGGAGAACCTGATTTTACCGTGCCTGATTTTGTAAAACAAGCCGCTATTGATGCTATTAATGCTGACTATCACGCCTACACGCCAGTAGATGGTTATGCTGATTTAAAAGAAGCGATTATCGGAAAATTTAAACGCGATAATAAGTTGACCTATTCTCCATCACAAATTGTGGTTTCTACCGGCGCTAAGCAATCTTTGTCTAATGTAGCTTGGGCGATGATTAATCCGGGTGATGAGGTGATTTTACCTTGTCCATATTGGGTAAGCTATAGCGATATTGTAAAATTAGCTGAAGGTGTACCTGTTGAGGTTAAAACAAGTATCGAAACTGGATTTAAGATGACGCCTGAACAATTGGAAGCTGCTATTACGCCTAAAACCAAAATGTTGTGGTACAGCTCGCCTTGTAATCCGAGTGGGGCAATTTATTCAGAAGAAGAATTGCGCGCCTTAGCCGATGTGCTTAAAAAATACCCTCAAATTATTGTGTTGAGTGATGAAATATATGAACACATTAATTATACAGATAAACCACATGCTTCAATGGCACAATTTGAAGATATGTATGACCGCGTCATCACTGTAAACGGCGTGTCAAAAGCATTTGCCATGACGGGCTGGCGCATCGGGTATATAGGTGCTCCTGAATTTATTGCACGTGCTTGTGTTAAAAATCAGGGTCAATCAACTAGTGGAGCCAACTGTATTGCACAACGCGCTACGATTGCTGCTTTAGAAGCTCCTGTAAGCAAAATTCAATACATGGTTGATGAATTTGCTAAACGTCGCGAATTAATCATTGGACTCTTGACTGAAATCGAAGGTTTTGAATGTGCTCAACCTGACGGTGCTTTTTATGTGTTCCCTAATATTTCAGCCTTCTTTGGAAAAACCTTTAACGGAACTACAATTAATAACGCTTCAGACTTCTCAATGTATTTGTTAAACCAAGCTAATGTAGCTACCGTGACAGGTGAAGCTTTTGGAAATCCAAATTGTATCCGCTTGTCATATGCGGCTAGTGAAGCCGAAATTCGCGAAGCTGTTAAACGTATTCAAGAGGCATTGCGCTAAATTGAGTATTTGCTAAAACTAATAAAGCCGAGCAGTTATGCTCGGCTTTATTAGTTTTAGAGGTTTTGAATAACTTATTTCTCACTTTCATCTTTATAAGCGTCAATTTTGAGTTTTTCAGTGTCTGCTTGTGCGGCTTCTTCTTCCATTTGACGCGATTTAGTCAGTGCGCTGGCTACTAAACCAGCAGGAATAGTGACAATACCAACACCAATCATAAGTATGAAAAAAGTGAATATCTTCCCGCCAGTAGTAATTGGATAAACATCACCATAACCAACAGTGGTTAAGGTGACCACTGACCACCAAGCACTCGAAAAAATAGAAGAGAATTTTTCGGGTTGAACAGGATTCTCAAAATAGTAAATTCCTGCTGAAGCGAGGTATAAGAAAATCCCTGTGACAATTAAAAATAAAATAACTTCCTCCTTGATGAGTATCCAAGCTTGAATAAATCGGTTAAGCGCTTTGTTGTAACGGATGAGTTTGAATGCTCTAAAGATTCGAAAAATCCTAAAGGCTCTGAGCGACATGAGTTCTGTTGATGATCCGATAAAGAAAGGGAGTATGGCTACTAAATCGATAATACCATAGAAGCTAAAAATATATTTAAACGGTTTATCTGTAACGTAAATCCGCAAGCAATACTCTATGGCAAAAATAATGACCGAAATGCTTTCAATGGTTGATAATATATTGCGTATTTGTGGAGATAAGTTTGGTAGTGTGCCTAAAGCATAGCCTAATAAAGATAAGAAAATAAGAATCTCAATAACACGGTCAAAAATGCGCCCTTTTCGAGAGCTATTATTATTTACAATGTTTTTTAAATCAGCTTTTGTCATGATGTAAATAGTGGTAAATAGAATTCTGGTTTCAAAAATACTACAATTAAAGCAGAGTGAAAGTACAATTTATTACAGCTTAGGTTCTCTTGTTAATCAAATCAATTTCTGTTGAAATGGAAAATCTTATGGTTCAATGATGGTAAAGCGAATAGAGATGGTTGTGAATTGACAACAGCGGTAATAAAAAAATAAAAGAATAACAAAGCCTTGATAAAATTTTGGTGGACAATTTGGGTATGTTGCCTTATATTTGGCAAATTCACACAAGAATTAAGTTACTAGCTAGCTTGTAATTTTGGTTTGTCTATTAAGAAAAGCATTGAGTATGGAAATTTTACAGACGTTAATTGATTTTGTTTTACATATTGATGATCACCTAACAGTGTTAGTAAGTACCTACGGGCTGTGGGTGTATGCTATTCTTTTTCTGATTGTCTTTGCCGAAACAGGCTTTGTGGTCACTCCTTTTTTGCCGGGAGACTCCTTATTATTTGCTGCAGGTGCTTTGGCGGCAACAGGCGCGATGAACTTTGCCTTGCTCATTTTGATACTATTTGTAGCAGCGGTATTGGGCGATACGGTCAATTATTCGTTGGGGAATTACTTTGGGATTAAGGTTTTTAAGGAAGACGCTAAGATTTTTAAGATGAAATACCTGCGAAAAACAGAAGATTTTTTCGAAAAATACGGGGGGAAAACTATCATTATAGCCCGATTTGTACCTATAGTGCGAACTTATGCCCCTTTTGTAGCCGGTGCTTCTAGTATGCATTACCGCAAATTCATTTTTTACAACCTCTTTGGAGGAGCGGTTTGGGTGTTGCTTTTTGTTGGAGTAGGTTACTTGTTTGGTAACATTCCGGTGATAAAAAATAACTTTAGCTTGACGGTATTGGCCATTATCGCCTTGTCTTTAGTGCCAATTTTAGTCGAATTGATAAAAGCCAAGCAGAATAAACGTGCCCGCAGCTAGGGAAATAGGCTGTAAAATAAAGCTTGTCTTTAGTAGCATTAAATTATTGTAATTTTTTGTTTTTAGATAAAACGCTGTGATAATAATGAAAAGAAGATTTTTTTTAGTTTATAATCCTATTTAAAATCCAAATATTCTATCGCGTTAAAACTCGAATTTACTAAAAAAGGAAATATTTTTTTGATTTTTTTAGAGAAAAAGACTGTTTGTAACGAAAACTTTTTTAAGTTAGTGCCCATTAATTTACAGATTTCTTATGAGTACTACAAGTCAGTCTTCGGGAAAGAAAAATTCATATTTGATTCCGATTATTATTATTGGTGCATTATTCTTTGTATTTGGGTTTGTAACCTGGGTTAACGGCACCTTGATTCCTTATTTAGAACTGGCTTGCCAGTTGACCACTTCTCAAGCTATTTGGGTAACTTTTGCCTTTTATATATCCTATGCTTTGATGGCTTTTCCTTCATCATGGGTGTTAAAACGGACCGGCTTAAAGCAAGGTATGTTTTACGGATTGCTCGTGATGGCGCTGGGAGCGCTTATCTTTATTCCGGCTGCCAATACGCGTACCTATGGATTGTTTTTAACAGGCTTATTTATTATTGGTACTGGGTTGGCCTTATTGCAAACCGCCTCAAATCCTTATGTCACTATTCTTGGACCTATTGAAGGCGCAGCAAAACGCATGAGTATCATGGGGATTTGTAATAAAGGAGCAGGAGCCTTGGCTCCACTCATTATGGGGGCTGTAATGTTGCAAAATGTCGATGGGTTTAATGAAAAACTAAAAACCTTAGACGCCGCACAACAAGCTGTCATGCTAGATGATTTAGCTTCTAAAGTGATTATGCCTTATGTGGTGATCACTATTGTTTTAGTCGTATTAGCTTTTGCCGTTAAGTTTTCTGCTTTACCAGAAATTAATGCCGAAGAAGAAACAGAAGATGGACAGCCTATAATTACACATAAAGATCGTGCTAATTGGTGGAATTACCCTTATTTATTATTAGGATTTTTAGCTTTGTTCTTGTATTTAGGCGCTGAGGTGATGGCTGGTGATATCATTCAAATCTACGGAAAAGCTATCGGAATTGAATTGAGTGATGCCAAACACTTTACCACTTATACTATGTTAGGTATGTTAGTGGGGTATTTATTAGGAATTGCTCTAATTCCAAAATACCTCAAACAAGAAAACGCTTTAAAAATTAGTGCCGTATTGGGTACCGTATTTACTGTAGCGGCTATTTACACTACGGGTTATACATCAGTTTTCTTTATCGCTTTACTAGGATTTGCTAATGCCGCTATTTGGCCTGCTATCTGGCCATTGGCTATTGATGGTTTAGGAAAACACATTCAAACAGGATCTGCCTTATTAATTGTTGGTATTAGTGGCGGTGCTATTTTGCCTAAATTATGGGTGTTGTGGGGCGAATCTATGGCAGAAACCATGGATAAAGCAGCTGCTTTTCAAAATGCATTTTGGATTTTAGTGCCTTGTTATTTATTTATCCTTTTCTTTGCAGTTAAAGGACATAAAATCGGTAAAAACGTTTAACAATTAGCATTTTATGCTTATTTTGCGACTCCTTTAAAATTGATGAATTAAATCGATTTTAAAGGTGTTCAATAACAAAACTAGACTAAACTCAATAAATAGTATTTTTTTGAGTTTAGTCTTATGCTATAGCTTTGTGAGAGAGAAAGCTAAATTTTACCTTGTCAATTAACAAAGCTATAAACCGCCCCATTGGGTGATTTAATTATATTTTATCAGCTCATGTTTTATGAGCTAACATAACCAAGAAAATAACTGAATATTAAATTATGAAAAGTACCACTTTACTCGTTTTAGCAGCAGGATTAGGAAGTCGCTATAAAGGACAAAAGCAAGTTGATGCTATTAGTGATGGAGACGAAAGCTTAATGGATTTTGCCTTATACGATGCGGCAAAACTCGGCTTTGATAAATTTGTATTTATTATTAATGATCAATTTCCTCAAGAATTTAGAACACGTTTAACTGAAACATTGAGTAAAAATAACGCTGAAGTTCATTTTGTAGAGCAAACTTTAGAAAAAAATATTCCTGAAGAATACTTATCTAAAGTAACCAGCCGTAAAAAACCATTGGGTACAGCTCATGCTGTGCTTTGTGCTAAAGATATTATAAATGAGCCTTTTGTGACTATTAATGCCGATGATTTTTACGGAACTCATAGTTATGAAACCGCTTTTGAATGTGTACAAAACGGTGATATTGCAGCAGATCAATTTGCTATGGTCGGCTTTAAATTACCTAACACTTTGAGTGAAAATGGCACCGTATCACGTGGTATTTGCTCTGTAGATGAAGGTATTCTCAATGGAGTAGAAGAACATACATCTATTCAAAAAATAGACGGTGTTATTAACGCTGTTAATGATGAAACAGGTGTTGAATGTACCTTAAGTGAAGATAACTTAGTATCGATGAACTTCTGGATTTTGGACCCTTCTTTCTTTGAATTTGCTAAAAAAGATTTGTTAGAATTTTTGAAGAATAATGAAGATTTATCTAAAAAAGAATTCTATTTGCCAGCCGTTGTTGACAACGCCATTCACAGAGGTGAAGTGAAAGTAAAAGTATTGCCAACTCGTGAAAAATGGTTTGGGTTGACTTATCCAGATGATAAAGAAATCGTGATGCGCGAAGTGGCCGCTATCAAAGCTGATAAAGCTTACCCTGAAAAATTGTGGGCTTAAGCCTTCTCAATTTTATCTACTGAATAACTAATACGAAAGTGATTTTTGAAATAGACTAAATATTTTGACAGAAAGATTTGTTTATTTTGAATGTCACTTTCGTATATGACAAGCAGCTTTTGTTGCTTGTCTTTATTTGCCCTTTTATAAAATATATAATGGATTAATAATGAATATTATGCAAATTAAGTCTGTATTTGAAAATTACCAACCTATAGCAGAAGATTTTGAAGCTCAACAATTAACTTCTGGCCATATCAATCAAACCTATTTGGTAAAAAATCAAGGAACAGCCTACGTTTTACAACGAATAAATACCTCTATTTTTAAAAATCTAGAGGGCATAATGCACAATATTCAATCGGTGTCAGAGCATTTAAAAGCACGGAATTATCCTTATCAAATCATGACACCTTTGCAATTTCAGGATGGAAAAATACTCAGCGATGAACAATGGCGTTTATTTCCATTTTTTGAAAATACACAGACTTTTGAAAAAGTTGAATCAGCAACTCAAGCTTATGAAGCTGCTAAATTTTTAAGCGAATTTTATGGCTATATCAACGATATTGAAGTTGAGCAAATAGGAGATTCTATTCCGGGATTTATCGATTTTGATAGCCGTTACACACAGTTTCAAGACAGCTTAAAATCTGCTTCAGACGAGCGCCTCAAGCACGCTGAACAAGAAATCAATTGGGTTGAAGAGCACAAAGATATTTTAAAACGCTGGAAAGAACTCTTACCGCAAATGCCTGAACGCGTTATTCATGCAGATCCTAAGATTAGTAACTTCTTGTTTGATGAAAATTCATCTAAAGAAATTAGCGCCTTAATCGACTGGGATACCTTTATGTGTGGCCCAATTTTGTACGATTTTGGCGATATGGTGCGTTCTTACACCAATTTAAAGGAAGAAGACGATCCTGCACTTGGCAATAACTTTAGTGCTGAAAATTACGCCGCCCTCAAAGAAGGCTTTTTAGCACATATCAAAAGTGATTTAGAGCCTGTTGAATTAGATAATTTAGACTTAGCCGCTAAAGTGGTGGTCTATATTCAAGCCATTCGCTTTTTGACAGATTACCTCAATAACGACGCTTATTACGCTACTCATCGTCCGCATCACAATTTAGATCGTACGCAAAACCAATTGAACTTGCTCAAAGAAATTTTAAATTACCTCGCTTAACTAATTTATCCCTTACAAATTAAAATACAGTGAGTCAATCGCAACTAACTTAGGTTACCTGCGATTTTTTTATGTTGTACATTTGTTGACAACCTCTTAATAACTTCGTTAATGCCCTTACAAGACACGCCATTTTTTTCAATAATTATCACAACTTATAATCGCGAACACTTGGTTGAGCGCGCTGTACAATCGCTCTTAAATCAAACCGAAACCGATTGGGAAGCTTGGGTAATAGATGATGGCAGTACTGACCAAACTGAGGCTGTATTGCGGCCTTTGTTAAAAGAAGGTTCTAAATTACACTACTATAAGCAGGAGAATCAAGGCGTTATTGGGGCTAAAAATAAAGGTATTGAATTAGCATTAGGAAATTACATAGGCTTTTTAGATTCGGATGATACCTTTAAACCTAATCATTTAGAAAGTCGTAAAACGATCTTGCAAACACATCCGGAAATCGATTTTTTGCATGGGGGTGTTGAAATAATTGGCAATCAATACGTGCCAGATTGCTATCATCCAGAAAAGTTAATTCACTTAAAAGATTGTGCTATTAGTGGAACGTTTTTTATTAAGCAATCTGCGATGATAGGGTTAAAGGGTTTTGCCGGAGATAATTTAACAACGGACGCCGAATTTTTTGAACGTGTTAAAACTTTAGGCTTACAGCTAAAAAAAACCGACATCGCCACTTATGTTTATCATCGCGATGCCGGTAGTTCTATTACCAAAGATATGTTGAAGTAATGCTATTCAATAATAAACTTGCCGTGCATGTTGGCATAATGTCCCGGAAACGTACATAAATAGTCATAGGAACCTTTTTGAGGCGCCGTAAATGTAATGCTAGTTGATTGGCCACCGCCGATTAATTTGGTGTGCGCAATGATGTATTTGTCTGCATTTTTAGGAATGTAATCATTGTCTTTAGCCTTCCAAGCCTTTTGAGCAAAGTTAGCAGGAGTGACTCCCTGAGCTAATAACACAAAATTGTGTCCCATTGTACCCACAGGCATGCTACCAGGATGCACTAAAGTGAGCACTACAACTTGACCGGCATGTGCAGTTAACTGGGTTTTGTCATAATGCATATTGTCATTAGCCTTTAAGGTGATATGAATCGTATCACTAACCGAAACGGTTGTGGCTTGAGTAGCCTTTTCAGTGGGTTGTGATTGATCTGTATTGTTTTTACAAGCGGTCATTAAACCGACAAGAACAAGGCATAAAACGATTGAAATAGATTTTAAATAACGCATTTGTTTTGAATTTTTACAAAGTTATGCAGAATTATTTTTTAGTCCAATTTATAATGATTTCTTTAGACATAATATACCGTGGGACTACAATGAGACAAGGTTGAAATTGGACTGTTTCATTTATCCATTCGGTGTTATAAAACAGAATTTCAAATCTGCTTTATGTGTATAAAAAAACCTCAATCAAAAGACTGAGGTTTTAAAGAAAAAATAGATTCTTTAGAGTTTAATATTGTTCAGAAGCATTAGGGAAATCACTTGATTTGACATCGTCTTTGTAAGATTTGAAGGCTTCAGTCATCAAGCTGTGTAAATCTTGATAACGGCGTAAAAAACGCGGATTAAACTCGTTAGTCATGCCGAGCATATCGTGAACCACTAACACTTGACCGTCAACGCCACCGCCTGCACCGATACCGATAACAGGAATAGTTAGGCTTTCGGCAACCTGTTGAGCGAGTTTAGCCGGCACTTTTTCAAGAACAACACCAAAGCAACCTAATTTTTCAAGAAGTTTAGCATCATCTAACAATTTTTGTGCTTCAGCTTCTTCTTTAGCGCGCACTTGATACGTGCCAAATTTGTTAATGGATTGTGGAGTTAAACCCAGGTGTCCCATAACCGGAATGCCGGCGTTTAGAATGCGTTTTATAGATTCTTTTATTTCTGAACCTCCTTCGAGTTTGATAGCACTAGCGCCACTTTCTTTCATGATACGAATAGCAGAACGCAAGGCTTGTTTAGGGTCACTTTGATAACTTCCAAATGGTAAATCAACTATCACTAAGGCACGTTCGACAGCTCTGACCACCGAAGAGGCGTGATAAATCATTTGATCTAAAGTGATGGGTAGAGTGGTTTCGTAACCCGCCATGACATTAGCTGCTGAATCACCAACCAAGATTGAATCAATACCAGCATGATCTACAATTTTTGCCATGGAATAATCATATGAAGTCAACATAGTGATTTTTTCATTATGAGCTTTCATATCAACTAAGGACTTAACCGTGACACGTTTATATTCTTTTTTTGCGGTTGACATTGAATGTTTTTTTATTTTTCGATTGGTAAAAGTAGCCATTATTTATGACTCTATCAAAGATGTATTTAAGCGGATTAGCTATATAAATAGTTAATTTTTACAGGGTGTAAATTCAATAGGTAGATTTACAACTAAAATTAATGATGTGTATTAATGCTCGATAAGTCATTAGCCGATTCATCTTCATCTGAGTTATTGTCAACTTGCCCGGCATTACGTTTTATAAAAATTAAAACCAGAGGGACACAAACTAAAAATAATACACCAATGTATAAAAACACATCCATATAGGTCAGTACTGTACTTTGAATCATCAGTTTACCTTCAATAGCAGCATAAGCTTTGTCTAAAGCATTGTTGACGGTAAATCCTTTTGCCATAAATCCTTGTTGCAAGGCGTTGATATGATTAGCAACAACTGTACGTGTTTGGTCTAGATTAGGGATTAATTCTACGCGGTGTTTTTGAGTGTAAACGGTTAACATGGTGGTGATAATCGCAATCCCAAATGAGCCGCCTAGCTGGCGCATCATCGATGTAAAAGAAGCCCCTTCGCCTATATTTTTGCCTTGTAAAGTGGATAGAGCAAGTGTGGTAATCGGTACAAACAACATGCCTAATCCGATGCCGCGTAATACCAATGGCCAAAAGAAATGTTCAGCGCCTGTATCAGGAGTCAGTAGGTAATACGACCATAAGCTAAACAAGAAATAAAGTACTAATCCGGCTGTAACCAGATATTTCTGTGGCACGCCTTTTTCTAATAATCGGCCAATAACCGGCATCAATAAACCGGTGGCTATCGTACTCGGCACCATTAAAAGACCGGCATCGGTAGCGGTCCACCCTAAAATAGATTGGGTGTAAACCGGAATGATAAAGTTTGATCCGTAAAGTCCAAATCCAAGCACAAAAGTCATCAAGGTGCCTATGGCTAAATTTTTATCCTTTAACACTCTCAGATTGACAATAGGATAATCGTAGACTAGTTCGCGCCAAATAAAAAAGACAAATCCGAACAGAGAAATGAGCGTAAAGAAAATAATTATAGGACTTGAAAACCAATCGTCTTGTTGGCCGTGTTCTAATACAAACTGTAATGAACCGATAAAAGAAGCCAAAAACGCAATGCCCCACCAATCTACTTTGTCGGCACTGAGTTTATCACCATAATGCGGACTTTTAATATAGGTTAGGGTTAAGATGGTAGCTATAATTCCTAAGGGAACATTGATAAAGAAAATATCAGGCCAAGCAAAATTGTCAATGATATAGCCGCCAAGGGGAGGGCCTAGCGTTGGTCCAACAATAACGCCCATGCCATAAATAGCTTGAGCCATACCGCGTTTTGATTGTGGGTAACTTTCGGTAATGATGGTTTGTGCAGTCACCAAGAGAGCACCACCGCCCATACCTTGAATGAATCTAAAAAATACCAGTTCCCAAAGACTAGTAGAATTGCCACACAAAAAAGAGGCTAGGGTAAAAATTAATATGGAAGCCGCAAAGTAATTGCGCCGCCCAAACTGCTTAGAAAGCCAGCTGGTCATAGGAATAACAATGACATTAGCAATGGCATAAGCGGTGATTACCCAACCAATATCGTTGATTGAGGCGCCTAAACTACCACTCATATCATTGAGCGCTACGTTGACAATTGTGGTATCTACAATTTCAAGCAAAGCACAGGATATGGCAGTTATGGTAATGATAACTCGCCTGAATCCATATTCTACAAGATCTTCAGGTTTTGTGATTTGTACTGCTGCAGCCATAATTTATTTGGTAAGCACGTCAACTTCAACGTTCATTCCTGATTTGAGTTTAGCTATTGTCTTAGGATCGTTTTCTGCGGTTAGAATAATTTTGACAGGCAAGCGTTGCACTGTTTTGACAAAGTTTCCGGTGGCATTATCCGGGGGAAGTAATGAAAAACGGGCTCCTGTAGCCGGAGAAAAAGCAGCCACTTGTCCTTTAAACTTTACCGCCGGATAGGCATCGACATGGATGTTTACAGCTTGACCTTCTTGTATATCGGTTAGTTGTGTTTCTTTAAAATTAGCCACCACCCATTTGTGCTCGGTATTGACTAAGTAAAATAAGGATTGACCTGGTGCCACAAAACGTCCTGGTTTTAGAGAAACTTCTGATAGGCGTCCGTTAAAAGGAGCAGTGATCATCGTATAGCTCATATCGAGTTTAGCTTTGCGCACCATCGCTTTGGCACTTTCCACTTGCGCTTGGGCTACGGCTACTTGCTTTTCGGTGATTTCTGTTTGCGAATTTGCTGCTGTGCGTTGACTGATGGAAGATTGCTTTTGACTCTTCATAATATCAACTTGCTCTTGAGCTTGTTGCATGGCCGCTAAGGCTTGCTCGTATTTTTGTTTGGTAATCGAATGATTTTGATATAAATTTTTATAACGTTCATAATCATTAGTGGTGCGTCTCAATTTAATCTTGGCCATGTCAATATTTCCCAAAGCTGAAGCTACATGTGATTTTGACGCTGAAAAGTGAGCTTTTGAAGTGCCTATGCTGGCTTGAGCAACAGCTAATTGACTTTTAGCTGAAGCTAAGGCGGCTTTGGCTTGTGCTAATTGAACAGCATAGTCTTGTGTGTCAATCTTAAATAATGTATCCCCTTTTTTAACCTGTTGATAATCTTTGACATAAACTTTACTGATATAACCACTTACATGCGGGATGACAGGAATCATATTGGCCATTATCTGTGCGTCATTAGTCTCTTCGTGAGATAATGAATGAATGTACATGTAACCGCCAATAATTATACCGGCTAAAACCATCGCAGAGATGATGAGGATAAATTTTTTGTTTGTTTTTTTCTTTTCTACTTTATCCATGATCTAGTTTTTTTTGAATAGTGTGATAAGTGAACCTGTGGCTTGTTTTAGCGCGTAATATTTAGCCGTTATTTCAACTTTGCTCACCGCTAAATCTATTTGACTTTGCAGGCGCTGGGTGTCGGCTTCTAATAAATCTTTGGTATCTAATAAACCATTGTCAAATTTATCTTTGACGATGCGGTAATTTTCCTCAGCTTGACATTTTGAGGTTTGGTAAACTTCAAAATTTTGTAGAGCCAACTGATAGTCTTCCTGTGCATTTTTAATAAGTATTGAAACTTGGTCTTTAGCCTCATTCACTTGAATTTGCAGTTGTTTAGCTCTGCTTTGAGCAACATGCACTTTACTCTTGTTTTTAAAAATATTAGTGAGGTTGTAGGATACGCCAACACCTACATTAATGGCGTTGGTAATGGACAAGGTGTTTTCAATATCAGCAGCTAAATAGCCGGCGGTTAAGCCGATAGTAGGGTAATAGCTTCCTTTTTCGATTTTAATTTGGTCTTGGGCCGCTGCTTCTTGAGCCATGAGTGCTTGAAGGTCAGGCCGTGTAATGCTGTCGGAAGGCGCGATTAAAATTTCAGAAGCTATAGGTGAACTAAGTGTTGTGCTGTCAATAGTGATTTTAGAATTGTTAGGCAATTCGAGAAAAATGGCCAATTTATAATTTAAAATGCGCGCTGTCTTTTGAGCTTTGGCTAAGGTGAGCTTGATAGTTGATTCTTGTAATTTAGCCTTCAGTAAATCATTGAGCGGCAAAAGTCCATTTTCTTCCATGGCTGTAAAGTCAATGACACGGCGATGGGCGGTTTGCAAATTTTGTTTGATTAAATTAACCGTTTTGCGTGCTTTATACAGATTGACATAAGCAGCGATGGTTTGCATGGCTAGGTCAGCTTTGATATCTTCATTTTTATATTGAGTGGCCTCTAGCTGATGTTCACCGGCTTTAATGGCATTTTTAATTTTAAATCCGCTGAAAATAGGTAAGTTGATACCTGCTTGGCCTACTAGAACACTGTGAGGTTCAGGCAAAGCTGCTGGTTCACTATTTGAATCTGAAGCGTTTGCTAATTGAAATTGGAGCGACAAATCGGGTTTTGTCATGTAAAGGTATTTTCCTCCTAAAGTGACATCCGGATAACGGTTGTTTTTCAGAGCTTGCAGTTGACTTTCAGCTTCAAGTAGCTTTTCAGATGATAATTTAGAAGGGTTACTGTACTGCCAAGCGCGTTGCACAGCATCCTGAAGTGACAGCATTTTACTGTCGTCTTGAGCGTGTAAATAACAGCCTATTAATAAGCTGCATAAACAGAGAATTTTAGTTCTCATAAGTTAAAATGGCTTTTATACTACGTTGTAAATGAGGAATGAGTTCTTCTTCAACAAATTCATCTACTGATTGTTCTTGTGAGATATTATGAATGGCACTAAAGAGTTTTTTATTGTAATAAAATCCAAAATAAGTACCTGAAATTGTAGTGATAATTAAGGGAATATTAATGTTTTTTGAAAATATGCCGGCTTGTTGACCTTGTTTGATATAGTTTTCAATAAGGCGGTAATTTTTGCGGCGCTGATCCGTGAAATGTGTAAAATCTTCAGAACCTTCAGCCTTAGCGTATTCAAAGTTGGCAATTTTATGAACCCGTCTGTTTTCGTGTAAGCGCTTGATGGTATAAGCAATTATTAAATCTATTTTTTCAAAATAATCGTGCTTCTGTGTTAGTAGATGCGTCAGTTCTGTTTCAAAATCATGAGACCTATACAAAGTTAACAGCTTGAGTAAATTGCGTTTCCCCCCAAAATAATATGAAATCATGGCAACATTAATTCCGGCGGCTTCAGCTATAGCTCTCACTGAGGTTCCTTCATAGCCATTTTCGGCAAACAGCTTTTCAGCTATTTTTATAATTTCTATTTGTTTGTTGTTTAAGCTCATTTTTTTGAGTTTTACGGCGCAAAATTAAACATTTGTTTAATTTTAAACGCTTGTTTAATACTTAATTTTTTGTTAATAAATATGTAGTGAGGTTTTTGGTGATTGTAGTTATTTACTAAAGTAGCTCTTCTTGTGTAGGTATTGAAATCCTTGGTTAGTTATACAATAGATTTCCTTATAAACTCTATCTTTGCAAAAATGCCGATGCATAAGTATTATGAAAGAAAAAGTGACGCCTTATAAAGACTCAACACTTGGTAAAAAACAGCAAGTGAGTAAAATGTTTGATGCCATTTCAGGAGGTTATGACGATTTAAATCGTGTAATTTCATGGGGAATGGATAAGTCGTGGCGTAAAAAAGTGATTCGTAAAATTGTCAATCACAAGCCTGCTAATGTGTTAGATATTGCTACTGGCACCGGTGATTTGGCCATTAGCTTAGCAGAACAAGGACTCAATAATATTGTAGGGCTTGATATTTCAGAAGGCATGCTTAATGTAGGTCGTCAAAAAATAGCTGAACGTCATTTAGATAAACAAATCACCATGCAGCTGGGCGATTCAGAAGATTTGCCATTTGCCGATAATAGTTTTGATGCCATTTGTGTATCCTTTGGGGTGCGTAATTTTGAAACTTTAGAAAAAGGCTTAGCTGAAATTTTACGCGTTTTAAAACCGGGCGGTTTGTTTATTGTTTTAGAAACTGCTGTGCCTCAAAAGTTTCCGTTTAAGCAAGGTTATAAATTATACGCTAAATTTTTATTGCCCTTAATCGGTAAAATCTTCTCTAAAGACCGTGCGGCTTATGGATATCTATCAGAAAGTGCCTCAAAATTTCCTTGTGGAGAAGTGTTCAACAATATTTTAAGAAAAATTGGGTTTAAAGATGTACAAGACTTGCCACAGACTATGGGCGTGGCATCAATTTATACGTCTACAAAATAGCTCAATGCTTTATGAAAAAAATAATTATTGTTTGTCTGGTTTTCTTTGGGGTTCAGTCAACTTATGGACAGCTTTTTTCAAGAGAACGCGTCAAAAACTTAGAGAATTTCGATAAGAAAACCTGGTCCTGGGGCTACTTTTTAGGACTGAATTCATACGACTTTAAATTTGATTACAAAACGAACACTAATACGCATGGTGGTGCTTTTGAAGATGTAATTGTTAAGAAGAATTTTGGATTTAACGTGGGCTTAATCGGTAATATGCGCATCAATGACTATATGGATCTGCGCTTAGAGCCTGGAGTGATGTTTGCCAGTCGTGATTTGACTTTTCCCGATGCGCCTGTTGAAGATCAGCTGCGCGAAGTCAAATCTACCTATATTCACGTTCCTTTATTATTAAAAATTTCAACTAAGCGAATTAATAATTTTAAACCCTTTATAGTCGGTGGTGTTTCGACGTCTTTTAACTTGTCGAGTAACGAAGATAACCCTTCAGATAACTACAGCGGTGAATTTAGAATGAAAACCAATACCTACTATTGGGAAGTTGGGTTTGGGATTGATTTTTATTTGTATTATTTCAAGTTTACACCATCTATACGGGCTGTATTTGCCATGAGTGATGAGCTCGTTCAGGACAAAATACCAAATAGCGCCTACACCAGTAATATTGACAAAATGATGTCACGCGGCATTTTCATCAACTTTACATTTCAATAAACGAACTACTAAAAAGGCTTGAGCACCATTAAGATAATAATGATTAAAAAGATGGTGTTTTCAATGCGTTCGTAAAAGAATAACCTTTTTGAAAGGCGATGATATTCTTCCGGAATTGATTCGCCTTTATAATTTTTTAAAAAAGCTTTGATAGGTTTTGAACAGGGGGATAAAATGATAGGGCCAAAGCCTAAAGCGATTAAAAATAACGTTAAGCTGGTGATATACCAACCTTTATAGAATAAATAGGGTGATAAGTAGCCCATGGTTAATCCGCTTAATAGCAATAAGGTGCCACCAATCATAACAAAAGTATGTAAGCGATTGCGAATAAAATAAGCGTGTTTGAGTTGGGTCATGTTTTCAGCCTTGTTGACAATATAAATCATTACAAAACCCGGACCCATGCCTAAAATAGCCGATAAAACATGAATGACTAAAACGAATTGGTATAGTGTAAATGACATAGGCTACTACCTAAAAATTGCTACGCTTGCAAATATAGCTTAGCTTTTTGATATGGCTGTTAAAACTTTGCTTTTTTATGGACAGTATCTAAGATAATATGTTGATTAGATTTTCTTCATGGGTGAACTATAATAAACTCCTAGCTCCTCATTTTCTTTATTAAAAAAGGCGATAAGTTAACAAGACAAAACTGTTAGATTTTTAAGAGACAAATAAAGTCTCACTATTTTTGGTACAGCCTCTTTTTTAGCTTGAATACGCCTTATTATAATTTACTAAACATTAATTTTGATTCAATTTTCCCTCGGTCATCTATGGCCACTCTATAGAGGTTTTCAAAGTTATGACTGTTGATAAAAGTGTATTTTTCTTCACCTAAAACACGGTTGATAAAAGCTGGAGTCGTGTCTTGATGACCGACGATTAGTACCGTTTTAGCTTTGGTTTCTAATTGAAATTGAGGGCAGTAGAGTTCTCGTGGGTTGTATAAATTATAATCAATCTGGAGCAAATCGAGTAGGGGCTGAGCGGTTTCTTGCGTGCGTTGATAATGTGTGCAATAAACAGCTTCAATACCTTTGTTTTTTAATACTTCAGCCCACTGCCGAGCACGCTTTTTCCCTTGGAGAGTTAGATGTGGATTGCGCGTGCCATCGTATTCTTTTTCGGCGTGTCTGATAAAATAATAGGTAGTCATTAGAGCTGTATGTAACCAATTTATTAAAAAATAAAGGTATAAAAAAAGCTGCCTAATTAAGGCAGCTTTTACGAGTTATCGAGCTTTGTGATTATTTGCCAATCTTAGCCAATTTGACATCAAAAATCAAATATGAGTTAGCAGGAATTGGGCCTATTCCGCGTTGACCATAGCCTAAGTGTGGAGGAATGATAAAACGCGCTTCTTCGCCTTCTTTTAAAAGTTGAAGACCTTCGTCCCATCCGGCAATTACACGACCAGTACCCACTTGAAAGCTGATAGGTTTTTGGCCATCTTCTTCTAAACGTTTGTCAAATACTTGGCCATCAATAAGCATACCTTTGTAGTATACCTGAACGGTTTGACCTGGTTGAGGCGTAGCACCGCTTTCAACTGATTTAGTGATTTTGTAACGCAATCCGCTTTCTGTTTCTGTAAATCCTTCAGATAAACTGTCAAGTTGCGCCTTAATTTTAGCTTTAGCTTCTTCTTCGGCTTTAACTGCAGCTCCCATTTTGTCCGCAAAAACTTTAGCGGCATCAAAATTTTGCGCTCCTTCACCTACGCGGATAATTTTAACCTGATTCATCACCACGTCTTTAAGCGGTTTATCCATACGGTTAACTTCAACATTTCCGATAGAATCAACTACCTCAATATTTTTGATAACTTTTCCAAATACAGAATACCCGCCATCGAGGTTAGGGGTTGCGTTTAAGGTGATAAAAAATTGGCTGCCATTGGTGTCAGGACCAGAATTAGCCATTGATAAAATCCCTTTTGAGTCGTGTTTTAAACCGGTGTTGGTTTCGTTAGGGAATTCATAACCCGGTCCACCCTGACTGTTACCTAGAGGATCGCCACCTTGGATGACAAAGCCGCGAACAATACGGTGAAAAGTTAAGCCGTCAAAGTATTTTTTACCTTTGTATTTTTCATCGACTAAGGTGTTGGTGCCTTCAGCGAGTGATACAAAATTGGCAACAGTTAAAGGCGCTTTTTTGTAGTATAATTGCGCCAAAAATTTACCGTAATTAGTGTCAAATTCAGCGTATAATCCATCTTTTAAATCGGGATATTGACTGTTCTTACATGCCATAGCAGATAGTGTTATAAGTAAAACTAGTATTAAATTTCGTTTGCGCATAGAAGTTATGGTTTTAAGTTATTTTACGTTTAGTGTTGTGTTATTGAGTTGAGTGTTGCGGTTACGCGAATGGGTACATTTCGACCTATTTTATTATTGTCGCCATAATAGCCAAAAGCCATAAATGAGGGGAAATAAAAGGTGACAGTTTCACCGGCTTTCATCAGTTTTAAACCGTGGCGTAAACCACTGAATAAACCTTCTTTTTCAATAAGGTTGAGGCGCGTACCAATTTCTTTACGCGTGTAAATAGGACGCCCTTTTAGGGTACTTATATCGTAGTTAATACTAACTTCATCCCCAAAATCTGGCGTGATGCTGTCAGTGGTGTTTTCTGTGTTGTATTTATACCAAAATCCATACGAAGAAGTGTAGTATTTATGCGTAGAATCTTGCTTGATAAGGGCTTGAATAAGCGCTTCCTGCTGGGCTTGTAAAACTTTGTTACGCTCTATAGATTGCTTTAAAAAATGCCCTGATTTTTGAGTAATCGGGCGTCGTGCAACCGGATTGTTACACGATGATAAAACCATAATGAATACTAATAGAACTAAACTTCTCATGCCTTTAGTAATTGATTTTTATACGTCTTTAATAAGCGTTCAAAATTTTGCGCTGTTTCGGCTAGTGATTTTGTACTTCTTCCGCCAGCCGCGTTGAGATGACCACCGCCATTAAAGTGCTTACGCGCAAAAGTGTTGACGTCAAATTCACCTTTTGAGCGCAGGGAGATTTTAATGATCCCTTCAGCTTTGTGCTCTATAAAGATGGCTGCAAATTTAATGCCTTCTAGTGAAAGTCCATAATTAACGATGCCCTCAGTGTCTCCTTTTTTAAAATGATGTTTGTCTAAATCGTCTTGTGATAAGGTGATATAGGCCGTATGTAATTCTTCAAATACCTTTAAGTGATCTAAAGCAGTACCTAAAAGTTTAATTTGATCAGCAGATTTAGTATCGTATATATTTTGATGTATCAAAGCGTTGTTGGCGCCGCAATCAATTAAATGTGCTATTGCGCGATGTGTGTTGCTGGTTGTACTGGGAAAGCGAAATGAACCTGTATCGGTCATAATACCGGTGTAAAGACAAGTCGCTATTTTAGAATCAATGGCGTTAGTAGCTTCTAATAACTCAATAAAATTATAGACCATTTCACAAGTTGAAGAAGCGCTTGCATCACTGTACATAAAATCAGCATAGTCGTCAGGCTGCTCATGATGATCAATCATTACAAATGCAGCTTCGGCCTTTTTGAGGGAAGTGGCCATTTCACCAGTACGTGAAAAAGAATTAAAGTCTAGCGTAAAAATATAATCAGCTTCCGAAAGTAAAGTTTCAGCCTCGGTTTGATTTTGGTCGTATTTAACGATAAGCTCTTGCCCTGGCAGGCACTGTAAAAAATGGGGGTAACTATTAGGAGAAATGACGGTGCAATTATGTCCTTGACTAGTTAAAAAATGATACAGTCCTAATGTAGAGCCTAAGGCGTCGCCATCGGGATTGCGATGCGGAATAATCACTACCTTTTTAGGGGTTGATAAAGCCGATTTAAGCGTGTTTAATTGCGTTTCTTCCATAGCTCACGAATATACAATTTAAATTTTTTCAGGCTACTTTTTTAAATTAAATTATTGTTTGGAGGCAATCTACAGTTTATTAGGATAATAGAAAGAAATGCTTATTTTTGCATCAAAATATTAATACCAGATAAGCATGGCAGGAAACAAAACGTTTACAATGCTCAAGCCCGATGCCGTAGAAAATGGCCATATCGGAGCAATTTTAGATCAAATTACGGCTTCAGGATTTCGTATCGTTGCTATGAAAATGACGCAAATGTCAAAAATGGAGGCGGAAGCTTTTTACGCTATTCACAAAGAACGCCCTTTCTTTGGCGAGCTTGTTGAATTTATGACACGCGGTCCTATTGTAGCTGCTATTTTAGAAAAAGATAATGCTGTTGAAGATTTTAGAGCACTTATCGGCGCTACAAATCCGGCTGAAGCTGCTGAAGGAACTATCCGTAAAAAATACGCTGCTTCAATTGGTGAAAATGCTATTCACGGTAGTGATAGCGATGAAAATGCTGCTATTGAAGGCGCTTTTCATTTTGCGCAAAAAGAAGTGTTTTAAGGCTTAAAAATGCTTTATACGAAAGTGATTTTTGTAATTTTGACAGAAAAATTCGTCTATTTTGAATGTCACTTTCGTATTAAATCTTCAGTGAAGATTTTTTACCATAATCCCCCTTGTAAAATCGTTTTATAAGGGGGATTGTTAGTTTTATATCAAAGGTGCTGACCTCATTATTGTAAAACGAGTTTTTCAACTAGAGGTTTACCTACATTTTCATTGATGATAGTAATGAGTTGCTGTTTGCCATAACTCAATTCGTGACGCAAGGTGGCGTCACTGAGCTTGACGTATAAAGTGCCTCGCCGAAATTGTACAGCTAAGGTATATTTTGCTATGGCCGGACTCAAGCTATTGCGCCAAACTTCTTCTAAATTGACGCGATCAAGCCCCTTTTGTAAAGGACTTTCACTAACCACCTTATCGAGTATGGTTTTTAATAATTTGGGTTCGTCGTCGTTATTTCTTTGCCTGTTCATAAGCGTGTAAAGCGTCTTTTAAACTTGTAAATCGTTTGTAAGTGTAAACTGTGCCGGCAGTATCCTTAACTATAAATTGATCTTTTTTTAGATCGACTAAGGTTTCTGTCCATTCAGCTAAATCTGTGGTGTAGTGAAAACGCAAACTGTCATTTTTACGCGCTAAACTAAAATGTTCAGCGTTTTTAGTGGTTTTAAACGAACCGTCAAATTGCGGCTGAACCTTGACGCGAATACCGTTTAAAGTCGAATCGATTTCAATATAATCAACAGCCGGATTCATTTTATAAATACGTACCTGACCATCGGGTTGTTTGACTTCTGCTATTTTCCAGTAGCCGTTGAGTTGCCCAACAATTTCTTTGGGTTGAGGCGAACTGCAGCTAAAGGTAATAAAAAGTAAGCTGAATAAACTTAAAATATACAATTTTTTAGACATAATATTTGGGTTATAGTGAAATCATTTTGTAGCTATCTGAGCTGGCTTTTACCACACTTTCGGTGCGTTCTTTGTGCGTATCGCTGATAAAAAGTTGTCCCAATTCGTCTTTAGTGACTAAGGCAATTAACTGCGTCACGCGTTGTTCGTCTAATTTATCAAAGATATCATCTAATAATAAAATAGGCTTGGTTTTTAACTTATCGTTTATAAAATCATATTGTGCTAATTTTAAAGCGATTAAAAATGATTTTTGCTGTCCTTGAGAACCAAATTTTTTGACGGGATGCGTTTTGATTTTTAGTTTTAAATCGTCTTTATGTATGCCTTTGCTGGTGTATTGCAATACGCGGTCACGGGCTATATTTTCACGTAGTAATTCATCTAGCGATTGTTCAGATAACTGACTTTTATAGCTGATGTTTACAGATTCTTTTTGATTGCTGATTTGCGCATAACGCTTTTGGAAAATAGGGGTGAAATCGGCAATGAATTCACAGCGTTGCTGATGGATAAGATTTCCTTGTACGTTGAGCTCATGATCGTAAAGCGATAAGCTGTCTTGGTTAAAGGTGTGGTTGGCGGCAAAATATTTAAGCAAGGCATTGCGCTGAGCTAGGGCTTTGTTGTAGCGTAAGAGTGTTTGTAGATAGTCAGGGTGACTTTGAGCAATGATGCCATCCATAAATTTTCGGCGAGTTTCACTGCCTTCGGTAATTAAATCGCGATCAGCAGGAGAGATGATGACTACAGGAATTAAGCCGATGTGTTCGCGAATCCGCTCGTAGGCTTTACCGTTGCGCTTAATGATTTTTTTCTTGCCGCGTTGTACACTGACCACAATGTTTTCTTGACGGTCTTGTTTGTTGAACGCGCCATCAATTACAAAAAAATCAGTTTGGTGCTTAATGTTCTGGCTAGTGATGGGATTAAAATAACTCTTTCCAAAAGCTAGATGATAAATGCTATCCAATATATTGGTTTTGCCGATGCCATTTTCACCTACTAAACAATTGATTTTTGGATCAAAATCTAAAGTGCGATTTTCAAAATTTTTATAGTTGATGAGTGATAGCGTCTTTAAAAACATACTGTATAAAATCTCTATTTATAGCCTTGGGCAAATTTACTAAAAGCATATTTGCTGCACTCATTTTTACTGAATATTAAAACAAGAACACATTTCTCGTTTTTTAAATATCTCAATGCTATGAATAAATAAAAAAAATAGGCATATTTGCTGCGCTAAATACAAAGCGACTTATTGTTTAAATTTTTCTTAAAGAAAAAATAAAAATAGAAGCTTGATTATTAGTGACTTGAAAGTAGAGCGGGAAGTTTGATTTATTAAATAAGTGAACTCCTGTCAAAATAGCTTTCGAATAAAAAATAAAAAACTATTTTTGCAACTCATTATGCAAATTTTTTATGGCAACATATAAAAAAAGAACAAAGAAGACGACTAAAAAGCAAAGCATTGAACAACGTTCATCAACTGCTAAATTTTTTGCTAAACTAGATTACAACGCCTCTGCGCTAGAAGACTGGGTATCCCGCAATAAAAAAGGGATATTTGGTGTGCTTGGTGTGGTGGTAGTAGCTGTATTTGGTTATATGGCTTATATCAATTTTGTGCTTAATCCTCGACAAGCAGAGGCTACTAAGCAAATGAGCCAGTCTATAGACTATTTTGAGCGCGCTATGACCGTAGATGCCGGTCCAAATCAAGATACTTTATTTATGAAGGCTTTGAATGGTGCTGGTAGTTATGGACTTTTAGATATTATTGAAAATTACGGCGGAACAGATGCTGCTAACTTAGCCGAATATTCTGCCGGGATGGCTTACTTAAAATTAGGTCAGTATCAAAATGCTATTGATCATTTGCAAAACTTCTCTAGTGATGATGTTATTTATCCTGCTGTAGTTAAAGGCGCTCTTGGTGATGCTTATTTAGGACTTAAACAAGCAGATCAAGCTCTGCAATATTACAGTCAAGCGGCTACTGTGCGTACAAATAATTTTACGACACCTAAGTTTTTGTTGAAAGCTGCTATTGTAGCTTTACAACTCAATAAAGCAGATCAAGCAGAAGGCTTCTTAAAACGTATTACTGAAGAATTTCCAGATTCTCAAGCCGCAGCTCAAGCCCCAGCTTATTTAGGAATGGCACAAGCTGCAACAAAATAAACCTAAGATATAAAGAACGATGGCGACGGCTGAAAAAAACTTATCTTTTTACGATAAATCTGCTATGCCTAATGCAGCAGGATTTAAAATAGGTATTGTTGTTTCTGAATGGAACGGGCAAATTACCGAAAATATGTATAAGGGTGCTGTTGAGGTGCTGACTGATAACGGTGTCGACTCTAATGATATTTTGCGCGTTGATGTGCCGGGAAGTTTTGAACTGGTTTACGGGGCTAAGCGCTTGCAAGATTCAAAACACCAATTAGATGCCATTATTGTAATTGGTAGCGTTATTCAAGGGGAAACCAAACATTTTGACTTTGTGTGTCAAGGCGTTTCTCAAGGCGTTAAAGATTTAAATATTTTGGGAGATGTGCCGGTTGTGTTTTGTGTATTGACTGATAATACAAAACAGCAAGCTTTAGATAGATCGGGTGGAAAACACGGCAACAAAGGAGCTGAAGCCGGTGTTGTAGCTATAAAAATGGCACAATTACGCAAAGAATTTTAAGAACATCTGTTTTCTTATCGCTGAACAATCGAGTAGGTGAGGGTAAATAGTTATATTATATAACCGTATTCTGGAAAAATTTGATTAATTTTGAATCTTTCAGGATGCGGATTTGTCCTTTTAAAGCAATCGGTTGTTATGAAAATTACACTCTACAAGTTTAGGAAACGCGAAAACAAACGCTACAATTATACCCCTCGATTTTATAAGGGGAAAGAAGATGATCGTCCGTTTGAGTTTCAATCTACTTTTACGAAATATCGCGAACGCCCTAATGATATTGATTTTGGGGCACAATGGAAAGTAGATCGCGCGAATAGTCGGAATCGTAAAAATAGACATTTCAGTCGCCTAACTTTGTATATAGCCGCCGTATTAATATTTATTTTCTTGTGGATAATAGATTTCGATTTGTCCATATTTACCATTCAGTTTGATCCATTTAAATGAGTGATATCATTCAATTACTTTCTGATAATGTCGCTAACCAAATTGCTGCCGGGGAGGTTGTACAACGTCCTGCTTCGGTAGTTAAAGAATTGCTTGAAAATGCCATAGATGCCCAAGCAACTTCCATAGACTTGATTATCAAAGACGCCGGGAAAACCTTAATTCAAGTGGCCGATGACGGTACGGGAATGACCCCTACTGATGCGCGCTTATCTTTTGAACGTCATGCAACTTCTAAAATCAGAAAAGCAAAAGATTTATTTGCCCTGCACACCAAAGGCTTTCGCGGTGAGGCCTTGGCTTCTATTGCCGCTATTGCGCATGTTGACCTGAAAACAAAAAGAAAAGACGATGAGCTCGGTACCGAAATAAGTATTCGCGGAAGCAAGTTTATGAATCAAGAGCCTTGTGTCACTCAAAAAGGTACGGTGATTAGTGTAAAAAACCTTTTCTTTAATGTGCCTGCTCGCCGCAAATTTCTGAAATCTCAGGCCGTTGAAAAACGTCATATTATCGATGAATTTGAGCGTGTGGCATTGGCACATCCAGAAGTGGCATTTTCGTTATACCACAACGATAGTGAGCTGTTTCAATTGCCTAAATCTAATCACCGTCAACGTATAGTTAATATCTTTGGAAAACGCAGCAATGAAAAGTTGGTGCCGGTTGAAGAGGAAACAGAACTGGTAAAAATACATGGCTTTGTAGGTAAACCAAAATATTCAAAACGCTCTAAAGGCGAGCAATTTTTCTTTGTAAACAATAGATTTGTAAAAAGCGCCTATCTGTATCACGCCATTAAATCGGCTTATGAGGGCTTGCTTCAAGATGGAAAAAACCCGGCTTATTTTTTATATCTAGAAATTGATCCACAATCAATTGATATCAATATTCACCCGACAAAAACGGAAATAAAATTTGACGATGAGCACGCTGTGTATGCTATTTTACGCAGTGCGGTTAAGCATGGGTTGGGTCAATTTAATGTGATGCCATCACTTGATTTTAAACATAATTCAGAGTTTGATACGCCTTATAGTTATAAGAATAAAACGCCTGAGATGCCAAAAATTGAAGTAGATCGCAACTTTAATCCTTTTGTGCCGGAACACCCTATTTCAGCTTCTAATACTATTCCTGAAAACAAGGCAAATTCAAAACCTACAGTGTCACGTAGTTTCTATGCTAAACCTTCTAAAACCGAAAGCTGGGAAAGCTTATACACCGGCTTAAATACACCTGAATCTACCCCAAAAGACTTTGCGAGTGTCGAGTTTGAAAGTGAAGCTGTAACCGGAACCTTATTTTCTTCAGACCAAGTGGCTAAAGAAAGTGGTATTTTTCAATTGCAAAAAAAATATATCATCAGCGCCTTAAAATCAGGGATGATGGTGATTCATCAACACCGCGCACATTACCGTATTTTGTATGAGGAGTTTCTAAAAAACATTACGGTTGAAGCCAATTCTAGTCAGCAATTGTTATTTCCTCTCGTATTGAGTTTTTCAGTTAAAGAAATTGAAATGCTCAAAACGGTAAGAGATTCTTTAGAACATACAGGTTTTGACTTTGCCTCTATAGAAAATTCTGGTGTGCACATCAACGGTATTCCCGGAATGATTACAGAAAGCGAAGTCAATAAGATTTTAGACGATGTATTGACAGATCTAGAGCGTGATCTCCCGGAAAACGATCAAAAAAACGCAAAGTTTTTGGCGCGAACTTTAGCTAAAAATACAGCTATAAAAACCGGTGTACAACTGAGTCACGAAGAGCAAAATTCTATCATTAATAGATTGTTTGCTTGTAAAGAATCAACCCTGACACCAGATAACAAAACAATTTTCATTCGCCTTGATGCGGAAGATTTAGATAAAAAATTCATGTAAATGGCAAGAATCACAGATACCGTAAAAACCCTTTTGATTGCGAATATTTTATTCTTTTTAGGCAGTCATTTTATTGGTGATCAAGCTTATCAATACTTCGCATTATGGTTTCCGGAAAATGGAAATTTTAGAATTTGGCAGGTGATTACCTCCATGTTTATGCATGCTTCAATAGGGCATATCTTTTTTAACATGTTTGCGTTGTGGATGTTTGGAAGTGTTTTAGAGCACTCCATAGGTCAAAAACGATTTTTGTTTATCTATTTTTCAGCTGGCTTAGGGGCAGCGGCACTACAAGTTGCCTTTAGTTATTACAACTATTCTGTAGGCGTTAATGAATTGGCTCAAGCCGGGATGTCAATTGATAATATTCACAATTTAATTCACGAAGCTTATCGCCAAATGATGAGTTCAGGACGCTATATGGTTGATGTGCCTTCTAATATTGATCAAGGCGCCGTCAAAGAAATGCTGAGTTCATACATGACGCCTATGGTGGGAGCTTCAGGTGCTATATTTGGTATTTTGATGGCGTTCGCTATTATCTACCCCAATCTGCCGTTGTATTTGTTCTTTGTGCCTATACCTATAAAAGCTAAATACTTAATTGGAGGTTATTTTTTGATTGAAGTGTATTCAGGTATAACCAGTAATGGGCTGTTAGGGCCTTCAAATACTGCACATTGGGCTCATGTTGGCGGCGCTGTTGTCGGATTTATCATCATGTGGTACTGGAAAAAAAATCAATTTAATCAAAATCAGTGGAGCTAATGAATTGGCGCGATAAACTACAGTACCATTACAACTTATCCGGAATGACTGAAAAACTCATTGCGGTCAATCTTTTGGTGTTCCTCATTTTTATCGTCTTAAAAACTCTAGCTTTTTTATTTCAAACGCCAGAAATTGTTGAATTACCTAACAAATGGTTGATTTTGCCAAGTCATTTAGATGAATTTATTCTACGACCTTGGACGCTGATTACTTATGCTTTCATGCATGCCGGTATTTGGCATATCTTGGGCAATATGATTATGTTGTATTTTTCCGGGCGTTTCTTTCTGTATTATTTCTCGCCTAAGCGTTTGCTTAACTACTATTTTTTAGGCGCTATTGCTGGGGCTGTATTTTTTATGTTGAGCTATAATTTGTTTCCGGTGTTTGCCGATGGACGCGATTATAAGTTGCTCGGTGCTTCGGCATCAATTATGGCTATTCTGATAGGCGTAGCCACTTATGCGCCCAATATGGCTATCCGTTTGATGTTTATAGGCAACATTAAACTCTGGTGGATTGCCGCTTTTTTTGTCGGTAAAGACTTGTTGTTTATTCCTATTGAAAATCCGGGGGGGCATATTGCGCATTTAGGCGGAGCAGCCTTGGGGTTTGTGTATTCCAAGCAATTGGCTAAAGGTACCGATATCGGCACTTGGTTTGAACGCTTGATGGATGGGCTCGTTCATATATTTGCAAAACGCCCGAAGAATCCATTTAAGAAAGTCTATAAAAATAAAGCAAAACCTGCAGGGCGTCGCGGTCCGTATAGCACAGCGAAATCAAAATCAGCAATGACACAATCTGAACATCAGAAAAAAGTGGACGTTATTTTAGATAAAATCAGTAAAAACGGATATGACAGTTTGACGGAAGAAGAAAAAGCCTTTTTGTTTAGCATCGGAAAAGATTGATCTATGAGCAGGCGGAAAACAAGCATCTTCTCTAAGTTGCTTTTTCTTATCAATTCTATTTTCGCGCTGCTGTTAGTGCTGGCTTATCTATTGCCATTTATTCCGCCTCAATCCTTCCCTTTACTTTCTGTACTCAGTCTTGCTATGCCGGTTTTGATAGGGGTAAATGTCTTGTTTTTTCTGTATTGGACAATTCGATTTAAGCGATTTCTATTTCTGTCTTTACTAGTACTTCTTCTCGGGATTAATCACTTGCTGGCTTTGTATAAATTTGGAGAGGAAGATGCAGAATTCCAAGAAGAAACAAGTCTGAAAGTGATGTCGTTTAACGTGCGTCAATTTAATCGCTACAACTGGATTAAAACTAAAGATGTGCCTGCAGCTATGGAACGTTTTTTTACTGCAAACACACCTGATATTTTGTGTTTACAAGAGTTTTTTTCAGATGCTTCTGTAGATTTTTCGTCTTATCCTTACTCCTACATAAAGCTAAAATCAGGGCATTCCGGACAGGTAATTTATTCTAAATATAAAATTGTTAACCGCCAGTCGTTAGATTTTAAGAATACGGCTAATAACGCCATCTATGCTGATATTGTTTTGCCTACTGATACTATTCGTGTAGTTAATATGCATTTAGAAAGCTTAAAAATACATCCCACCGTAGGAACTTTTGAGGCTGAAGTGGGGAAACGCATGTGGAACCGCATGGCTAATGCATTTGCAAAACAACAACTTCAAGTAGCTAAAATAAAACAACTCATTCAACATTCACCTTATCCTGTTATGCTTTGTGGTGATATGAATAATTCAGCCTTTTCTTATGCTTATCACGAATTGACAGAAGAGCTTCAAGATGCATTTTCTATCGCCGGAGAGGGCTTCGGTAAAACCTTTCCTATAGGGCTTGTTCCCTTAAGAATTGATGTAGTACTCTCTTCACCAACTTTTGTGGTGCAAGATTTTAAAACCTTTGATGAGCAGTTGTCAGATCATTATCCCATTATGGCGTGGTTTACTGTTGATAAACACTAAAATTGTATGGGTTTTATACCAATGTGAATTATTTTTTAGTCTAATTGAGCGTATTTTTATAGGTATAATGTCGTGGGTAACAAATTAATAGCCCAATATGAAAGGTAGTATCCCAATACCTACCCAACTTTAATCGCTTATTGAAATAATCGCTAAAAGATTCGGCTGAAAGCCAAAAATATTCCTGCCTAATGGCACCGCCTTAGGTGATAATAGATACAAAATCTTATTTTGGCGGGTTGAAGACCCAACATAAATAAGCTATTTTGCCCTTTCAGGGCGATGCACCGGAGTTGTGTGTTTTCAACCCAAGGCGTTGCCTTTGGGTTGAACTATCAAAGGCTTTTAGCCTATTTATATCAGCAGAAATCTTATTGAAATAATCGCTAAAAGATTCAGCTGAAAGCCGAAAATAATCCTGCCTAATGGCACCGCCTTAGGTGATAATAGATACAAAATCTTATTTTGGCGGGTTGAAGACCCAACATAAATAAGCTATTTTGCCCTTTCAGGGCGATGCACCGGAGTTGTGTGTTTTCAACCCAAGGCGTTGCCTTTGGGTTGAACTATCAAAGGCTTTCAGCCTTTAAAAAGATCAGCTGAAATTGAAAGTAATCTTATAAAGTATTATAGCGTTTTATGCTTCAGAAAAAGACGGCGTTCCGCAACCACACGAATCAAAGCTTGCAGGCAGCGTGTGCTATATTATTCTCAATCAGCAGACGAACAAAAAAAGCCAGCAGAGAACAGGCGGCTTAACGCAAGAGAAACGTCTTCGTTTGAATATTTTATGAGATATTTGGCGTGTCGGCTTCGATTAAAGTTTAGTGGTGGAAATTCGCTCCTGCGTCAGGCCGCTGACCGGTATGAGATAGCGCTCACTTTCCGGGCCTTCATTAAAGAGTAAATCTAGAATAGATAGGTTTTCTAAAAATCCGTATTTTTCTTCAAAAACTTGTTGGTAGGCTTCGAGATTTATTGCCGGTTGACGTTTGGCTATAATCAAGTGGCGACAATCGCTGACTGCAGTGTCAGCAGGATACTGTTTGATGTATTCTGAGGTGTTTGCTTCCGTTTTATCCAATTGGAAACAGTTGAATAAAGCTTCCCAACAAGCGGTATTAAATTCGTGGAGAAACTTAAAAGGCGTTGTGTAAAGCGATTTTAAATCGTCTTCATAAAATTCAAAGAAAGGAGAGGTGCGGTAAGCACTTTCAATAGAACGCCAGTGAGTAAGCTGCCAGCGGTATTTGTTTTCGATTTCTACAGTAGTATAAGGCTGTGGTTCTCCTTTTTTAGTATTGTGTTTTATAGGAATATTTAGCAGTAACTTTCCATTGGCTCCGTAGATGTATTGACGGTTGCGATAGGTCTGTTTTTGATAGTTATCGCAAGTTTCCCATAAAATAGTTTCGGCATTATAAGCTGCACTAAATAAATCAATCGGGGCAAAATAGCCCCGATTTAATACTGTAGTTGACATAAATTATTTTTTACGACGTTTTTTAAAATAACCTATTCCGAAAGTGATGACTACGGCAATGAGGAAATAAGGAAGGTAAGAGGTTTTTTCGCCATCACCTCTAACGGTAGTAAATACACGATCCCATCTGATTTTGTTGAAAAATCCGTCAGCGTTATGATCTAAACTCATCCAGATAAAAATCGGTTTTCCCACAATGTGTGTTTCCGGAACATAACCCCAAAAACGACTGTCTTCACTGTTGTGACGATTATCACCCATCATCCAGTAATAGTCTTGTTTAAAGGTGTAGCTATCTATAGGTTTTCCATTGAGGTAAACTTGCCCGTCTTTTGTGGTAATATCTTGTTTGATGCCTAGTTCACTACCTTCATAGACTTCAATGACGCGCTTGTAAAAGGCTAAGCTCTCGGGTGTAATGGCCACTGTAGTTCCCTTTTTAGGAATATAAATAGGACCGTAGTTGTCCATATTCCAGTTGTAATCGGTATTTTGAGGAAAAACACCTCCTTTTTTACCTTTTGGAATAATGATTTTTTTAATGCTGGCTACATTTGGATTGAGCTTTAATTTTTTAGCATCTTCTTCCGTTAGGGCTCTAAAAATGTATTCGTTTTGAGAGCGTCTAATTAAAGCCTCAGTATAGTTGTAATGCTCGTATAAATAACGCGGATTAAAAGGCTGCCCTTTACTGGTCACAATGTATGAGGTTTGTGCTTTGGCGCGATCAGGGAAAGCTAAAGGCTTATCATCAATATAAACCTGACCATCTCTTATAGATAGCGAATCCCCGGGCATCCCTACGGCACGTTTTACATAATTAGACTTTTTGTCTATTGGTTTGTAAAAGGATTTGGTCCCGCTATAACCAAAATAAGGTACTGTGTCAACAGGCCAGTTAAAGACGACAATATCATTGTGTTCAATTTCTTCAAAACCCGGAATACGTAAATAAGGCAGCTGAGGCCAATCTAAATAAGATTTAACTCCTAAAAGCGGTAGGGTATCGTGAACCATTGGTGCCGCTACAGTAGTCATGGGTAAACGAGCACCGTAGTTGATTTTGCTGACAAAAATAAAATCGCCAACCAATAAAGTCTTTTCTAACGATGAAGTAGGAATGGTGTAAGGTTGAATAAAATAGGTGTGCACTATGGTAGCGGCTACAATGGCAAATAAAATAGAACTGATCCATTCGCCAGCTGCAGTGCGAGGTTTTAAACTGCGCCCTTCAATATAAGTAACATCAACTGCATAATTGATGTAATAGGTGTAAAGTCCTAAAGTCAATACCACTAACCACGTGTCAGCTTTTGAATGTCTGCCAAAACTGCGTATGGTTTCTACCCAAATGACGGGAAACATTAGCAAGTTGACAATAGGGATAAATAATAAAATAACCCACCACCATGGCCTGTTGATAATCTTCATGAGTACAAAGGCATTGTACACAGGAATAATAGCTTCCCAAGCTTGACGCCCGGCTTTTTTATAGAGCTTCCAAGTTCCGGCAAAGTGGATGCCTTGTAGAATTAAGAAGAAGATGAACCAATGGAATAAGGTCATAAGTTGTGGTTTAAATCAAAATAATATTTAGCGGTCTAATTTACGTAAACTATGTATTAGAATAAATTTTTAAGTACATCTTTCATACTGAATACACCTTTTTTATCAGCGATAAATTCAGCTGCGATGATAGCGCCTTTAGCAAAACCCTCACGCGAGTTGGCGGTGTGTTTTATTTCGATGCTGTCTATGTCAGAGGTGTAGCGGATGATGTGTGTGCCTTTAACGTCTTCAAAGCGTTTGGCTTCAATAGGAAATTGTGTCGTTTCCTCAAGTGATTCATCGCTGTTTTCAACCAATTTCCAGCTAGTTTGATTAGAATGAGCAATGATATCTTTGGCTAAAGTTATGGCCGTTCCGCTAGGCTTATCGCGTTTTTTGGTATGGTGAATTTCTTCTAATGAAAGTTTGTAATCCTCAAAAGGATTCATCAATTCTGCTAGCTTAGCGTTGAGTTCAAAAAATAAATTAACCCCAACACTAAAATTAGAAGCATAGCAAAAGCTGGCATTTTTAGCCTTGCACAAAGCTACAGCCTCATCGTATTGCTCTAACCAACCCGTGGTGCCGGATACTACGGGAATACCGAGTTTAAAGCAAGTTGAAATATTGTTAAAAGCCGCCTCAGCAATGCTAAAATCAATAGCAGCATCAGCGGTTTGGAGCTGCGCTTCGTCAAGTGGAGCTGTTGAGGTTTTATAAGTGATTTCGTGTCCTTTAGCTAAGGCTAATTTTTCAATAATTTGGCCCATACGGCCATAGCCTAAAAGTGCAATTTTCATAGGTTAAAATTTAAAATTAAGCTGCACACCATACTGTGAATCACCTGTAAATTGATCATAGCGATACCCGGGACGTACACTTAAATTTTCACTGACATTAAACTGGCGTAAATGTGCCTGGACGTTGGCGTCTACAATGTTGAGAATATAGATACCTACGGCAACAATCAGTGAGATTTCTTTATTTCGTCTAAATTGTTTTTGTGCTTGAATAAGGCCTTCATCGCTGATTTGACCTTGGTATTCATCGTCTTCAAACCCAGCTAATCGACGCTTATATGCATCGCGATAGCTGTCAAATTGTTGATCATTATAAATGTATGCGTATATGCTGGCTCCAATCCCGGCATAAATGATAGGAATTTTCCAATAACTGCGGTTATACGCTTGCCCTAATCCTGGTAAAACAGCCGAGTAAAATGCAGCTTTTGAAGGGGCTAAAGGATCGTATTCAGGAACCTTTTTTAAGCGATTTGAAAACGTTTTTTCCGTGGTTGTACTGTCTTCTTGACCCCAACTGCAATTACACCCTAACAAACAAATGCTCAATATGATAAAAAGACGAATTTTCAAGACTTGATAAGTTTTTCGAGACGTTTAAAATCTTCTTCGGATGAAAAAGGAATGACAATTTTTCCTTTTCCTTTTTTGTTGACTTTTACATCGATTTTAGCGCCAAAGAAATTGCTGAAACTTTTTACAGAGCTCTTCATCTCTTTGCTCAAAGCCGCCGGAGTGGCTTTTTTTAAGCTTTGCCCTTGCTGAATGTCGCGTACGAGTTTTTCAGTTTGACGTACAGAAAGCTTTTCAGCTAAAACTTTTTCGTAAACCTTTAGCTGTATTGACGTGTCATCAATATTGATGATAGCTCGGCCGTGACCCATGCTTAAAAAACCGTCACGCATACCGGTTTGGATGATGGGGTCAAGTTTTAATAAACGCAGGTAGTTGGCAATGGTAGAACGGTTTTTGCCGACGCGTTCACTGAGTTTTTCTTGTGTTAAATCGATTTCTTCTAACAGACGTTGGTAAGATAAGGCTATTTCAATAGGATCTAAATCTTGGCGTTGAATGTTTTCAACAAGTGCCATCTCAAGGGTTTCCCGATCGTTAGCAATGCGAATATATGCCGGAATGGTCTTTAAACCGATGAGCTTTGAAGCGCGATAACGACGCTCTCCGGAAACGAGTTGATAGTTGTTGAAATCAACTTTTCTGACCGTAATAGGTTGGATAACACCAAGTTCTTTAATAGAGCTGGCTAGCTCGCGAAGGCTATCTTCCTTAAAACTCGAACGCGGTTGCCCAGGGTTTGGGGTGATTGCTTTGAGTTCGAGTTCAACAATACTACCAACGACTTTGTCAGCATTTTTATCGGTAGCTGAGGTGATATCGTTTTGAGGATCTTTAAGCAAGGCTGAAAGTCCACGTCCTAGGGCTTGTTTTTTGGTTGCCTTTGCCATAATGTTAACTGTTTTTAGTAATGATTTCTTCGGCTAAACTCAAGTAGTTATTAGCACCGCGACTACTGGCATCATAATTAATGATACTTTCACCAAAACTAGGGGCTTCACTCAGGCGTACATTGCGCTGAATAATGGCGTCAAATACCATTTCACTAAAGTGTTTGCGCACTTCTTCTACCACTTGGTTAGAAAGGCGTAAACGCGAATCGTACATAGTGAGTAGCAAGCCTTCAATTTCTAAAGCCGAATTGTGCAGTTTTTGCACACTCTTGATGGTGTTGAGTAATTTACCCAAGCCTTCAAGTGCAAAATATTCACATTGAATGGGGATAATTACCGCATCAGCAGCTGTCAAGGCGTTGAGTGTTAGTAAACCTAAAGAGGGAGCGCAATCAATAATAATGTATTCATACTCCTCTTTGAGTGGTCTGATAGCCTTGCGCAACATAGATTCGCGCTGGTCTTGATCAACAAGCTCAATTTCTATAGCTACCAAATCAATATGTGCCGGTATAATATCTAAGTTAGGAGAGTTGGTGGCTGTGATCAGCTCACTAGGGGTCATGGTGTGTTCTAGAAGTTGGTAAGTACCCACTTCAACATTGTCCACATCAATACCTAAGCTCGAACTGGCGTTGGCTTGTGGATCGGCGTCTATAATCAAGACCTTTTTTTCTAATACTCCTAACGATGCTGCCAAATTAACGGCTGTGGTGGTTTTTCCTACCCCGCCTTTTTGGTTGGCAACTGCGATTATTTTACCCATTCACTTTGTTTTAGAGCATAAAAGTACAACTATTTATATCAAATTAAAATTCATTTTTTTTGAATTCTATTTTAACTGTTGATTTATAGCTTGTTAAATGCTGTTGAAGTCTTTTAAAATAGCAAAGTAGTCAGGTCGTTTTAAATAAAAACGTGTCATTTATACCTCCTTTTGCTGTCATACGATTTCTTGCAAAGAAAAAGGAATCTTCAGAAAATGAAAATCAGATAGTTGTTAAAAATATCTCAAGTTTTATAAACTTGATATTATGGGTTTAGATGGTTATTGAAATGCCGGCTAACAAAAACAAATCGTGTTCACGTGCATATAAAAAATCTTCATAACGATAATCTATACCTAAGCTTATTGCAGTATGCTCACTTAATTCTTGTTCAAATTCGCTACCAATACGGGCTTCTCCTTCTGGCTTTCCATATTTAGTTACGCTCCATAAAAAAGCAATATTAGGCTTCATTTCAAGTCCGTATTTTGCATGATTTAAAGGAATTCCTGTCGACAATCTGTAGCGTAAACGCCAAGTGAGGTGTTCTCTAAAACGTTGTTCTAATCGGAAGCGATGCTTCAAAGTAAACACGCCTACACTGTGTTTATAAATATATTGCTCTGTTATGCGAACTTCATTGTGATTGCTCTCTGAAAACACTTCTTTAAATCTGTATCTTATACCTAAACCTATATTGTGTTGGTCCGTGATATCATATGAGGTAGTCTGAGAGAGCTCAAGGTGTATAGATTTATATTGAGACGCTTCCTTATAGGTGAGATTTCTATAGGATATTTCAAAATCGTACTGCCATGGCGAATCGGTTTTAACTGAAATTTCAATAGCAGGTTCAGTATAAAAAGCAAAATCTTCTTGAGCCCAAAGGCTGGTTGGAATAAAAAGAAGAGCAACTAACCAAATGAGTGGAGAGGGCGTTACTTTTGTCATAGTTTTGAGGTCTTAAAGGCCTTAGTTAAGCGAAAACTCACCTTGTTTGGCATATTTTAATAACGAAGTGCAAAAATATGTAATCTTTAAGTAACACTTATTTAATACTTATGTAATGTTTGAGTGTTTGTTTAGAATATAATATTAAAAAAACAGTGTAAAGTTGATTATTCGTAAGAATGTAAATGTAATTTATGTGATATGAATAGAATATTAAGAGTATTTAAGCTAGTGTGAAGATTCTGTGTGCTTACTATATACGATTGGTAACAAGGACCAGCTTCTTTTTTGCTTGGTTTTCGGTGAAGAACAAATAAATATCACCTCCTGGTTTGATTTTAAACTTGCTGTGTAACTGTTGTGGGCTTACAGGAAAATTGCGTGTGGTGATATTGGCTTTGGTGATGCCGGCTTTTTTGAGCTCTTTTTTGTGTGCTGGGAGGATCTGGTTGATTTTAAAACGACGTCCGGGAAAGTCTATTAACTTGTCGGCAGTGTAGAGATGCGAGTTGGGAGCAAGCTTATCAATTGAAAAAAACATGCTGATATACTGAAAAAATCCGGCTTTTAAAAGCGTTGAATTGGGTTCATAAAGATAGGCTTGGGGGATAGAATAGCTGGCTTGAGATTTACTTTCGTCTTCTAAAGTAGCCGTAAATTTTTGTGCGGGTTGATCAAAGTTGATGCAGTGAATATTCGGGTGATCAATAGGAGTTTGACCGATAATCCACAGCAGTTCTTTAACCTCATTTTTAACCGCAACAATATGAATGGCTTCTACCGTTTTGAGTTGTTCTATACCTTGTTTAAGGTCGAGTAGTGGAGAAGTTTTTAGCAGTATTTTATCTGCTTTTTCTAACATTAAATCGCGATGTGTGAGTATGTCAGGTTGGCAATCTGCTAATCGGAATATCTTTTTTCCGGCTGCTGAGCGCCGTGCCGGATCCGCATATATCCAATCGACTGGCTTTTGCAATTGCTGTAAATAGGCAATAGAATCACTAGAGATAAATTGACAATTTTGGGTATTAGAAAGCACAGAAAAGTTGTGCTGAGCGATCGCTGATAACTCGGCATTGAGTTCACAATGGACTACCTGGTTGAGGTTTTGTGCAAAATAAAAATCATCAATGCCAAATCCTCCGGTAATATCAATCAGCGTATCACTTGATACAAGCGAAGCTTTATAAGCTGCTGTTTCTTCAGAGGATGCCTGAGCGAGGTTGAGCTGTGGCGGATAAATAACAGCGTCAGATTTAAACCAAGTGGGGAGCTTTTTTTCAGCTTTTCGTTTGGCCTGAATTTGTTGCACAATAGCCTGAATAGATAGTTCAGAAAATGGGCTGCCTTTTAAAATCAATTGTGCAGGATCTTCTTTAAGGTGATCATTAATGAAAGTTTGAACCTTTTTTGAAAGCAGTTGAGAATTAATAGCCATTATAAACCTTTAGTGAGATATTTAACCACTTTATATTTACTTAATACTTCTTTGGCAACTACTTTTATAGCGGTGTAGCAAGGCACGGCGATAATCATTCCGAAAATGCCAAAGGTGATGCCGGCAATTAAGATGATTAAGAAAATTTCGAGTGGGTGTGATTTGACACTCTGTCCAAAAATGAGTGGCTGATTAATAATATTATCAATGAGTTGAACCAGGAGGTAGCCCGTGAGCACATATAAAATATTAGGCAAAATTTCAGTTGAAAAATCACCGCTGATATGTGTTGATCCTACAAAAAAGACCATTAAAACCCCAGCGACTACCGGACCGATATAAGGCACTATATTTAAGAAAGCACAAATGAAGGCTACGGCAAATGGATTCTGTACTTCAAAAACCAGTAATAATATGGTGTAGAGTACAAATAAGACAAATAATTGTAAGGCAATACCTATAAAATAACGCGATAGTAAATTTTTGATTTTGTCAAAAATACGTTTAAAACGTTCTTCATTTCCATTTTTTGAAAAAGCGAGGAAGCTATTTAATAATAAATTACTGTCTTTTAAGAAGTAAAAGGAGATGAATACAACAGATAATAAACCAACTAATATGGTTCCCATTTTACTGAGTAATGAACTCATAAATAAGGGAATAGAGGTGAAGTCAAAAAACTCAAGAATTTTTTGAAGATGAAAGCTCTCAATTAAACCGGCTTGCTCTAAGCCTAAATAATCCCTGATTTGAGCATTTAAAACGTTGAGGTTTAGTCGTAGTTGTTCAAAATCTATACGATTAAAATTTTCGCTTTGTTGATAAATAATAGGGATAAAAAGCGCTATAATACCTAATAAAGTTGAAAAAATAACGAGTAAGGCTAGTATGACTGCCAGTTGATTAGGTAAACGCAATCGCCTTCTAAAGAAAAAAACCATTGGCCGCCCTACTAAAGCGATAACAGCCGAAATAGCGATGTATAAAAGTATCGACCGGATAGCAAACAAAAAAGCACAGAGCACTAAAGTGCCGGCAACGATAACCAAGGCGCGTAATATTCCGTATGCTATTGCTTTTTGATCCATGTGGAGGTGTTTTTTAACAAGACAAGCGACTTGTTATCGCCTACAATATTATTAAATAAATTCCGATTTTGAGCGATTGCTGATGATTAAGCATTGCAATTACTCAATAGCCTTTTTTTAAACGGTACTATTTAATGCTCAAAAACATAGTTGATGATATTAGCTCCCATTTTTAAAGCTTTGAGTCTGACCGCTTGTGGATCTTTATGCACCGCTTGATCTTCCCAGCCATCGCCTAAATCTGTTTCGTAAGTAAACAACAATACCAACCGGTTGTCAATCGTGATGCCAAAGGCTTGTGGGCGTTTGCCATCGTGTTCGTGAATCTTGGGTAAGCCGTTTTTAAAGGTGTAAAAACTTGAGAAAATAGGATGACTGGCAGGGAGTTCTTTGAGCTGATGATTAGGAAATAATTTTTTAATCTCTCGTTTGATATATGGCGCCATGCCATAATTGTCATCAATGTGTAAAAACCCGCCGCTTTTTAAGTAAAGGCGTAAATTTTTTATTTCTTGGTCGTTAAAAAATACATTGCCATGTCCTGTCATATGACAGAATGGATAATTGAAAATCTCACTGCTCCCCGGGGTGACTGTGGCGGGCTGAGGGTTGATTTTAGTGTTCAGATGACTATTGCAAAACGCAATTAAATTAGGGAGAGAGGTCGGATTAGCATACCAATCTCCTCCGCCTCCATATTTTACGAGCGCAATTTCTTGAGCTGATGCCGAAAAAATACAGAAAAATAAAGCAAAGGAGATTAATAGCTTTTTCATAGTTGAACTTTAGAAGAATTACAATACCAATTCTCCTTTTCCTTGTCTGATAATTTCTGGCTCTGAACCGGTTAAATCAACCACTGTCGAAGCCGTATTTCCACCATATCCGGCGTCGATAACCACATCGACAAGCTTGCTCCATTTTTCAAAAATCAATTCAGGGTCGGTAGTGTATTCAATCACTTCATCCTCATCTTTTATAGAAGTGGTGACAATAGGATTGCCAAGTTCTTCGACTAAAAGCTTACAAATATTGTTATCTGGCACTCTAATACCTACAGTTTTCTTTTTCTTGAAAACCGAAGGAAGATTGCTACTGCCTGATAAAATAAAGGTAAATGGCCCCGGTAAGTTTCGTTTTAGGATTTTAAAAGTAGCATTGTCAATTTGTGCATATTCTGACACCTTGCTCATAGAGCGACACATAAATGACAAATTAGCCTTAGCTAGTTTTATGCCTTTTATTTGCGCTATCTTTTTTAACGCAGCTGTATTGTTAATATCACAACCTAATCCGTAAACAGTGTCTGTAGGGTAAATAACCAATCCGCCTTGGCGTAACACTTCTGCAATTTTTTTTATTTGCTTCTCTGTAGGATTCTTTTCGTAGAGCTTGATAAATTCAGTCATATGTTTTAGTGTTAAAGTGGTTAATAAAGATAAGCTTTTACTTGTCTTTTCAAAAGAAAAATGGAGTTTTTTACAACTTGAAAATAGCGATTTTTATTACTGATGTGGCAATTGGTAATGTAAACCTTCGCCAGGTTGAGGAATAGATTGTTTGATAAACGCTCTGATGTCAGCATTTCCCTTTTTAAGAGCATCAGCTTCCATATAAATCATATGCCCGCTTTTGTAGCCTTTCCAAGTAGTGCGATTGTTTAAACTTTCAGAGGTCATCAATTGCCACAGGGTGTATTTTGTATTGAAGTAATTACAAATCGACCCGTCGTAATAACCGGATTGAACCAATAAATGTAATCCGGGATTTTCTTCCATGGCTAAACGCAAATCGGCGCCAGTGTGATTGCGACTGCGTTCCCACGGATGGACATAACGCGATAATAACCAATAAGGGACATCGGTTTTAAAGTTGAGCTCTTGACTGTAATACGCATTAGCGGCAGGTGCAAATGAACGCGCCCAAGCCGGAATTTCAGGATTGTAATCCGGACTTGTGCCGGCTAAACGCTCATCAATACCGAGATAACGCGAATCTAATCGCCCGATTGTAAACCCTTCCTTGCGCAAGAGTTCTTTCCAAAATAAACGCGGAGAAACTTCTAAATTATTTTTAGACCATACCGATTGGTCAATACTTGTATAACGCTCGAGTTGCGTGAGAATTTCTTGGCGTTCTGTCGATGAAATAGAGCTACCTTTGGCTAAGGCCGGAACGAGCTTGTTTATTGTAAAATCTTCAATCTCCGGAAGGATATCTTCTAATTCTCGATTTTGTAAATCAGCTGGTAACTGTTTGTAATACCAGGCTGTAGCGGCGTAATAAGGAATGCTCAACGCATCGCTTAAAGCACCTTCTCGGTCAACGCCTAATTCCGTAGGGGATAATAATACAACGCCGTTTAAAAACATCCCTATACCAGCCGATTGCAGGGCTTTTGCTAAGCCTGACACGCGCGTGGTGCCATAGCTTTCCCCAATTAAAAATTTAGGTGATAACCAGCGGTCGTGACGAGTGATAAAAGTTTGTATCCAGCGCGCTAAGTAATGAATGTCAGCATAAACGCCAAAAAACATATCCTTTTTTGCGTCAGGATCAACAATGCGCGAATAGCCCGTGTTGACAGGATCTACATACACTAAGTCGGTGGCGTCTAAAATACTATAAGGATTGTCTTCTAGTCCGTAAGGCTGCGTGGCGTGTCCTTCGGTATCTACTTTGACCCGTTTGGGACCGGTATAACCCAATTCCATCCAAAGTGAAGCTGAGCCGGGGCCTCCGTTAAAAGAAATACTGATAGGACGTTGACTCTTGTCTTTAATCCCTGTGCGCTCGTAATAAGTGTAGCCTACAGTAGCTACAATTTTACCGTCTTTATTCCATACGGGTTGCATGCCTTTGTGAACGAGGTAATGAATTGTTTTTCCATTGATCTGTGCTTGCTGCTTTGTGGTGACAACGGTGTCGACAAAAATTTTAGTTTGTGCCGATAGGCTAAAAGGAAACACTAGAAAGAAAAATAAGTATATGCTTTTTAAGCTCATAAGAAGGTTAAGGTTTAGTTGGAAAATAAGATGATTATTCAGTGACGATTTTTAGCTTAGCAAAACGCAATAACAGTTTTTTTATGCCGCCGTGTTCAAAGTCAATTTCGGCTTTTTTGTCTTGGCCAATACCTGATACTTCTAACACTTGACCAATTCCAAATCTTCCGTGTTCAACCACTTGCCCTTTCTCTAAGTCGATACTTGGCGCTTTGGTTTGAGTGGTTGTAGAACCTTCTTTTGGGCGTAAGCGTCTCAGTTTGCGCAATTGCTCTTCTGTAGGCTTGTGGGCTAGAGGAGGAGTACCATTTTTAGGTTTCTCTTGACGCAGTTTACTCTTGTCAACTTCGCCAAAAATATTGGTGTCTATGAGTGGTTTATAGCGGTAACTGTCATCTGAAATGAGAAAATCTAAATATTGCTTGTCAATTTCCTCAATAAATCGGCTGGGTTCAGCGTCAATTAGTTTTCCCCAGCGATAGCGCGATTGGGTATAGGTCAAGTAAGCTTTGTGTTCGGCACGCGTGAGCGCTACATAAAACAATCGGCGTTCTTCTTCGAGTTCAGAACGCGTATTCATACTCATAGCTGAAGGAAATAAATCTTCTTCCATCCCTACAATATACACATACGGAAACTCAAGTCCTTTGGCTAAGTGGATGGTCATGAGTGCCACGCGATCTTCATCGGCAGTTTCTTTATCTAAGTCAGTAGCTAAGGCAATATCTTCAATAAATTCAGTGATAGAGCCTGTAGCTTCGTCAATTTCCTTTTGACCTTCCACAAAGTCGCGAATACCGTTGAGTAACTCTTCAATATTTTCAACACGCATAATTCCTTCAGGCGTACCGTCTTTTTTCATTTCGCGTAAGAGCCCTGTTTTCTTAGCCACCATTTCAGTAACGGTAAAGGCATCATCCACTTGTGCCGATACTTGAAAACTTTTAATCATATTGGCAAAGTTGAGTAGCTTACTCTGAATGCCTCTATTGATTTTGAGATCTATTTTTTCAATGTTTTCAATGACTTCAAAAATGGAACGCTTGTAGTGATTTGCTGCAAGACTGAGTTTGTCGAGTGTAGTTGCTCCAATTCCTCTAGCCGGATAATTGATTACACGTTTTAAAGCTTCTTCATCTTTTGGATTGATAATTAAACGCAAGTAGGCCAAGACATCTTTAATCTCTTTGCGTTGATAAAAAGAGAGGCCGCCGTAGATGCGGTAAGGAATATCCTTTTTGCGCAAAGCATCTTCAATAGCCCGACTTTGGGCATTGGTGCGATACAAAACAGCAAATTCACCGTTTTGCATTTGGTTTTTCATCTTATTTTCAAAAATAGAACTCGCCACATAACGCCCTTCTTCACCATCTGTCAGCAAGCGATTGACGGTAATTTTAGGGCCTTCATCATTAGCAGTCCACACTTCCTTTTCGAGTCGTGTTTTATTTTTTTCGATGATAGAATTCGCCGCTTCAACAATATTTTTTGTAGAGCGGTAATTTTGTTCAAGCCTGTAGGTTTTTACATTGTCATAATCGCGCTGAAAATTGAAAATGTTATCGATATTCGCTCCGCGAAAAGCATAAATACTTTGGGCATCATCACCTACCACACAGATGTTTTGAAAGCGATCACTCAACGCGCGCACAATGAGGTATTGTGAGTGGTTTGTATCTTGGTACTCATCAACCAATATATAGCGAAAGCGATTTTGATATTTTGCCAAGACGTCGGGAAAACGGCTCAACAACTCGTTGGTACGCAGCAATAAATCATCAAAATCCATGGCGCCGGCTTTAAAACAACGATCGACATAATTTTTATAAATATCTCCTAAACGCGGGCGCTTAGCCATCGCGTCGGCTTCTTGTAATTCAGCATTTTGGAAATAAGCTTTCACCGTGATTAAGCTATTTTTATACGAAGAAATGCGTGAAAAAATCTGCTTGTATTTGTAGATGTCTTTATCCAATCCCATCTCTTTAATGATGGCCGATACAAGGCGTTGTGAATCTTGCGAGTCGTAAATGGTAAAATTTGAAGGATAGCCTAACTTATCGGCTTCAGCGCGTAATAACCTGGCAAAGATGGAGTGGAAAGTCCCCATCCACAGGTTTTTGGCTTCACTCGCCCCAACAATTCCTGCAATACGACTCTTCATCTCGCGAGCCGCTTTGTTGGTAAAAGTTAAGGATAATATGTTAAAAGGATCAACACCTTGACGCATTAAATGAGCAATGCGATAGGTCAATACACGTGTTTTTCCTGAACCTGCTCCCGCAATTACAATCATCGGCCCGTCTTTGTGCTCAACCGGAGCGCGCTGAGCATCATTTAGTTCATCTAAAAAATCTTTCACTCTAAAGTCATTTTTTCAATCCGTGAAGGTACTAAATTTTATGAGGACAGGACTGCGGTGCTTACCTTTTATTTTGGGATAAAGCTTGTCAATAATTTAGTAAACCGCTTCATTTTTTGTATCTTAGTCAATAGGAATTAAACTTGTAAATTATGGACGGTATTTTACATTTTCTAAAAGCGATTACCTGGTGGGAGTGGGTACTTGCGGTGTTGATTTTAATAGCTCTTTACGATGTCTTTTTTAATAAAAAACACACCATTAAACACAATTTTCCGCTTTTGGGTAGAATGCGTTATATGCTTGAACGCATAGGACCTGAACTGCGTCAATATATTGTGGCTAATAACCGTGAAGAATTGCCTTTTAACCGCATAGAACGCTCTTGGATTTACGCTTCTGCAAAAAATCAAAACAACTATAAAGGCTTTGGTACTGATCGCGATATTTTTGCCAGCCAATACATCTTTGTTAACAATTCTATGATGCCTTTTAAGTTGCCCAAAGATCATCCTAATTACGAGAATCCTTACTTTTTGCCTTGCGCTAAAGTAATGGGACAATACAATAAACGCCGTCGTCCTTTTTTACCTTCATCTGTGATTAATATCTCTGCCATGAGTTTTGGGAGTTTATCAGGTCGCGCTGTTGAGTCGCTTAATCGCGGAGCATTTTTTGGGAATGCTTATCACAATACAGGTGAAGGTGGCTTGTCTCCCTATCACAAAAAAGGAGCAGATGTGATTTTTCAAATAGGAACAGCTTACTTTGGTGTACGTGATGAGGAAGGTAATTTTTCAATGCAGGCTTTAAAAAAATTGGTCGATGAGAACCCGCAAATTCGAGCAATTGAAGTTAAACTGTCTCAAGGGGCTAAACCCGGGAAAGGAGGGGTGCTGCCGGCTACAAAAATCACTAAAGAAATCGCCAGTATAAGAGGTGTACCGCTAGACAAAGATGTGATTTCACCACCTTATCACACGGCTTTTGATGGGGTAGAAGGGCTGATTGATTTTGTAGAAGCTATAGCTAAAGAAACCGGGTTACCTGTAGGAATTAAAGCAGCTATAGGAAAGAAAAAACAATGGCGTGAACTGGCTTTTTTGATGAAAAAGCGCAATTGTGGTCCTGATTTTATAACTATCGATGGTGGTGAAGGCGGCACCGGAGCAGCGCCACCTAGTTTTGCTGATCACGTGTCTTTACCTTGGGTGTACGGGTTTAGCTCCATTTATCAAGTCTTTAAATATGAAGAGCTCACTAATCGAATTGTGTTTATAGGGAGTGGAAAACTCGGTTTGCCGGCCACCGCAGCTATGGCCTTTGCTATGGGTGTTGATTGTATAAATGTAGCTCGTGAAGCCATGATGAGCATAGGCTGTATCCAGGCTCAAAAATGCCATACCAATACCTGTCCTACAGGAATTGCCACCCAAAATAAATGGCTTGAAGCTGGTATTAATGTGAAAGATAAGTCTGTAAGAACTAATTTTTATCTTAAAAATTTTAGGAAAGAATTGCTCGAAATTACCCATGCCTGTGGCTATGAGCACCCTTGCCAAATTATGATGGAAGATGTAGATGTCAATCTCAGTGATCAGGATTTCACTAAAAATCTTGCCGCGGCTTATGGCTATCACAAAGTAAAAGTTCCTTTTGAAGGAGTTGATGCATTGCAAAAAAGTCCTTATCTTGGCGGGCATTATGGAAACAGTATTGTCGATAAAACCCATATTAGATATTAACAACTAAACCTTTATATGAATTCAATTGACCTTTTACAAATTTTATTGAGTATTGGCCCCTGCCTGATTGTTGGTGGGATAGCTTATTATTTTTTTAAAGATTTTGTACGCAATGAAGAAAATCGACGTCACTATGAAATGCGACGCGAAACTTCTAAAGAAATTATTCCTTATCGCATTCAAGCCTTAGAGCGGATGACCCTCTATTTAGAGCGAATTGACCCAGGTAGCCTACTCGTGCGTGTCAAGCCAAATGATAGTGATAAATACGAATATGAAACTGAACTTATTCAGATTATCGAAAAAGAATTTGAACACAATTTAACCCAGCAAATCTACCTCAGTTCAAAATGTTGGGACGCTATTCGTGCTACCAAAAATGCTACTATTGCTCTGATTAGAAAAACAAATATGCACGAACAAATAACGACTCCTGATCAGTTGCGCGAACTCGTACTTACTGAATTACTCGACAAAGACGCTCCAAGTGCTACAGGTTTAGCTTATATCAAAAAAGAAGCACGCGAAATGTGGTAAACATTAGCAGCTTATAGCCTGCCACAACTTGTCATCATTAGGAACCGGAGCAGTAATGCTTAGCGGTTCTTTTTTTACGGGGTGGAATAAGCTGAGCTGACGCGCATGCAAGCTGATGCCGCCATCGGGGTTACTGCGTGCAAAACCGTATTTTAAATCCCCTTTTATCGGGCAACCAATAGCTGCTAGTTGACATCTGATTTGGTGATGACGACCGGTTTCTAATTTAATTTCTAAAAGATAATAATTGGTAAGCTGCTGAATAACTTTATAGTGAAGAATGGCTTTTTTAGCCCCTTCAGTGGGCTTAATATGTGCGTAAGATTTATTGTTTTTAGGGCGACGTAATAAATAATGTACTAAGGTGTCTGCTTGCTTTGGCGGTGCTTTTTTGACTAAAGCCCAATAGATTTTTTCGGTTTGATGAGCCGCAAAAAGCTTGTTGAGTCGCGGTAAAGCTTTAGAGGTTTTAGCAAATAATACTACGCCACTGGTCGGGCGGTCTAAGCGATGAACAACCCCTAAATACACCTTGCCCGGCTTGTTGTATTTTTCTTTTAAATAAGCTTTGACGAGTTCACTTAAAGGCGCATCCCCTGTTTTGTCGCCTTGTACCAAATCTCCACAGCGCTTATTGACTACAATAATGTGATTGTCTTCATATAAAACCTGTAAGTTTTCAACTGTTGAATGTGTGTGGTTTGACATTGCGGTAAGCTTAAATAGATTTGAACGGCGAAGGTATAAAATGCTATTTAGATTTGAAATTTCTTTTTGCAGCCGAATAGATTACTGACGAATCTCTTGGATTTTTCACCGCTCATTTAAGGATAAATTCAATACCTTAGCGGCTTAATACAGTTCAATTATTTAGCTTAATCTATGCGTATTCATTTTATAGCAATCGGCGGAAGCGCCATGCATAACTTAGCCTTAGCTCTACATCAAAAAGGAGATCAAGTAACCGGAAGTGACGACACTATCTTTGAACCTTCAAAATCACGACTTCAAAACGCAGGATTATTACCTGACGCAGAAGGCTGGTTCCCAGAGCGAATTACAGCTGATCTCGATGCCGTGATTTTAGGTATGCATGCGCAAAAAGATAACCCTGAACTGTTGAAAGCTCAAGAATTAGGTCTTAAAATCTATTCTTATCCTGAATTTTTATACGAACACAGCAAATATAAAACGCGCGTTGTAATAGGCGGATCACATGGCAAAACGACCATCACCGCTATGATTTTGCACGTCTTGCATTATCATGATAGAGAGGTTGATTTTATGGTGGGGGCGCAGCTCGACGGTTTTGATACTATGGTGCATCTCACCGGAAATAATGATTTTATGTTGCTCGAAGGTGATGAGTATTTGACTTCTCCGATTGATCGCCGTCCCAAATTCCATTTATACCAACCTAATATCGCCTTGTTGAGCGGTATAGCTTGGGATCATATCAATGTCTTTCCTACCTTCGAAAACTATTGCGAGCAGTTTGAACGCTTTACAGAAACCATGACGCACGGTAGCGTGCTCGTGTATAATGGTGAAGATAAAACACTTGAAGAAATTGCTTTAAAAGCGACTAAACCAACTCGAAAACAGGCTTATTATACGCCTGAATATAGTGTTGAAGACGGCGAAACCTTACTGCAAACGCCTGAAGGTCCAATGCCACTTGAAATCTTTGGACGTCACAATTTGAGTAACCTTGCTGGCGCAAAATGGATTTGTCAATTGATGGGAGTCGATGAAGCTGATTTTTACGAGGCTATTGCTTCCTTTAAGGGCGCTGCTAAACGCTTGCAAAAAATAGCCGAATCTGATAAGACAGTCATCTTTAAAGATTATGCTCACAGTCCATCAAAAGTTAAAGCAACTACTCAAGCCGTCAAACAACAATACACAGATAAAAAACTTTTGGCCTGTTTTGAATTGCACACCTATAGCAGCTTGAATGCCGACTTTTTACAGCAATACGCCTCAACGCTCAACGCTGCCGATGAAGCTGTGATTTTTTATTCGCCTGAAGCGGTGAAAATCAAACGCTTATCACCTATAGATCCACAACAGATTAAAGCAGCCTTTGGGCACACAAACGCACAGGTTTTTACGGATGCAGCTGATTTTAGAAGCTGGCTGAAAACTCAAAATTTAGACGATAAAGCTGTGTTGTTGATGAGTAGTGGAAATTATGGAGGTTTAGATTTTTCTGAATTAAGTCGTTGGATTTGATTAACTTAGTGGGATAAAGCTGTTTTTAAACCGATTTTGTCCTATGGAAAATACCTCGCACTCCATTAAAGCCTGGGCGGAAAGCGACCGCCCACGTGAAAAACTAATGCTCAAAGGGAAAGCTGCTCTGAGTGACGCTGAACTTATCGCTATATTGATAGGTTCTGGTAATCGCACCGAGAGCGCCGTTGAACTCTCAAAACGCATTTTAGCTGAATCGAGCCATAAACTCAATGAATTGGGGCGCTTGTCAGTAAACCGCTTGATGAAATTTAAAGGCATAGGTGAGGCAAAGGCTATTTCTATTGTAGCAGCGTTAGAACTCGGTCGCCGACGTAGAGGTGAAGAAGCCCTCCAGCGGTCTAAAATAACTTCTAGCCAATCGGCCTTTGAAATCTTACAGCCGATTATAGCCGATTTAAATCACGAAGAATTCTGGATTTTATACCTCAATAATTCCAATAAAGTTATACGAAAGCAGCAATTGAGTAAGGGTGGAATTACCGGAACATTAGTTGATGTGCGATTGACTTACAAAATGGCGCTCGAAATTGGCGCAACTTCCGTAATTTTGGCACATAATCATCCATCAGGAACGCTAAAACCTAGTCTGCCCGATAAAAAATTGACGCACAAGTTAAAAATTGCCGGCGAAAGCCTGGATATCAAAGTGCTCGATCACCTTATCATTACGCAAAATGCCTACTTTAGCTTTGCTGATGAAGGTATTTTATAAGCATGTTACAGCACCAATTTCACCACCTCATTCAAACTGAGTTTTCCTTTTTAAAACACCAAAACTTCACCATAGCCATTAGTGGTGGCATTGACAGTGTGGTTTTAGCATATTTATGTAAACAAGAAAACCTGAAGTTTAGTTTAGCACATTGCAATTTTCACTTGCGCGCTGAAGAAAGCGATGCTGATCAAGCCTTTGTTGAAAGCTTGGCAAAGCAGTTGAGTGTGCCTTGTTTTGTAAAACATTTTGATACTAAAAGTTTAGTCAAAAATGACGCGCAGTCTATTCAACTCATCGCGAGAGAGATTCGCTATAAATGGTTTGAAGAATTGTGTAAAAACGAGCAAATAAAGCACATTTTAGTAGCTCATCATTTAAATGATAGGGCAGAAACCTTCTTTATCAACTTATTGCGCGGTACAGGATTGAGTGGGTTGAGCGGTATCCCGGTGCGGAATGGCCGTATAGTGCGCCCGCTGTTAGATTTTTCAAGAGCGGAAATCAGAAATTTTGCTAAAGAGCATCACATTCAATGGCGGGAAGATTGTTCAAACGCCACAGATCACTATTTGCGCAATCGCATTCGTCATCATATGATACCTTTTTTGGAAAATGAAAATGCCGATTTTTTGACAAAATTCAAATTGACACAACGCAATTTACAAGATTCAGAAGTGCTTTTAGTTGATTATATCGAGCGTTTAAAAGAAGAATTATGGATTGAAAAAAGCGATTATGTCGAAATTTCAATCGAAAAATTACAAGAAAAACCACATTTTGAGTCCATTTTGTATCATCTTCTTAAAGATTATGGATTTACCGCTTGGGATGATATTGTAGACTTGCTAACAGCTCAACCTGGAAAACAGGTGTTGGCTACAAACTATCGCTTGCTCAAGGATAGAGCTACTTTGCTCTTGAAAAGGGTAAATCCTATAGAAAAAATAGAGTTTGAAATAGGTCAAGACGAAAAAGAAGTAGAATTTTCACAAGGGAAACTAATTTGTGAAAATATCACAAAAATAAGGAGTTATGACAAACAGATAGCTTATCTTTCGGCTTCAAAATTGGCATTTCCTTTAAAGCTTCGTCACTGGAAACCCGGCGATGCATTTCAACCTTTCGGGATGACCGGTCGCAAAAAAGTAAGTGATTTTTTACGCGATGAAAAAGTGTCGCTTTTTGATAAAGAAAACACTTGGGTCTTAGTTTCCGGAAATCAAATTGTATGGGTTGTGGGGCATCGTATAGATCATAACTTTAAAGTGGATGACCAATCTAACATCTTAAAAATTGAATGGATAAAATGAAACAACTCTTAACCTTTATTGTTGCTCTTTTTACATTAACTACTTTTTCTGCTCACGCGCAATTTCCGGGAATGGGAACTATGCAAAGTCCTGTAAAATGGACAGGTGCCGTCGAACAAACAGCAGACGGCAGTTATAAACTCATCTTTAAAGCGGATATCAAAGATGGCTGGCATGTGTTTTCACAATTTACGCCAGAGGGAGGTTCTCTGCCTTTGCAAATTAAATACCTCGACGATGGAAAAGGCTATCAAACACAAGGGAAAACTCAAGAAAGCGAAACACATAGGCAGTTTAATGAGGTGTTTGGTGTAGATGAAATCATTTTTGAAAATGAAGCTGTTTTAACACAACCAATTACTGTAACCAATCCTGATCTAAGTTACGTAAAAGCTCAGCTTAACTATCAGGTCTGTAAAGAGTCATGTATCAATGAAGAGTATTATATCGTTTTTGATTTAAAGAAAAAAGAAGCACAACTCTTTACCAATTATGATGAGTTTATGGCTTATGGTGATGCGCCTAAAAGCGAAACGCCTGAAGCAGATCCTGTCACTGAGGAAGCTAATTCTCCTGTGTCAAATTTTGGATTTGGCAGTTCACAACCTTCGGGAACTATCAATCCTGTAAAATGGACTGGAGCTGTAAAAGCTGAGGCTGACGGAAGCTATGATTTGATTTTTAAAGCAGACATCCAAGACGGCTGGCACATTTTTTCACAGTTTACTGCTGAAGGTGGTTCACTGCCATTACAAATAAAATATTTAGAAGCCGATAAGGCTTATACAACTAACGGAAAAACTGAAGAAAGCGAAACCCATACACAGTTTAATGAGGTGTTTGGGGTAGATGAAACAATCTTTGAAGAGCAGGCTATCTTAACCCAAAATATCACGCCAAATACAGATGATTTGCGCTATATCAAAGCGCAACTCAATTATCAAGTCTGTAAAGAATCGTGTATCAACGAAGAGTATTACGTGGTTTTTGATCTAGAGAAAGAAGAAGCTATATTCTTTTCTAACTACGATGAGTTTATGGCTTATGGTAGTAGTGATGCCGCTGCAACTCAAGTTGAAAAATCAGATCAAAAAACAGCTGTTACAGATGGAAATGCTGACACCGATTCAACTTCATCAGCTTCAAATCGCAGTTTGTGGACGGTATTTCTGTTAGCCTTCTTATGGGGATTTGCAGCTTTGTTGACGCCTTGTGTTTTTCCGATGATTCCGATGACAGTGAGCTTCTTTATCAAGCAAAGTAAAACCAAAGCTCTAGGACGTCGCAACGCTATTTTATACAGCTTGTTTATCATTATTATTTATGTGTTGTTAGGCACCTTAGTGACCGCTATTTTTGGCGCCGATTCACTCAATGCTTTGTCAACTAACGTAACCTTTAATATTGTTTTCTTTTTGATATTGGTTGTTTTTGCAGCTTCATTTCTCGGTGCATTTGAAATCGTTTTGCCGAGTTCTTGGGCCAACAAAGTAGACCGTCAGGCGGATAGAGGTGGTATTATTGGTATTTTCTTTATGGCTCTAGCTTTGGCTATTGTGTCGTTTAGTTGTACAGGACCAATTATCGGCACCTTACTCGTACAAGCTTCATCACAAGGTGGATTAGCACCGGTGATTGGGATGCTAGGTTTCTCAATTGCCTTGGCTATTCCATTTGGCTTATTTGCACTTTTTCCAGGATGGATGAACTCATTGCCTAAATCCGGTGGCTGGTTGAATGCTGTAAAAGTTGTTTTGGGATTACTCGAATTGGCTTTTGCATTTAAATTCTTATCAAATGCAGATTTAGTAACACAATCTCATTTGTTGCCGCGCGAAATATTCTTGTCTATTTGGATAGCTATTTTTGGAGTGATGGCGATGTACCTCTTTGGGAAAATCCAATTGCCACACGATAGTAAAATCGAAAAAATAGGCGTAGGCCGATTGGGGTTAGGACTGGTTGTATTGAGTTTTACAATCTATTTAATTCCTGGTTTATGGGGGGCGCCACTAAAACTCATCAGCGGTTTCCCGCCGCCGATGATTTATAGCGAATCACCTGATGGCGTAGGCTATTCAAAAATGCCAAGCATAGCCTATGGAGCTGCGCAATCAGCTTACCCTGAAGGCGCCGAGCCGGGGCCTCATGATATTATGGCTTTTAAAGATTACGACCAAGGTATAGCTTATGCCCAAAAAGTAGGTAAACCTGTCTTACTTGATTTTACAGGTATGGCTTGTGTAAACTGTCGCAAAATGGAAGAACGCGTATGGAGTCAGCCTGAAGTGTTATCAATTTTGAAAAATGAGGTCGTACTGATTTCGCTTTATGTGGATGTGAAAGAAGAATTGCCTAAAGATGAACAGTATACCAGTAAAACTACAGGAAAACGCATTACTACAGTGGGTGAAAAATGGAGTGATTTTCAAATAGAACGCTATCAAGTGAATGCACAACCTTATTACGTTTTGATCTCTCCTGAAACCGAAGAAAATTTAGAAAAAGCCGTTGGCTATTTGCCCGACGCCCAAGCGTATAAAGCTTGGCTGGAAAGCGGTATTGCTAACTATAAAAAATAGTTTAAACAATTCTAGAAACTAGTAAATCCCTCATTTTATTCTGAAATGGGGGATTTTGTTTACCCTTAAATTTCTGTAAATACAAGTTTGATAAAAAGACACAAGACTAATCTTTTGGCTATCTTTGCAGCCTAAATGTGATTTTTATGTTTGACTTAGGACAATACCAAACCCTTACCATTGGACGCCAAGCGCCTCCCGGACTTTACCTGTCTAACCAAGAAGGCGATGAGGTATTGTTGCCTAATAAATATATCCCGGAAACATTTGAATTTGGTCAAACCATCGATGTGTTTGTGTATCTAGATCATCAAGAACGCCCGGTAGCGACAACCTTAAAACCCTACATCAAGCTAGACGAGTTTGCGCGCTTGCGTTGCGAAGAAGTGTCTAAAATAGGTGCTTTTTTAGATTGGGGATTAGAAAAACAGTTGTTTGTGCCTTTTAAAGAACAAGCTTATCCGATGCAAAAGGGCGACTGGTATTTGGTGTTCTGCTATATTGATGAGCAAACACAGCGATTAGTAGCTTCTAGTAAGGTGAATCATTATTTAGACAATTCAGAAATTACGGTTGAGCCTTTTGAAGAAGTGGATTTGATGGTGACGAATCGCACAGAAATCGGATTTAATGTGATTATTAACGGCTTGCACTTAGGCTTAGTTTATCACGACGATGTTTTTCAAGATTTACAAACAGGTGATCAACTCAAAGGTTGGATTACAAAAGTGCGAAAGGATAATAAAATAGATGTGACCTTACAGCGCCCGGGTTACCGCAGTATTGAACCTAACGCCGATAAAATAATGCATGAGCTTGCGCTTAATGACGGCTTTTTGGCTTTACATGACAAGTCAACACCTGAGGCTATTCAAGAAGCTGTGCAGATGAGTAAAAAAAGCTTTAAACGCGCAGTGGGTAAATTGTATAAAAAACACCTGATTACTATTGAACCTAATAAAGGCATTTCTTTACGCCGTTAATAACGGTAGCCTCTAAATCCGTAATGAAACCCATTGCGGTTGTATGGGCTGCGAAAAGGCAAATTGTAATAGCCATAAGGCGAGTAATACGGATTGATAAAAGGCTGGCTAACATCTTCATAAGCTTCGTTGCGAATGCCACCATCAGGAGTGCGCTTGCCGTAAAAGTTAATATCATTACTCGTACGGCCCCAGGGAGTATTAGTTTGATTAATCTGCATCAAAGATTTGATTTGCTTTTGCTGGCGGGCTAAAAAATCGTTGTCACCTATTTTTGATTGACGAAAGCGTTCTCTAGCCTTAGCTAAAGCCAAAATGTTTATGTTGTCTGGTTGACCGTCGATATTATGTAAAGAAATACTCGTCAGATCTATAGGTAAACTATAGCGTCTGGCATCAAAAGGACTCAACTCTTGAGATGAAAAAGTACTACTTAAAGTAAAGTATGATTTAGCCATTGACAAGTTAGCCTCCTCGTTTTCACGCGGAATGAATTTATGTGAATGTTGAATATCTGATTCCTGTCCGTACATCCACAGACTAAAAAATAAACCGAAACAACATAAAACAAACTTCTTCATAGGTTCATATTTAGCAAAAAGCGTGCTAGGTTATGCTTCAAAAATACACTTTTTTGGGCTATAAGTGTTAAATTTCTAAACTATCTATGTCGGGATAAGCTTGTTCAAGGCTATCTTTTTTTATCCCGATGTGTATGGGTTTTCCGAGGTATTTGGGCTGCACATCAAAAAGTACGTCAAAGTAAGCTTTTGTTTTAGCGAGGTATTCACGCAAATGTACGGCTAAGCCATCAGCTGGGTCTTGTGCGTTATAAGCAATGGGGTGCATGCCGTGTTTTACGGCTAAATAAATGGCGCGTATATTGTGGAATTTCTGAGAAATGATGGTGATGCTGTCTTGCCCGAAAACCAATTTAGCACGAACCACCGAATCTAAAGTGCGAAATCCGGCGTAGTCTAATACAATTTTATCTAAGGGAATACCGCGTTTGAGTAAAGCTACTTTGATGTCATGGGGTTCGTTATAATAGCGCTTACCATTGTCTCCACTGACTAGAATATAATCGATTTTTCCGGCATTAAACAAACGCACTGTAGCTTCTATTCGGTATTTAAAATACGGATTAATGCCCCCGCCAACTTGATATTTTGAAGTGCCTAAAATTAAGCCTACCTTATTTTTAGGAATCTGAGCTAATGATGAATAGGTTTTCCCTTCGGCATAGCTGCGCACTTCAATATTGGTAAATACCACCACTAGTAGTGGAAGAAGTACAAATGCAGCAACTATAATACCGATTTTCTTTTTCATAAGTCTTAATCAGACTACGAGTTTACACAAAAAAAGATAGTTTTTTAGGCTTTTGAAGTGTTAATTGTAAATTTTCAACGTATTAAATTTATAGCCGAGGGTTTTGACTGCCGACTGAGCATATCTCCAACCGTTTTGACAATTTAATTGGTAAATGTGATTGTCTTATTTAGATTCTGAATTAATCTTATTAACCCGGAAGCTATTGGTATGTGTGTCAAACTGGATGAGATCCTCAGGGAAAAGATGTTCTAAAACACCTGATTTGATGAGGTTAGCAGGACTGTCCTGTGTGATTTTGCCTTGATTGATCAGGATGATTTGGTCACAGAGCTCTAAGGCTAAGTTGAGTTCGTGTGTTGCAAAAACAACGGCTTTTTGGGTGTTAGCGGTCAACTTTTTTAGCAATTTAATCACAAAGGCTTTGTGGTATAAATCGAGGTGATTAGTGGGTTCATCTAATACGATAATATCCGTATCTTGCGCTAGAGCGCGAGCGATAAAAACTTTTTGTAATTGTCCGTCGCTTAAAGCGCTACAGGATTGTTGGGCTAAATGTTCAATTTCTACTTTAGCTAGAGCAGATTGAATGGCGTGTTTATCGACAGTACTGAGGCGTCCCATCCAATTGGTATAAGGGTGACGCCCTAAGCTGACCACTTCTTGCACGCTGAGGTGTTGAGAAAATTCAGACTTCGTCAATACAATACTGATGCGTTCGGCTAAGGTTTTACTTGAATAGTGCGTTAAAGGCAAATCTGATAAGAAAAATTGCCCACTCTTGGTAGATAAATTACCGGTAATGGTTTTGAGAAGAGTTGATTTTCCGGCGCCATTAATACCGATGACAGCGGTAAGCTCACCCGGAGTAATGCGCATTTGCTCTCCTGTGGCAATACATTTGTCAGTGTAGCCAATGCTAAACTTTTCAGCCTTTAAAACGGGTGTATTTTGAGCAGAAGTAGACATTAGAAGACGAGTTTCTTTTTTCGTAATAATAGCCAAATCACTATTGGAGCTCCAAAAACAGAAGTTACGGCATTGATAGGAAGGGTCAATTCACTGCCGGGTACTTGGGCAATGGTATCGCAAATAAGCATTAACGTAGCTCCAATCAGTAATACAGCAGGAGTTAATATAAAATGATCACTGCGCGGTAAAACTAGGCGTACTAAGTGTGGTACGGCTAGCCCAATGAAGGCTATAGGACCTGCAAAAGCGGTGATGCTACCGGCTAATAAGCTGGTGGCTATGATGACCACCAACCGGTTGCGCTTAAGGTTAGTCCCTAAACTTTTGGCATATTTTTCGCCTAATAATAACGCGTTTAAGCTTTTAAGTGCAAAAAGTGATAACACTAAGCCTAAAATCCAAAACAGGGCTAGAATACCTAATTCGTTCCAACTCAAATTGCCTAGGCTGCCAAATGACCAAAAGACGAATCGCTGTAATTTTTCAGAAGAACTAAAATAGGACAGTACATTGACAATAGCCGCCGTTAAACTGGCAAACATCAAGCCTACAATTAAAATCGCCATGGTATTTTTCATGCGGTATGAAGCCGCAATAACAGCAAGCATGACCAAAAAGCTACCGAGACTTGCCGCGATAATGATGCCCCAATTAGATAAAAATAACCCGGTTAAAACACTGCCAAAAAAGGCAGATCCCATGATAACTAAAGCCACGCCTAAACTCGCTCCACTGCTCAGTCCTAACACATAAGGACCGGCTAGGGGATTGCGAAAAAGCGTTTGCATTAACAAGCCACTCACAGCTAAACCAGACCCAACAATAACGGCCGTTAAGGCTTTAGGTAGACGGTATTGCAAGATGATGTACGTCCAGGTTTGATGCTCAGTTGGTGTGCCAAATAGACTTTGCAACGTAAAATCAAAGGGAATCGATACCGACCCTAAGCTCAGGTTAAGCCAAAAACTACCGAGCAATACAAGGATTGCGCCTATAAAAAAAGCGTAAAGGCGAGAGGTATTCATCGTAGTGGTTTATAAAAGGTATTGGTGTAATTAGGTAGTAAATCGGGATGAAAAATATGAATCAAATCTTTTAAAACCAAGTCTGGTCGCGTAGGACCGAGTTCAAAAAATAAAAGTCCACCAGTGGCGCCTTTGGTAAGCGCGTAAGAATAAACCTGATGTGTTTTAAAAGCTTTAAATTTTTGGTAATGTGGTGAGCTGTCGAGCATGTCTGCATAACTTGTAAAACCACCTGGCGAAATCCAATAATCCACTTGTGAAGCTTTGGTCAATACCGCTTCAATAGAGAGCGATAAGCTACCAGTTCCGGAAGTGTTTTTGTACACATAATCACCTTTGGCATCTTTGATCAATTGTGCCATCCAACTTTTGCCGTTGGGCGCGTACCACATATCTTTAAACATCGCGCCGGCTAAAACTGTCGGTGATTTTGAGGTTTCTTGTGCAAGTTGCTTGGCTGATTTATAATTGGTTTTTATCAGGTTAAAAATCGAATCGGCCTCGGCTGATTTATTGTAAAAGACTCCAAAAAATTTAATCCATTCCGCTCGACCTAAAGGGGTTTTTTCATTCCAATCACCATCGTAAGCTACCGGGATATTCATGTTTTCGATGTTGCGATACACTTTGTCGTTTTCTTTCATCGTAAATCCAATCACGACATCTGGTTGTAAACTCAACAAAACTTCGGTGTTGAGGTGTGTGTTTTGGCCGAGTTCAGCTATTTTATTATCGACAATACGCGCCCGTGTTTTTGGTGACGAAATAAAATCTAAATGCGGAAATCCTACTAGCGTATTTTCTTCATTGAGCAACTCTAATGAAGGAATATGCGTGGTTGAGGTGACAACTATCTTTTTAACAGGAATTAAAATCTTAGCGTCAAACTTGACTTGTTTAGGATTTTTGGTGCCGCGTTCCTGTAAGAGGTAGGTAAAAGTTTTTGTCGATTCAGGATAAGGACTTTTAACCTTTAAAATCTTGTAGGTGTCATAATTGACAATAGAAAAACCTTTAGCATAATCTATAACTACGGTGTCTCCAATGGTCGTCGTGGTTTTTGAAGATGTAGTGGCAGGTTGTTTAGCTTGGTTGTCTTTGCAAGCTATAACTAAGAATAAGGTGAGTATAAAGGCTAATTTTTTCATATTAGAATTTTAGCAATGTAAAAAGCTATCAGCGGTGTCTATTTAATTGGGGTTAATCGATTCTGAACATTTCGATCCCTTTGCGATCTTGTAAGGTGACAAAAACCGTTTTCATATCGGGATCACCAAATACTAAATTGCTACATTGTTTACCTGTAAGTGGAATTTCGCGTAGCAATTTTCCATCAGAGTTGAAAACAGCAATCACGCCTTTGTCGTATCGGCAAACAAATAAATTGCCGTTATAAGCAAAGTGCAAACCATCCATGCCAAAATCTTTAAATTCTGTAAAAAGACGCTTGTTGGTCAAAGTACCATCTTCACTGATATCAAATTTCCAAATTTTGCGTTGCACACTCTCGCCTACAAAAAGGTGGTGCCCATCAGGACTTACCGTAATTCCATTTGTAGTGCCCATTTGATCGGCTACTACTTGTGAAGTCCCGTCTTTGCGAATCAACCAAATTTTACCGGTGTTCTCTGCCCAGTTTGGATCTGAGGCGTAAAGCGTACCGGTCGCCGTCATTACGATATCGTTAGGTTGGTTAAACTTGTCATTGTGCGCAAACACACTGATGTTTTTGTGCTGGTCAACTTTTAAAATATTATGCCCCATAAAATCGGCCAAATACATGTTGCCGGCTTTGTCAAACTTGATGCTATTGGCTATACTTCCTTCAGGAAGCGTGACGTAAAGTTCTACTTTTCCATTCGGCAATACCATACCTATTGTGCCATCTTTTTGGTAGTTGACCACAAATAAAGTGTCATTTCGAAAAGCAGGGCCTTCGATGTTGTGCGAAAACAGATTTTCAGCTGTTAAATCGTGTGATTGATAAGTTGGCGTTTCAGGTGTTAAATGATATTGACTTGTAGATTGACATCCCCAAATGCCAATACTGATACCAACAGCGAGGAAGAAAGGTTTTAAACGTGTCATAAACTAAAATAGATTAATAACCAATGAGCGTTGAAAGGTACAATATTTATGGTAGTTGCGCGACTATCGCTTAAAAAACGGCACTAAATTTTTTAAAATATCTTGTCAGTTTATTTATTAATCGTAATATTGCAATAAACAAATCAATAGATGGGAATCACCAAATCAGAAATATTTACAGACGACCAAAATCGTATAGCCGCTTTAGCTAAAGTTTTGGCTCATCCGGCACGCATAGCCATTTTACAACACTTATTTAGATTGAAAGATTGTGTGTGTGGTGATTTGGTGGATGAAATCGGACTGGCACAACCGACAATTTCTCAGCATCTGAAAGAATTGAAAACTATAGGCTTAATCAAAGGCACCATTTCAGGTACACGCGTGTGCTATTGCATTGATGAAGAAGGTTGGAAGGCTTTACAAACCGATTTAATGCCTTTTGTGGCACAGGCTGTAACGTCAAATAAATCATGTTGCTAAAAAAATAAAAATTATGACACTAAACGAATTTAAAAATCACTTAAATAACTTACGGAATTTAACGTTTTTACTGCCCGATGGCACCGCGGTTCCAGAGCATTTTCACGTTACAGAAGTTGGGAAGGTCACCAAACATTTTATAGATTGTGGTGGTACAGAACGTCGTGAAGAGGTGGTAAATTTTCAATTGTGGAATGCAAACGATTACAATCATCGCTTGCATCCTGAAAAATTGTTACATATTATTGACTTGTCTGAAAAAGTATTGCAAATAGGTGATTTACCTATAGAGGTAGAATACCAAGGCAACACCATTCAAAAATTCGGATTAGAAGTGCAAGGGACGAGCTTTGCGTTGACCACAAAGCAAACGGATTGTTTAGCTAAAGATAAATGTGGAGTCCCGGCAGAAAAACCTAAGCTGAAGCTTAAGGATTTAGGAACCTCTAACCAATGTTGCACGCCTGGAAGTGGTTGCTGTTAAGGAGAATATATGAATATTTATCCAAAACTCTCAACCTTTATCACTGAATTGTCTTTTACAGAAGTGGCGCTTGAACGTCGTCAAGAATGGCAACCTGTGATTGCATATCTCAATACTAAATTAAGTGCTCAAGAACCTGTTGCCTTGACGTTTGTGTGTACACATAACTCAAGGCGTAGTCAACTAGCACAAATTTTAGCACAAGTGATGGCAGAATATTATGGCTTTAGAACAGTTCAAACCTACTCAGCGGGCACAGAAGTAACGGCTTTATATCCTGTAATAGCGGAGAGCTTAGAAGCAGTAGGTTTTTCAGTTAACACCGTGTCAGAAGGGCAAAATCCGGTATATATTTTTAGATATGCACCAAGTCATACCGGAATTAAGGCGTTTTCAAAAACCTTGACGCATGTGCATAATCCACAGCAAAATTTTGTAGCCATTATGACTTGTGATCAAGCGGAAGAGGCTTGTCCGGTGGTAAGTGGAGCAGAAGCAAGATTTGCCTTAACTTTTGTCGACCCCAAACGCGCTGATAAGCTTCCAAATCAAAAGGCCGTATATGCCGAGACCACGCGTCAGATAGCTAGTGAACTTAAATATGTGTTTTCAACCGTAAACCAAATGCTTTAAAATGAAACAAAAGAAACTTAGTTTTTTAGATAAAAATTTGACCCTATGGATATTTGCTGCCATGGGAGTAGGGGTGAGTTTGGGGTATTTTTTACCTGATTTCCCTCAACTTATTAATCGATTTAACTCAGGAACAACCAATATTCCTATTGCAATAGGACTGATTTTGATGTTGTATCCGCCTTTAGCTAAAGTTAAATACAGTTTGTTGCCTAAGGTATTTAAAAATATTAAAATCTTATCAGTTTCGTTGTTGCTAAATTGGATCATCGGTCCGGTGTTGATGTTTGTTTTGGCAATTACTTTTTTGCGCGATTATCCTGAATATATGGTTGGGTTAATTTTGATAGGATTGGCGCGTTGCATTGCCATGGTGTTGGTGTGGAATGATTTAGCCGAAGGCAGTAGTGAATATGGGGCAGGTTTAGTAGCTTTAAACAGTTTATTTCAAGTTTTTGGATATAGCTTTTACGCGTGGTTGTTCATTACCGTTTTACCGCAATACTTCGGATTTGAAGGTGCTATTGTCGATATTTCTATTCAAACTATAGCAGAAAGTGTAGCCATTTATCTCGGTATTCCGTTCGCTTTAGGCTTTTTTAGTCGTTTGATTTTAGTAAAATTAAAAGGAGAAAATTGGTATAATCAAAAATTTATACCCGCCATTTCGCCAATGACTTTGATCGCTTTGCTGTTTACCATTGTGGTGATGTTTTCTTTAAAAGGCGAATTGATTGTTGAAATCCCTATGGACGTTATCCTTATTGCTGTGCCTTTGGTCATCTATTTTATAATTATGTTTGTGATAGGCTTTTTTGTTACCAAAGCCTTTGGAGGTGAATATGATAAAACAGCGGCTGTAGCCTTTACTGCTGCTGGTAACAATTTTGAATTGGCCATTGCCGTTGCCATCGCGGTATTTGGTTTAAATTCAGGACAGGCTTTTGCCGGTGTAATAGGGCCTTTAGTTGAAGTGCCGGCTTTAATTTTGCTCGTTCGGGTAGCCTTTTGGCTAAGACGAAAGTATTATTTGCCTAAAACTGCTCGATAAAAGACTGTTTTTAATGTTAAAGTATTATTTTAGCTTCAAATGACTTAATCTTGTCTTATGTTTAAAAAATACGTCCATTTTGTGTGGATTTTTTGTTTCTTGTTAGGAAGTAGTTTAACGGGTTATGCCCAGCAACAGCCCGATACCAAATGGTTTACACAGGCTCGGTATGGGATGTTTATTCACTGGGGATTGTACAGTGCTGCTGAAGGACTTTGGAAAGGTGAACCTTTGCGCTATATGAATGATTATGCCGAATGGATTCGCTATCGCAATCGGATTTCAAAAGACGAATACGGTAAATTAGCTCAGCGATTTCAATGGGATAAAATAAACCCGGAAGAATGGGTGAAGTTGGCTAAACAAGCTGGCATGAAATACATCATTGTCACAACTAAACACCACGATGGCGTAGCGATTTGGGATACTAAAGTAAATGATTATTCCTTGCCCCAATTAGCTGATGTCAACCGCGATATTATTAAAGAGTTAGCCGAAGCTTGCCGAAAATACAACATGAAACTCGGATTTTATTATTCACATTGGATTGATTGGGCGCATCCCTATGGCTGGGATCACAATCAAGAGTTGACCGGTAAAGTATCGGATGAGCAATACAACCAGTATTGGCAGGAAAAAGTGATTCCGCAACTGCGTGAATTGCTCACCAATTATGGAGATATTGCAGTGATGTGGTTTGATATGTGGATTCCTTATCAAAAATCGATTATCCAAAAAGAGCAATTGGTGCAAGTGGCTAAAATGATTAGAAAGCTACAGCCTGATTGCTTAATCAATTCGCGTTTAGGCTTATCACCTAATTCTTCTTATGTTGATTTTGAAACTTTTGGCGACAACAGTTTTGGCACAAATTACATTGCACACCCGTGGGAAACACCGGGAACTATAGCACATTCGTGGGGGTATAATGGTCAAGATCACGACTATAAATCAGTCTCCCAAATTTTAGATGCCTTGGTGAGTAATGTCAGTTTAAATGGCAATTACACTTTAAATATTGGACCGCGTGCCGACGGGTTAGTGCCTTATGAAAGTGCTCATCGCTTAAAAATTATTGGCAACTGGCTTGAAGATTTTGGCGAATCGATTTACGGAAATACCGGCTTAGGAGCAACTGATTTTGAGTGGGGGTATGCCACTTTTAACCCTGATAAAAATGCCATTTACTTACATGTGTTCAACTGGCCTTTAGAAGGCGAATTGCGCTTTACAGGATTGACTAATCAACCAGAAAAAGTTGAAATTTTACGCCATGATAAAGCGCCTTTAGTCTTAAATTATTCACAGAATGGTCCATTGATGCATATCAAATTGCCAGCAAAGGAAACAGATCCTTATGATGCTGTTATCCGCATTACACTTGATGATTTGGCTATAGACAAAGCAGTTGTTGCCGAATCTACTTTTGGCGGATTTGAGTTGACACCAATCAACAGCTTATCACCAGAAGATTATCCGGTGGTGCCTTATGATGGAAAACGCCCGACTTTTGCAAAAATTACTAATCAAACTATGCGTTGGAAAGTGTATTTGCCGGCTGCCGGTAGGTATCAAATTGATTTATCAGCGCATAATCCCAATCCGGAAGCGCTAACCGTGCAGATCAAAAGTGCTAAGCAACAGTTTCAATCAGCCATTCGGTCTGACGGAAAAGTAGTTGCTGAACCTAATCAGCACAATTATACCGATGAATTTGTCGACCATCATTTACAAATCATCAGCGTGGATAAACCACAGTTTGTAGAGTTGCAATTTTCAGTGCCTAGTAAGCAAGAAATTTGGTTTAATCACTTGTGGATTAAAGCGATTTAATCGTCTATAATTTCCATTTTCTTCAACAAGAATGAGGCGTTCATGTTTTGACAAATCCCATCTTTAAACTTGTAATCAAAAAACAAGTCGTCATCAATAATTTGGGCATCAAAATAATGGTTGCGCACTTGAGGCAAATGATCAGCCACTTCGCATAAACTCAAATCGTGGGTGGCAATAATACCGGTAGAGTGGGAAGCGACGAGTTTTTCTAAAAACTTGCGTGAACCAATCGCTTTATCGGTACTGTTGGTGCCTTTTAAAATTTCGTCTAATATGATAAAATAACGTTCTGATTTGAGGTGGTCGATAATGTATTTTAAGCGGGATAATTCAGCGTAAAAATAAGAAGCTTCTTCGGCTAAAGAATCAACTGTACGCATACTGGTAATCAGTTTTATAGGATGGTATTGCGCCGCCGCCGCACGCACAGGCAAGCCGATGTTACTCATGACAATTTGCAAGGCTACAGTGCGTAAAAATGTACTTTTTCCCGCCATGTTGGCGCCGGTAATGATTAAAAATTCGTCTTTTAAAATTTTAAAATCATTGGTAACCGCTTCTGTTTTAGGAATAAGCGGATGCACGGCCGCTTGAGCAGCCACCACCACGCTGTCGTCAGTAGTGATTTGAGGATAAGTGTAATCAGGATGATTAAAAGCAAAATTGCCTAAACTGTTGTAGGCGTCTAGTTCGGCTAACACCTCAAACCATTGGCCGATAGAATTACGATGGGTTTTTAGCCATTTTTCAAGTTTGTAAGATTGCTGTAAATCCCACAATAAAAAACCGTTACCTAAAAAACCAAACAGTAAATTACCACGTTGGTCTAGTGCATCGATGGTTTTAGAAAATTGTTGAATGACGGCAGAAGCCTTTTGGGTGTCAGTTGTAACTTTCTGTTGTAAATCTTGTAAAAAAGGCGCTTTAAAATCGACGTTTTCAACGAGCGCCAAAAGTTGGTGGTACTGACGGAAAACAATTTGAATTTTGCTAACTTTTCCAGATAAATCATTGACGCGTTTCAAGTAAACTCCGGTAATAATCAACCCGATAAGAAGCCATAATACCGCTAGTGAAGCCGGAATAAAATCTAAAAAATAACTAGCAATAATCACTAGAGATAACAATGAAAATCCTTTAGAGAGCCAGCCGGAAAAACGCGGTGTAAACAACTGATGGGCGTGAAGATTTTTTAAACTCTGTGCCGTAGATTGCGGTTCATCAGCTTCCTCTTGACTAGTCAGTAGCGCCGTAGCGGTAAAGTCTTGTCTAAATTGATGCAGTTCTGCTAATTCGGCAATAGCTTTCTGCTTTGCTTCAATAGCACTGAGGTTATTGCTAGTCAACAGTTGTGCTAAACGATCGGTGCCTGATTTTAAAGCCGTGCGGTTGAGGTATTGGAAAAATGAATGTTTCCCAAACAAATCAATATCCTGACTAAAGGGATGTGTCGGATTTTTGTATGCTTCACCATCGGGTTGTTGATCAAAATCACCATTTAAAATTTGTAATTCGGTGGTGTTGATATGTTCTAAGGCTTGTAGTTTTCTGCGTTTTGCTTGAAGATTTGCATGGCGAGACACCAAATAAAAAAACAAAACAATACCGCCCAAGCTCAGTGCAACAACAAGTTTAGTGTTGGCCCATAACAAATAATCACTGACAATAATGCCTATAAAAACGAGCAAGCGCAATAAGCTAGATTGTAATAAACGTTGTTTAACGTGGCGTTGTTCAGTCGCATAGCGCTGGCTGTTGTCGGTGTATAGCGTTTTAGGATCAGTCATAAATTAGCATTCAATAGAGCTACAAAAATACGGAACCTTAGGCGATAAAACGCATAGATTTAGCGCCCTGTTTTTGTGGACTTAATCGGTTGTTTTTTCTGATAATTTTGTTAATATTGATACTTGGGTAAACACTAATTTAATCACCTAACTTATGTGGACTTCTTTTCCGGTGTTTTATAGCATTTTAGCTGTGGTTTTGGCCGCCGGATTAGCAGGATGGCAATATTATTTTTCTAAGCGACCCGCCAATTGGGGTTGGCTTTTTTCACTGCGTATGCTGACGTATTTGGTGCTATTTGCCTTGTTGCTCAACCCTAAAATCACGCAGAAAACTTATCATTTAGAAAAACCAAAATTAGTTGTAGCAGTTGATAATTCTCGCTCGATTGATGTGCTCAATCAACAGCAAAAGACGACTGATTTGATAGAAAACTTTAAAGCGAATAAAGCTTTACAAGAACAATTCGCTATAGAAACTTATAGCTTTGGTTCACAGTTTAAACCTCTAGATAGCCTGAACTTCACAGAAAGCCAATCTGATATTGGTGCGGTGTTTAACAATTTAAATCAGCTGTTTTCGGCTCAACCTGTACCTGTGGTGTTGTTTACGGATGGCAATCAAACCCTGGGACAAGATTATGAGTTTGCTGCCCGCTCGTATACGGCTCCTATCTATGCCGTAGTTTTAGGTGATACTACGCATTATGCCGATGTGTATCTTTCAAAAGTCAATGCCAATCGCTATGCCTTTTTACACAATGAATTTCCGGTGGAAATGTTTGTCAATTATCAAGGTGATACCCCGCAAAAAACGCACTTGACAATTACGCATCAGCAGCAGGTGGTTTTTAAAAAGGAATTGTCGTTTTCAAAAACACATACAGCCGAAATTGTGACCACTCACTTAAAGGCTAGTACTTTAGGCTTGCAAAACTATACCATATCACTTTCTCCTCTTCAAGTCGAAAAGAATACGGATAATAATCAGTGGAAGTTTGCAGTTGAGGTGATAGATCAACAAACTAAAGTTCTGCTGTTATCGGCATTTCCACATCCTGATTTAGGGGCTTTAAAAAAAGCGGTTGAGCAGAATGCACAACGCCGCGCGGATATAAAATATATTGGAAAGGATAGCCTGAAATTAGCCGATTATCAGCTGGTAGTGCTCTATCAACCCACCGCTAAATTTAAAGCGATTTATCCAAAATTAAATCGCTTAAAACTCCACACACTAACCATCACTGGTACAGAAACAGACTACGATTTTTTAAATCAGCAACAAGATTTATTTGTCAAGAAAAGTTCAGGGCAAGCTGAAGATTATTTTGCGGTGTTAAATGCAGCCTACCGCAATTTTCAAATGCCAGAACTGAATGTAGCTGATTTTCCGCCGCTTAAAGATCAATTTGGTAGTTTAGAAATTAAAGATAAAACTGTTCAGCCCTTGTTATTTCAAAGTATTCGCGGTTATAAAACCGATCAACCTTTGCTCTTTACTTTTGAAAAAAATGGGAAACGCGGCGGTTATTGGTTTGGTGAAAACACTTGGCAATGGCGCGCGCAGAGCTATCGCGATACGGGTAGTTTTAAAACCTATGACGAATTTATAGCGGCTTTGGTGCAATATTTGGCCTCTACAAAACAGCGCGATCGCCTAACGGTAGATTATAAATCTTCATATAATGAGGGAGAGTCATTGTTGCTTAAGGCCTTGTATTTTGATAAAAATTACAAATTTGATGCACGCGCTAAACTTTCGGCAACACTTATAAACACAGCTACAAAAGAAACGCATCAGTTGCCGTTTTTGCTTTCCGGACAGCAGTATTCACTCAATTTAAGTCATTTGCAACCTGGAGAATACAAGTTTACAGTGAAGGTGAAAAATGAAAATTTGCAAGAATCGGGACAATTTCAAATTATAGATTTTGATGTAGAGCAGCAGTTTACGCACTCTAATCCCGAGAAGTTGAGTCGGATTGCAGCACTGTATTACCCAAGCCAAATTCAGAATCTATTAAAAAATTTGCTGCAAAATGAAGCCTATAAACCCGTACAAAAAAGTGAAGTCAAAAAATCGCCATTAATCGATTGGTGGTATTTGCTGGCTGCATTGGCATTGAGCTTGGGGGCTGAGTGGTTTATACGCAAGTATAGAGGAATGTTATAACACAAAAATGATGGAACAATTACCAAAAGCAGGCTTAGAATTTTTAAAAAACTTACGCGAAAACAACAATCGCGAGTGGTTTAACGCCCATAAACCGGAGTTTAAAGTCTTGGAAGGACAGATGAAGCGAGCATATGAGGCTTTGGGGCTACTCTTAGGTCAGCACGATGATATTCAAAAAATAAAGCCGTATCGCATCTATCGCGATATTCGGTTTTCAAAAGACAAAACGCCTTATAAGACTTATTTTTCGGCCAATTTTGAACGCCGTAAACCAGCTCTTCGCGGGGGCTATTACTTGCACATTGAGCCCGGGGATAATTCATTTATTGGAGCCGGATTCTGGAATCCTGACAAAGCAGACGTAGAGCGCATCCGCAAAGAATGGGCGATTGATACCGAAGAAATTAGAGCGATTTTAGCTGATGAAAACTTCAAAAAACATTGGGGTTCACTCAAAGGAAGACGTTTAAAGACCTATCCACGCGGATTTGATAAAAATTCACCTGATTTAGATTTAATCAATTTTAAGGAGTGGATTTTTCAGCAGCACTTTACGGATGCCGAAGTTTTGTCTACTGATTTTATTGCACAAGTGAATTGCCATTTTCAGGCCATACGTCCCTTCTTTGATTATATGTCGTCAGTTTTGACAACTGATTTAAATGGTGTTTCTTTGTTGAACGATTAAAAGCCTGATAAAACATCGTTTAGAGCACACAGATTATGCAACGCATTCGCTATTATTACTTAATTAAATTACAGTATTTAGGATTCAGATATCACGGTTGGCAAAAACAGCCTAAGGTCAAAACGGTAGAGCGTATGGTAGATCGCACCATAGCTTATGTGTTAGATTATAAGCCATTTAAAATTCTGTCAACTGGGCGTACAGATGCCATGGTGTCTGTCAATGAAACTTATATCGAACTTTTTGTCGATCATACCCCCCTTGATTTGGAAACGTTTTTTCCGCTGCTAAATAAAAATTTACCTCAGGATATTCGCGCATTAGGCATTAAAGAAATCGATAAAGATTTTAATGTCATTCAGCATCCAAAGGTGAAAGAATACTTGTATTTTTTTAGTTATGGCGAAAAGTTTCATCCATTTGCCTCTTCATTGATGACAAATGTATTAGAAGATTTAGACATTGAAATCATGCAAACCGCCGCTAAGTTGTTTGAAGGCGAACACGATTTTTGGTCATATGCGTTTCGTCCTAAACCGGAAACGCAAACCCAAGGTGAGGTACTACAGTGCGAATTGGTAGAAAACACCTTGATGACTGGCAGTTTTTTTCCTGAAAGGAGTTATGTATTACGCGTAAAAGGGCAAGGGTTTAAGCGACATCAAGTGCGATTGATGATGGGCATCTTGTTTGAATTAGGTAAAGGAGAAGTTGATTTAGAATTTTTTAAACGTACACTAGACGCTAAAAATAAGATTACATTAGTGCAGGTAGCACCGGCTTCAGGATTAATTTTAAATGCTGTAAAAATGGAGGGAGAAGCCTATCAATTTTGATGCGATATCTGCAAAGAATTATGTATTTTTACAAGGTATGAAGGGATTTTTACTTTTTATCATTGCGATTGTTGTTTTAGGGTGCAAAAATTTTGAAACCCAAAAGTTGTCTTCTGATCAAATTTATCAAAAAGAACTCAAACAGTTAGATTGGACCAATCTCGACTCGTATCCGAGTTTTAAAGCTTGTGAACAATATACGACAAAGGAAGATAAGAAGCAGTGTTTTGAGCAGTTAGTGGCACAGCATATTTTTTCGATTTTAGCCGAACACGAAGTAGTTTTAAAAGATTCTATACACGAAAAGATAAAGCTATTAATCACCATCACCGATCAAGGACATCCAATTGTTGATTCAATAAAAATGTCAGCTAATTTAGAAAAAAAGATTCCTGATTTCAGCGCGTGGATTCAGCAGGCAGTAGATAGTTTACCGAAGATTTATCCGGGAGAAAAGCGAGGCATTCCCGTAGCCTCTCAGTTTATTTTACCGCTCACCATCGTTTCACATTAAATTATACGGAAGCGACATTAAAAATAGACCAATCTTTCTGTAAAAATCGCAAATCTCTGCGTTAATCCCGCACGTGCGGGACGTCATAGCTATGCCTGTGCTTTTTGCCTTGATCTTTGAAATTATAACGACAAAATATTTGGTCTATTTTTAATGTCGCTTCCGTATTAAGCCGCTCCACGACGGTCAATTTCATCGCGAATTTTAGCGGCTTTTTCATAATCTTCGTTATGAACAGCTTGATCTAAAGCTTTTTCTAATTCTTTAAGCGATTTATACTTTAATCGCTCGTTTTCAGGTTTGTCTTTTGCGGCTTTTTGAGGAGTATCTTCTTCGTCTTTAGCAGTCACGCCTTTGCGCAACGGACTGTCAGGGGCATCGGTAATTTTGAGTTCTATGCCGGCTTTGTCTAGAATTGTTTTATACGTAAAAATTGGCGCATTAAAACGAAGTGCTAAAGCAATAGCATCACTGGTACGCGCATCGATAATTTCTTCAATGCGATCGCGTTCACAAATTAAACTGGAGTAAAATACACCATCGACAAGCTTGTGAATAATCACTTGTTTAACGGTAATAGCAAATTGATCGGCAAAATTTTTAAACAAATCATGCGTCAGTGGGCGAGGGGGTTTGATATCTTTTTCTAAGGCTATGGCTATAGATTGTGCTTCAAAGGCGCCAATGACAATGGGGAGTTGTCTATCGCCGTCACGTTCACTCAAAATCAAGGCATAAGCACCATTTTGAGTTTGACTATACGAAATTCCTCTGATACTCAAACGCACTAAACTCATACTACAAATACTAATTTATCAGTTGATTTTAGTAGTAAAAATACTAAAATCAATATTTATTACAAGTTACAAAAATTTAATCATCCTTTGTAGAAAAAAGCCACAAAGGATGATTTTTTATGAAATAGAACTAGGAGTTAGGTTAAGCTTTTTGCTGTAAAAACAGGTATAAGTTTAACTACTCACGTCTCTATTAGTTGTTGGCAGCTTTATAAGCTTTCAGTTTTTCAACAAGTTTTGGAACCACGTCAAAAGCATCGCCAACCACGCCGTAATCAGCAGCCTTAAAGAAGGGTGCCTCTGGGTCGTTATTGATGACTAGCTTGTGTTTTGAAGCGTTGACGCCGGCTAGATGTTGAATAGCTCCTGAAATTCCAACCGCAATATAAAGATTAGCAGCAACAGGTTTTCCGGTTTGACCTACGTGTTCACTGCGCGGTCTCCAACCCATATCGCTCACTGGTTTAGAGCAAGCTAAGGCAGCGCCAAGTACGTCGGCAAGCTCTTCAATCATGCCCCAATTGTCGCCACTTTTAAGGCCACGTCCTCCGGAAACCACAATTTCGGCATCAGCAATGGTCACTTTATCGGTGGCTTTATCAACAGATTTAATGGTGATGCCAAAGTCATCTGCACTGAGTTCAGGAGAAAATTCTTCGGCTGTAGCGGCGGCTTGATTTTCGATCAGACCGAAAGCATTTTTAGCTAAGCCTACCAATTTAACATCGGTTTTTAAAGTAGAAAAGCTAAAACCTTTGTTGGTAAAAACGCTGCTTTTCACTTGGAAAGGTGCTACACTTTCAGGAAGCGCTACGACATTAGGGGCATAGGCAGCTTCGAGATTTACGGCAAGTAATGGTGCTAAGTATTTGTCATTGGCCGTTTGTCCAATAACCACTACTTTAGCGTCTTCCTTTTTGGCTGCTTGGGTGATGACATCTGCATAAGCATCGGCATTGAATGCACTGAGCTTGTCATTAGTGACGGTTAGCACTTTGTCAACTCCATAGGCTGCAAGCGCAGAGGTGTCGTTGACATTGATGGTTACTGCCGTTAATGAACTTCCTAATTTTTCAGCGATACTTTTGGCATATGAGGCGGTTTCGAAAGCTGATTTTTTAAAGGTTCCGTTTACGGATTCTGTATATACTAAAACTGACATGGTATTCTGTGTTTAAGGTGAAAAATAAATTGATTAAAACGTTGATTAGATAACTTTTGCATCACTGTGGAGCAATTCGATGAGTTCATCGAGATTATCAGGATCAATTAATTTAGTTTCCCCACGCGGCGCAGGTTTTTCAAACTTCACGATTTCAGAACGCGTTTCAGCTTGAGCAGGCTCAAGAACTGTTAAAGGTTTTTTACGCGCCATCATAATACCGCGCATGTTAGGAATGCGTAAGTCACTTTCTTCAACAATTCCTTTTTGGCCGCCAATAACTAGAGGAAAAGTAGTGGTTAAAGTTTCTTTTCCGCCTTCGAGTTCGCGATCAACAGTTACATTGTCGCCTTCAACTTTAATGCACACACATTTATTGACAAAGTTAGCCCCGATAAGTTTAGCTAGCATTCCCGGAACCATTCCTCCGTTATAATCAATAGATTCGCGACCGGCAATAACCAAATCATAGTTGCCTTCTTGAACTACTTTAGCGAGTTCTTTAGCCACTTGAAAGCCATCTAAAGCTTCGGTGTCAATGCGAATAGCACTATCTGCACCAATGGCGAGTGCTTTGCGCAAAGTAGGTTCAGTTTCTTTACCACCAACATTGATGACATCAACACTAGCGCCTTGTTGCTCTTTAAACCACATGGCACGTGTCAACCCAAATTCGTCGTTTGGATTGATAATGTATTGTACACCATTAGTGTCGAACTTGGTGTCGTTATCGGTAAAGTTTATTTTAGATGTCGTGTCAGGGACATGACTTATACATACAAGTATTTTCATAGGTATTAGTTGATTTTAAGTTGTTGTAATTTTAAAAAATATGAGGTCTCGCAAATATAATTAAATAATCAAGAAAAAGGGAAGCGAATTTTATCAGGATTTTTTTGAAAAAGGTGTGGAAAATCACTTGTGTAATGCTTACTTTTGTAGTCCTTATAAAATCCAAGGTTTATGAGAACAATTCAATTTAGAGAAGCAGTCTGCGAAGCCATGACTGAGGAAATGCGCAAAGATGCGAGTATTTACCTTATGGGCGAAGAAGTAGCAGAATATAATGGTGCTTATAAAGCGTCAAAAGGAATGTTAGACGAATTTGGTCCTGAGCGCGTGCTCGATACTCCGATTTCAGAATCAGGATTTAGTGGTATTGGAGTCGGTAGTGCTATGGTTGGAGCTCGTCCTATCATTGAATATATGACCTTTAACTTTTCATTGGTGGCTATTGATCAAATTATCAATAACGCTGCTAAAATTCGTCAAATGTCAGGTGGTCAATTCAATATTCCTATTGTGTTTAGAGGGCCAACAGCTTCTGCAGGTCAGTTAGCAGCTACACACTCACAAGCCTTTGAAAGCTGGTTTGCTAATACACCGGGACTAAAAGTTATCGTCCCTTCAAATCCTTACGATGCTAAAGGTTTGTTGAAATCAGCAATCCGTGATGACGATCCGGTTATCTTTATGGAAAGCGAGCAAATGTATGGCGATAAAGGCGAAGTGCCAGAAGAAGAATACCTTATTCCGATTGGTAAAGCTGATATAAAACGCGAAGGTTCTGATGTCACTATTGTTTCTTTTGGTAAAATTATCAAAGAAGCTTATAAAGCTGCTGATAAATTAGCTGAAGAAGGTATTTCATGTGAAATCATCGACTTGCGCACCGTGCGCCCTATGGATCACGATGCTATCTTGACTTCAGTTAAAAAAACTAATCGCTTAGTGATTCTTGAAGAGGCATGGCCTTTTGGTAACGTCTCAACAGAGATTACTTACCAAGTACAAAGCCAAGCTTTTGATTACCTCGATGCTCCAATTGTCAAAATCAATACAGCTGATACACCGGCTCCTTATTCTCCGGTATTGCTAGCAGAATGGTTGCCTAACAGTGAAGATGTTATCAAAGCCGTTAAAAAGGTAATGTATAAATAAGACCACTAGTCTAGATAGACTTTTAAACTATAAAAAGAACCACTCATGCGTTTTGTATGAAGTGGTTTTTTTTATGCCTTAAAGGCAATGAGCCTGAAGAGCTGCATAGAGATTTTTGATATAGCAAACCTTACTCAAAAAAAGCATCGAGATGAATAAAATTAAGCCTGTCGATTGATGACAGGCTTAATTTAATTTAGTGTTGAGTGGTTGAGCCGGGAGGATAACGATTGAGAATTTCTCTGACAATGGTGTTAATGCGTTCTACTTTTTCAGAGACATTTCCTTCGGGAGAGATTAATCCGGTACCGACGCCTTGCCAGACGAGCATGTTTTTGTCAGCGTCAATTAAGTTGATGTACAAGGTGCCATCGGTGTTTGTTGAGGTGTAATAATTGTTACCCCAATACGGACTCATACCCCAATACCAAGGGCCTCCCCAGTAAGCGCCCCAGCCGTAATAATTTTGGTGCACATTGATGTTTTTAGCTGATTTGGTAACAATACTGACTAACAAATCAGGAGTATCAGATTTTGTCAAGCCTTTAGCGGTTAATGAAGAATCTATAGCGCGCAAAATACGACGTTTATCTAAATCAGATATTTTGGCTTTATCAATCGTTGGTTTATAAAAAGCAAACGTGTGGTAATCAGAAAAATTTACCGTTCGATCATAGTCTGTAACGACCTGTACGGATTGGCAAGAAGTCAGTCCGAGGCTTATCACCAATGCAACGAGACATAGTTTGAGTAATTTCATAATGCGTTGTTTTTTTGGTTACTTAAAGTTAGTAAATAATTGTTACATTGTGAGGATTTGTAAAATAAATTAACACAAAAAGCGCACCAAAATATGCTTTGAATCAAATACTTACACCGTATAGGTTAATTATAGAGTCCAATTTCTACTTCGTCTCATTGCAGTAGTAATACCAATTATACATACAAAATAGCCCAATATTTATGTCTAAATTTCAAATCTCTGCGTTAAAAATACTCGCCATAGCTAAGGCTATGTCTGCGTTTTTCGCCTTGACCTTTAAAATTTATCCTATAAATCTTTAGACTATTTAATAAATAAAATTGGTATAATTTATGGTCCACGGTATTATACCTACAAAAAATATTATAAATCGGGCTAAAAAATAATTCTAATTGGTATAACTTGTACACTCTCTTTGGTATTGAACACCCTTCGGGATTCAGTAAAGGTAAGTCTATTTTACCCCGTACTGCACTTCGTTTGTACAGGGTTAATCACATTAAAGGCCTTCGGCCTTTTTAAGAATACTTCTACCAATCATGTAATGGTTGAATATGAGTAAGCCTGAGTGTAAATTGGGATACTGCAATTACCGTATCTTTCAGAACTACGAAGTAGTTCAATAATAAAGATTGAGGTAGGATAATTTCGAAACTTGAATCCACCATCATTACAGTGTCACATAAAAAAAACAGTGACTGTATCAAATTGATAGGTCACTGTTTTTTAAGAATAACGTAGCTGGCGTGATTTTAATTTAGTAGATCATCATCAACAAAATTAGGGAGTGTTAGTTGTAAAAGTGGTTCACTTTCCATAGCGCGTTTAGCTGTAAAGACAGCACCTTCATTTCGCGCCCATGAGCGGCGTGCGATGCCGTTGTTAACATCCCAAAACAACATAGATTTTAAGCGCTGTTCAGCTTCGGGAGTACCGTCAAGAAGCATACCGAATCCGCCGTTAATCACTTCGCCCCAACCGACGCCACCACCGTTGTGAATACTGATCCACGTAGCTCCGCGGAAACCGTCGCCGATGACATTTTGGATGGCCATATCGGCTGTAAATTGGCTGCCGTCATAGATGTTTGAAGTTTCGCGGAAAGGTGAATCTGTGCCCGAAACATCGTGATGATCGCGGCCTAACACTACAGGGCCTATTTTTCCGGCTTTGATCGCATCGTTAAAGGCTTTGGCAATCAACATGCGCCCTTCAGCATCGGCATATAAAATGCGCGCTTGTGAGCCAACCACCAACTTGTTAGCTTTAGCGCCTTTAATCCAAGTGATGTTGTCTTGCAGTTGTTGTTGAATTTCTTTAGGCGCTTGCGCTTTGAGGGCTTCTAAAACCTCGAGCGCTATATTATCAGTTTGTTCTAAATCTTCAGGTTTTCCGGAGGTACACACCCAACGGAAAGGACCAAAGCCATAGTCAAAACACATAGGTCCCATGATGTCTTGTACATAACTCGGATAAACAAAAGGAGCTCCTTCGGCTACTTCATTTTGTGTGACGAGTTCGCCTTTTGCATTTTTGAATAACTGAGCTCCTGCACGTGCAGCTTCGAGTAAAAAGGCATTGCCATAATCAAAGAAATACGTGCCCTTGGCAGTGTGTTTATTGATCGCATCAACATGACGGCGATAGGTGCGTTGCACTTCTTTTTTGAATTGTTCAGGATTGTTAGCCATCATAGCGTTGGCTTCTTCATACGATAAGCCTACCGGATAATAGCCGCCAGCCCATGGGTTGTGACTGGAGGTTTGATCGCTACCTAAATCGATGTGGATATTTTCTTCGGCAAATTTTTCCCACACTTCTACAACGTTACCGAGGTAACCAATTGAGACGACTTCTTTGTTGGCGATAGCTGTTTTGGTGCGTTTGGCCAGCTGATTAAGGTCAGTTATTTTTTCGGTTACCCAACCTTGTTCGTGGCGTTTATCGAGGGCTTTAGGATTCACTTCAGCACAAACACTCACACAACCTGCAATGGTTCCGGCTTTGGGTTGAGCCCCACTCATGCCGCCCAAACCGGCGGTAACAAATAAGCCGCCAGCAGGTGATTTTTTAATTTTTCTAAATCCGTTGAGCACGGTGATGGTGGTGCCGTGCACGATACCTTGAGGACCAATGTACATATAGCTTCCGGCAGTCATTTGTCCATATTGCGTAACCCCTAAAGCATTATAGCGCTCCCAATCATCTGGTTTGGAGTAATTCGGAATCATCATTCCATTGGTGACCACAACACGCGGTGCATTTTTATGCGACGGGAATAATCCCATAGGATGTCCGCTATACATGACTAGAGTTTGTTCATCAGTCATTTCAGCTAAGTATTTCATCACTAAGCGATATTGCGCCCAGTTTTGGAAAACAGCGCCATTGCCACCATAAGTAATGAGTTCGTGTGGATGTTGCGCTACTTTGGGGTCGAGATTGTTTTGAATCATGACCATGATTGACTGCGCCTGCAAAGATTTACCGGGATATTCGTCTATAGGACGCGCATACATGTCGTGATCAGGGCGAAAACGATACATGTAAATGCGACCGTATTGTTCGAGTTCTGTTTTAAATTCAGACAGTAATGTGTTGTGGTGTTTTTTGTCAAAGTAACGCAAGGCATTGCGCAAGGCCAACTTCTTCTCGTCATCGCTTAAAATGTCTTTCCGCTTGGGCGCGTGACTGACAGTGGTATCATAAGCTTTTTGTTCAGGCAGTTGATCAGGAATACCTTCTCGTATAATGTCTTTAAAAGTCATAAGTTGTTGTATTTTAATGTTTCCCAAATAAAATGAATTAAGGACGTTTTATTTGGTCGGTAGTTTTGTCATAACCATACGGACAGTGGCGGCAACCACTTTTACAACAGTAGCCGCGTTTAAGGTGATATTGCTCGGTAAAGCATCTGTAGCCTTCTGGCGTGAGGTAATAATCACCTTCTTCTATGGGAATGCGTTTTTTTATACTCATATGGCGAAAATAACGAATTTATATTGAAAAAATCTACTTTTGAATCCTGTGATTTTAACATTTTGAGAATAAGCTGAAAGTGAAGTTTAGATGGACTGAATTTGAGTTTGCCGTATTAAAAAAAGTTTGTTTTTGATAAATTTAATCAATTGCAGATTCCGTTTTGGTGCACTTTTTTAAAATTGTATCTTCGGCACAAAATTGACAATACCTAGCTTATGGAATTTCCTGAATATATTTTAGGGGATAATACAGATTATCCGGATGATATTTTTATAATACACACGCAATTTCCGCGTTTCATTATCAACTTGCGCAATGATGAGGTAGAGTGGCTTGAAGAATTTGAGAAAGCTGATGAAGAAGAATTGGAAGCGCAAACTGAAAATTACATTCGCGAAGCGTCAGAATTTTACGACCGTGAAGTAGAACGTTATAACAACTAAATCGATTAATGGATTACTTAGCACAACTGGATCAAGACTGGTTTTTATACCTTAATAATTTAGGAACGCCACAATGGGATTGGTTTTGGACCACTATTACTAATCAGTTTTTGGCTCTGCCTTTATACGCCTTACTGATGTGGTTAATATACCGCAAAACCGGCTTTGGGTCCACTTTTGTGACTTTGGTATTCATTTTCTTGACAGTAGGCGTTACTTATGGTATTTCACATATTGTCAAAGATAGCGTGATGCGTTTGCGCCCTTGTAATATGGGCTTTGATATGCGCTACTTGCTCAGTGAAGATTGTGGTGAGTACGGTTTTTTCTCTTCGCATGCCTCTTGTGCTATGGCGTTGATGACACTTATTGGCGCTGTGCTAAAGCCGTATTATAAATACATTTTTTATCCGTTGACCATTTGGGTGTTGCTGGTCAGCTACAGTCGTATTTATGTAGGTAAGCATTATCCGGGAGATTTAATCGTAGGCTTAATCGTCGGACTTATTGTCGGAATTATTTTTGTAAAACTTCGCCATAAGTTTAAAGCAAAATATCATTTTTAAAACTTTAAAACGCTGTCTTTGAGGCGGCGTTTTTGCTAATAGAACTTAGGTTAATAGTCGATTTTTCTGTACAGCTGTTTCCAAAATCGTTTGGTATAGCCTCTAAACTGCTTGATGATTGAAGAATCTTTAGCACGTACTAGTTGAATGTAAGGAAATAACCTAACTTCAGTTTGCTGCTGAAGTTTAGTTTCTTGAGGAAAGTTTCAAAAAGAGAAGTAGTGCTAAAAAGAGAAGTAGTGCTAAAAAGAGAATTCATTTTTATTTTACAGGATAAGCAGTAGATTTTCTGTATTTTCGTTTGCCCTATTAAGTTGCGAGATCATGAAGATACTACATACGGCCGATTGGCACATTGGCAAGCGATTACACGCTTATGAATTAGCTGAAGATTTTGAATTGTTTATCAACTGGTTAGAACAATTGCTAAAAGAGCGACAGATTGATGTTTTGTTAGTGTCGGGTGATTGTTTTGACATTGCAAATCCCTCTTCTGCGGCACGCGCGCAATATTTTGAAAGTTTAATGCAGTTACGTTCGTGGGTAAAGTGCATTATTTTGACAGGCGGCAATCACGATTCGCCTTCCGTGCTCAATGCGCCTCGAGGGTTGATGAAATCTTTAGATTTAGAAGTTGTTGGCGGTTTACCTGAAGCTATAGAAGATGCTCTGGTTCCTTTAAAAAATGACTCAGGCGAAGTTGAGGTAGTTGTGGCAGCCATTCCTTTTTTGCGAAATCCAGATTTGCGAAATCCAGATTTGGTACTGACGAGTTATGAAGATAGGGTAGAAGCCATGCGCAACGGTATTTGTACAGTTTTTCAAAAAGCGGCGGAAGCTTGTAAAACACTTTATCCTAATGTTCCGGCTTTAGCAATGGGGCACTTATATGCTGCCGGAAGCGAATCATCAGAAAGCGAGCGCGATATCCAAATTGGGAATCAAGCTGCTGTAAAGGCTTCGCAATTTGATACGTATTTTAAGTATATCGCTTTGGGGCACATTCACAAACCACAACGGCTGTCGGCTTCAATCCCTACATTTTACAGCGGATCACCCATTCAACTGTCATTTAGTGAGCGCCGTGATGCCAAACGCGTGTTGCTAATTGATACCGAAAATGGTTGGGAACCCGAATCTATAGCCATTCCATCATTTAGAAAATTAATGCGCATAAAAGGTGATTTAACTAAACTTAAAAACGACTTGAACCATCTAGAACCTCATGAAGGCTTGACGAGTTTGTTGGAAGTCGAATTGCAAGAGGATGATTTTCAAGAGCGAAAAATACAAGCTTTAGAACAATTGGTAGCCAATTTTGAATGCGAAGGTTATAAAGTGGTTAAGCACCGTGTAAAATTTAAACAGGCAGTACGCGAAACAGGTGAGCTATTTGAGACACACGAAAAATTGGAAGAGCTGCAACCGCAGAAAGTATTTCGTGCCAAGTTAGCTGAAAACGAATATCCGGAAGAAGAAGAGCGCGATATAGAATCGGCTTTTTTAGAGTTGTTAGAACAGGTAGATCAGGTGTATTAAGAGGTGTAAATTATGGAGATAAGAACGATTAGATTTAAAAATATCAATTCGCTTAAAGGCGAACACAGCATAGATTTTACAGATAAATTATTTCGACAAAATCCGTTATTTGCCATTACAGGTCCTACAGGAAGTGGTAAAACGACGATTTTGGATGTGATTTCTTTAGCGTTGTTTAACAAGGTGCCACGCCTAGATAGAATATCAAGATCAGAGATTGAGCAGAAGGGCGCCATCTTAACGCGCAATCAGCTCGAGGCTTTTGCAGAGGTTACTTATCAATGTCAAGCGGGAGTTTATACTTCGGTTTGGAGTATTAGCACCAATCGCAATGGCAATTTACGCGATTATGAAATGGAAATTTATCGTGTAGATAAACCTGAGACTTTGGGTTTAAAAAAAGCAGCTGTTCCGCAGAAAAATGAAGCATTGATAGGACTGAATTACGATCAGTTTATCAAATCTGTGGTTTTAGCACAAGGTGAATTTGCTAAGTTTTTAAAAGCCAATAAAAAAGAGCGTAGTCAGCTGTTAGAGCAAATTACCGGTACCGGAATTTATCGCCAATTAGGACGTTTGGCTTATGATACCTATAAAGCCAAAAACAGCGCTATTGAAGATCAAATTAAAATTATTGCAGACGAAAAAAATCGATTATTAGCTCCTGAAAAAGCACAAGAATTACAACAAAATTTTAAGGCGCATAAAGCAGAACAACAACGTCTAGAAACCCGATTGGAATTGGTTAAGGCAGAACTCAGTATACAAGAATCTATTCAGGAGTTGCAGACTAAAAAAGCAGGTGAAGCCAATCGCTTAACTGCTGCTGAACACAATCAAAAATTATTTTTAACCGAAGAAGGAAAGCGTCTTGAGCAACACGAATTGGTTCAAGCCTTTGCCATAGATTTGCAAACCTGGACTTATAAAACTAAAGAAATAGCGACGCATACAGATGCTATCAATAAGTTGACTAATGAATTAGAAACAACTCAAACTAAACAACAACAGGCGCTGTCAGCCATTCAAAGCTTTATCAAATCATCTGAAAAATTAGAAAATCCATTATTCAGTTTACGAGCGTTTGGTGAGAAAGTGGAGCAATTAGAGCAAGAACGCCAGGGGTTAATCACAGAATATAAAGGCAAGTCAGAGCAGTTTAATCGAGAAGTTGAAGGCGTAGAAAGTGGGGTGCCAGCATTAGAATTAGTGAAACATCCTGAAAAATGGGAGTTGGTCAAGCAGAGTTATACTCAAAAAACGCAAGCGTGGAAAAATCGATTTGGCGGTAAATTACCTGAAAATGTATCTCAAAAAATTACTGAACAAACTTCGCGTATAGAAAAGTTGCAAGTAGCAGAAAAAGCCTGGTTAGCCTTGCAGCACACAATGCAACAGCTCAAAGATCATAAAAGAGAATTACAACAAATTGAAAAAGATATAGCAGAGTTACCAACTGAGCTAGAGCACTTAAAAGCGCAATTAGAAAAATTAGACTTAACGCAAAAAAACTTAAAATTAGAGCAAGCCAATGCACAGTTGCAAATGCAGTTAGAAGATTACCGTCTGCATTTACACGAGGGAGAAGCCTGTCCACTTTGTGGAAGTTTAGCGCATCCTTATGCTCAAGAACTTCCCGAACACAAAGACAATTTAGCTGAGCAATTGCAGCAAGTGGAAGGCGAACTTAGAACTAAAAACAAGACGTTTTCTAAAAAGGAAACCCAATTAAAACTACAGCAAGACCGCATTGCTGAATTGCGATTAACTATTGCGCAAAGAGAAAATGAGGTCGCTGAACAAGTAGAAAAATTTACAGCTACACATCCGTCAGAAACCTTGCAGTGGTCCGCTGAAGAATGGGAGACTTGCGCAAAAAAGCTAAAAACTAAAAAAGCAGATTTAGAACAATTGCGCGATTTTTTACAGGAGTTAGATCAGCTCAAGCGCGCGCTACCGCTTTATAAAAGTTTGCAAAGCATTAAAGCAGAAGGGGAGCTTAAGAAAAAAGAAATAGAGCGCTATTACACGGGCAAATCTATTAAGGCTGATGTCGCTAAATATGAAACCAACTGGCGCAAAATTCAACAAACTTTAGAGCGGTTGCAAGATAAAAAGCTAGAGGAGGTAAAGCGTAAGTCGGCAGCAGAGCAGATAAAGACTGATTTAGAAAATCAATTGTTACCACAATTAAATGAACGCGGTTTTCAAACTGTTGAACTAGCCAAAAAAGCCTTGATAGCTCATGCAGATTATCAAAAACTCAATACGCAAAAAAAAGAATACGCCGATACAATACAACAATTAAAAGCTCAGTTAAACACTTATAAAGCACAATTAATCGAGCAGATTAAAAAACGCCAAACGGAGCAATCATTAGAACAGTTGATAAGTGAAAAAACGGATTTAACAGAAAATCAGCGCAAATTAATTGAAAACCTCAAAGAAGAGGAGCGTCAACTGAAAAATCACGATGATTTGCAAAAGCGAATCATACAAAGAGAAGATAAAATAGCGCAATCGCGTCATGAAAATTGGCGTTGGGAGCACTTAAATAAGTTGATAGGAGACGCTAAAGGAGACCAATTTAATCAGTTTGCTCAAGATATGACTTTGCGTCACCTGCTTAAGTTGGCCAATAAGCGACTGCAAAACCTGAGTGATCGTTACCGATTGGCAGTGAGTACACAAGTTGATAAAGACAATTTGGTGGTAGCCGATTTAGATATGGGTGGACAAGAGCGCTCGGTAAAAACACTCTCGGGTGGTGAAACTTTTTTGATGAGTTTGTCGTTGGCCTTAGCTTTGTCTGATTTAGCCTCGCAAAATGTATCTATCAACAGTCTGTTTATAGACGAAGGATTTGGCACACTAGATCCAGATACGTTAGATCAAACCTTAGATACCTTAGAGCGCTTGCAAGCGGATTCGTCAAAAACCATCGGAATTATCAGTCATGTAGAATCACTTAAAGAACGAATCGGACTTCAAATTCAATTAACGCGCAATGGTCAGGGGTATAGCTCACTGGCTGTAGTTGAAGCATAATACCGAATGGATAAATTAACTAGTTCAATTTTGATTCTGTGCAATTTGGTTAGTATTTTGTTAATCAATATGTTATGTTGATGTGAGATAATAAAAACTGGGCTAAAATCTTAATTAACCTGATATAAATTTGTAGAGTTATACGTATATTTTCTTATATTAGCAATCTAATTTACAGCATGATGGAA